>JBBRZF010000006.1:0-41053 GCA_038236965.1 Terriglobales bacterium | reverse complement strand
CGACGGAATCGCCCGCGTTGTCGCCCGTGCAGTCGGCGATGACGCCGGGGTTGCGGGCATCATCTTCCTTGATTTTGAAGACGATCTTCATCAGGTCGGAGCCGATGTCGGCGATCTTGGTGAAGATGCCGCCTGCGATACGCAGGGCGGCAGCGCCGAGCGACTCACCGATGGCGAATCCGATGAAGCATGCGCCCGCGTAATCGCCAGGCACAAAGAGAAGGATGAAGAGCATGATCAGCAGTTCCACGCTGATCAGCAGCATGCCAATGCTCATTCCAGCTTTCAGCGGAATGTTGTAAATGGGATAGGGCTTGCCGCCGAGTCCGGCGAAAGCGGTGCGCGAGTTCGCGAAGGTATTTACGCGGATGCCGAACCAGGCCACGCCGTAGCTGCCGGCGATGCCGACCAGGCTGAAGAGCAGGATGATGGGCAGCGTGACCGCGACAGATTTTCCGGGGACCGGTGCCAGCCAGCCAAAGTACATAGAGATGACGACGGCGATGAACACCCAGAGAACCATGATGAACTTGCCCTGCGTGACTAGGTAGGTCTTGCAGGTTTCGTAGATCAGCTCCGAGATCTCCAGCATCGAGCGATGGACAGCCATGTTCTTAAGCTGGACGAAGATGGTGAGTCCGAATAGCAGTCCCAGGGCGCAGAACACCAGGCCGCCGAGCAACAGGTTGTGTCCGTTGATGCCGCCGATAAAGTTGACCGTGTGCAGGTCGGGAAGTTTGAGGGCTGCTTCGCCGCCTTCGTGCGGTTGAGCAAAAGCCGTGGATGCCAGCAATAAC
This sequence comes from Terriglobales bacterium, assembly GCA_038236965.1. Classification (GTDB taxonomy): domain Bacteria; phylum Acidobacteriota; class Terriglobia; order Terriglobales; family Acidobacteriaceae; genus JBBRZF01. The sequence continues at coordinate 40,256 of JBBRZF010000006.1, read as the reverse complement.
ATAGCGGCAGAAATAGCTGCAGGCATTTTGCCTACACGCAGCGACGGAAAGGACTTCAGGCTTGGCGCGAGCCAGCTGATCATAGAATTCCTCCAAGAATCAAAAGTCGTTACGGGTCTTCGTCTCGTTCGCTCATCTACAAGCGAATCGAGCCGTTCGGGATATTAAGTACTTATCTCAACCGACTTGCCTTCGTAACGGCAGATACGAATTGCCGCGCACTGAGGGTGTCGGAACCCCCGAAACGCGCTTCCACATCAAGACGGAATGCTGAAGTTTGGCCGCGTTGGGATGTGCTGGATTCCGGCCAGTCACGCGCCGGAACCTTCACACTTAAACCGAGCAGTTATAACACTATGCGAAAAGGCGGGTCAAACACCTTAATCGCTTCGCACATACTTTCTTTCGTAGTACTTGGGACAATCGCGTAATCCCAGACTTTAGTGGCGGAAGGGCTTTCCCTTATTCCATCGCCGGGCAATGGTCCCTAGTTCCCTCTCATCTTCTCTCGGACATTTTTTGCCAGCTTCTCAATGGCCTCGGCTCTCCTTATTACTTCAACCGATAGCACACTCTCGTTGGTCTTATCGACATATTGCTTCAGTTCAGTAGCCATCTCCAGAAGTTTTTCGGAATCGTTCTTCAATTCCTTCTGGCGCATTTCGTTGCGAGCCTTGACGTGCTCTTTGTCATTCACACCGGGCATGGGCGGCGCGCCGCTGCGCGACCGGCCAAACTGTGGATCGCCTTGCTTTGCGGTGCCGGACACCGGAAGCAACAGGAATGCCACGAACACTAGAAATGCAGAAAGGCGGAAGAATCGCATCGGGGATACCTCAAAGTTTCAGCAGAGTTTTGTCATTATATGCTGCACTCCCGCTGCTTACACCTGCTGTCACTTCGGCGCGGAAGTCCTTCGTTTATAATCGCCCGCTGGTGATGAACTTGAGCGGACCCGTAGAGCCAACCCTACCGTCGAACGAAACCATTCTCAGGCTGCTGCAGAATTGGCGGGAAGATTCCATCGACTTCCTGCGCCATGACGCGCCCAAGATCCTGGCCGTCATCGTCATCGCTTTCCTGCTCACGCGCATGCTGAAAATGATCAGCCGGCGCCTTGCCTCCTACAGCCAGAGCCAGGGACTTCCTTCCGGAGTGCGCTCCCAGCAGATGCGTACGCTTTCCGGGATCATCTACTCGGTCGGCAGCACTCTCATCGCCTTCCTCGCGGCCATGCAAGTCCTGCAGGTGCTGAACATCAACATGGGCCCGCTGCTGGCCTCGGCTGGTATCGCCGGACTCGCCGTCGGATTCGGCGCGCAAACCCTCGTAAAAGACGTTATCAACGGCTTCTTCATCCTGGTTGAGAACCAGTTCGATGTAGGCGACGTGATCAAGATAACTAATGTGCAGGGAACGGTGGAAAGAATGACCTTGCGCTGCACCATCCTGCGCGACGCCGATGGAACGGTACACACCATTCCCAACAGCACCATCACCACCGTCAGCAACATGACCCGCGACTGGACGCAGATCGCCCTGCACATCTCCGTCGATTACAAGGAAGATAGCGACCGCGTGGTTCGCCTGCTGAAAGAGATTGGAACCGCACTCCGCGCAGATGATCGCTTTGCCGATTCCATCGTGGCGGAGCCGGACGTCCCCGGCATCGACAAGATAGGCAACAACGAGGTGGATTACCTCATGCTGGTCAAGACGCGTCCCGGCGCACAATGGGCCATCAGCCGCGAACTCCGCCTCCAAATCAAGAACTGCTTCCAGAAGGAAAACATACAACCTGGCGGCCAGAACAGATTCTATGTAGTGAGCGACTCGCTCACCAAAAGCATAAGCTGAGTCGAGGTACTCACCGCGACCAGCAGCAAGGACCAGAGAACATGAACTCGGGATTGAAGGATCGCGTCGCCGTCGTTGCCGCTTCGTCACAGGGAATCGGCAAAGCTATCGCATTTGCCCTCGCCGCCGAGGGCTGCAAGATCGCGCTTTGTGCGCGCAACGAAGTCGCCCTCGCCAAAGTAGCCGACGCTATCACTGCGCAACATGGCGTCGAAGTTTTCTATCGCGCTTTCGACGTCACCGACCCGGAGGCAGTTAAGAAGTTTGTTGAAGGTGTGGCCGCAAACTTCCGGCAGATAGATATTTGCGTCGCCAACGCAGGCGGGCCTCCGGCCAAGACCTTCCTGGAACTCGGCGCCGAGGACTGGCGCAAGGCCTTCGAACTCAACCTGAACAGCACCATCAGCTTCGCGCGCGAGACCATTCCCCACATGCAGCGCAATCACTGGGGACGCTTCATCACCATCACATCCGTATCCGTGAAGCAGCCCATCGGCGACCTCATCCTTTCCAATACCATTCGCGTCGGCGTTACCGGACTTGTCCGCTCGCTCGCCAATCAGTTCGGGCGTGACGGGATACTGGTCAATAACGTCGGCCCCGGCTACACCGCCACCGACCGTCTTCAGCAGTTGGCGGAAAGCCGCTCCAAGACCATGAACGTAGCCAAAGAAGAGCTCTTCCAGCGTTGGGCGGCCGACACCGCCACCGGCAAGATCGCCGCTCCGGAAGATATCGCCGACGCCGTCGTTTTCCTCGCCTCCGATCGCGCTGCCTCAATAACAGGGCAGACAATCCTGGTGGATAACGGCAGCTATCGTGGATTGTGAGCTCCCCAGCTTACCTTCCAATCAGATAAAAGTTCGTAAAGTTTGCCAAGCATCTTGCTTTCACATCGGTTGCATCTGACGTTTTGATGTGGTGGTCGGTCGCAATCGACGTCCTTGCGGGCATTCTGCTCGTTGCGGTCTGGTACTACGTTTTCGTCCAGATGAATCGTAAGCGTTCGGCCTGGATATTGGCCTGGATCGACGCTGCTTTCTCAGGATACGGACACGTCGCCGGAGTGCAATGGGTTACGCCTTCTCGGTTCCAAGTCAGGCTCCGCTTAACAAATTGCGGATTCAAACATCCCACCATCATGGTTCAACTCGCGCCCCGCGAGAGGCCGTTGCAGTGGTTCATCAACAAACTTCGCAAGAAGCCTGAAACCCTGACCTTCGAAGCGAACCTGCATTGTCCGCCCAGTTTCAATCTGGATGTGCAGAACCATCGCTGGTGCGGGCGCACACGCCGCAACCTTCCGCGCAATCCCCAAGGCTGGAAGCTCGAATCCATCGGGCCGTTCGTCATCAGCAGCCGTCACAACTGGCAGCGCGAGATCACCAACATGATGAACTCGGTGATGGCTTCCCGCTCCTGCAATTTTCTCAATGTTTCCTTCCGCCGGTCGTCGCCGCACTTCTCCGCAACCGTGCCGCTGGATTCGCTGGAGAGCACGCAGAGCGCGGGAGGCAGCGTCTTTGAGGTTCTCCGCGAACTCGCCGCAGGCGCCTCCGCCTCGCGTTTCTAGCTCCCCACAATTTGCATCAAAGCCACGCTCGTAGTATCCAATCAGAAGCGTTTGATCGACAGGACTTCTACGCATGAGAATCGGCATCACCTGTTATCCAACTTACGGCGGCAGCGGAGTGGTCGCCACTGAACTCGGCATCGAACTGGCGCAGCGCGGCCATCAGGTTCACTTCATCACTTATTCGGAACCTATACGCCTCACGCAACCGCATCCCAACATCCATTACCACGAGGTCGAAGTCTCCCGCTATCCGCTTTTCGAATACCCGCCCTACGACCTCGCCCTCGCGACACGCATGGCGGAGGTCGCCGAGATTTACGAACTCGATCTGTTGCACGTGCACTACGCCATCCCGCACTCCGTCAGCGCCATGCTCGCCCGCCAGATGCTGGCCTTCGGCAACGGACGCGTCCCGCGCAAACTTCCCTTCGTCACCACGCTGCACGGAACGGACATCACGCTGGTCGGGCTCGACCCTTCCTACCTGCCCATTACCCGCTATTCCATCGAGCAGTCGGACGGCGTCACCGCCATCTCCGACTACCTCAAGCAGAAGACGCTGGAAGAGTTCGAGATCAAGAACCATATCGAGGTCATCCCCAATTTCGTGAATTGCGATATCTACCGCCGCCCCGAAGACGCTGCCGAAAGGCGCGCGGAGTTCGCCGAACCCGGCGAACGCCTGCTGGTGCATCTCTCCAACTTCCGCCCGGTGAAGCGCGTTTGCGATGTCATTGAGATCTTCGACCTCGTGCAACAGAAGATTCCCTCAAAGCTGCTGATGATCGGAGACGGCCCCGACCGCTCCAAGGCCGAATGGCTTGCCATGAAAAAGGGCATTCACGACCGCGTCCTCTTCATGGGCAAGCAGGACCTCGTCTACGAAAAACTCGGCCTCGCCGACGTCATGCTGTTACCCAGCCAGATGGAGTCCTTCGGACTTGCGGCGCTGGAAGGAATGGCTTGCCAGGTTGTGCCCGTCGCAACCCGGGTAGGCGGCGTGCCCGAGGTCATCGAGCACGGACGCACCGGCTATATGGCCGAAGTAGGCGACGTCGCCGAGATGGCGCGTTGCGCTATCGAAGTGCTCGGCGACGACGCCAGGCTGCACGAGATGGGATACCGCGCGCGTGTAATGGCGCAGGCGCAATATTGCGCCAGCAAGATCATCCCCCTATATGAAGATTTTTACCGCGGAGTGTTGGAGCGCGATTCGTAGATTCCCGCCACCAGGTCTTCGCTTTGCGGCACCGGAAGCGTAACCCTCACGATGGTTCCCTGCCCCGGATGGCTCTCCACTTCCAATCCGGCCGCATCGCTATAGAGCACGTTCAGGCGCTCTTTCACGTTAGCCATGCCGATACCTGTGCCGGATAGAACGCTGTCTGCCACGATGCCCACTCCATCATCTTCCACTTCCACGATCAAGCGTCCGCCGTGCAGACGACTGCGCAGATAGATGCTGCCGCCCTCTATCTTCGGACTCAGTCCGTGCTTGATCGAGTTCTCCACCAGCGGCTGCAGGATCATCGTCGGCACCAGCACGTTGAGCGATGCCGGTTCGAGTTCCTTGATCACTTTCAGCTTGTCGCGTCCAAAGCGAATCACTTCGATATCCAGGTAATCGTCGATGAAGTTGAACTCTTCTCGAAGCTGGACAAAGTTGTCCCCGGTACGCAACAGACGCCGCAGGATGTTGGCAAGTTTCACAATCATGTCGCGCGCCATGTCGGGATCGAAGCGCACCAGCGACGAGACCGAGTTCAACGTATTGAACAGGAAATGCGGATTGATCTGGCTTTGCAGGGCCTCCATGCGCGCATGCAGCAGAAGGCGCTCCTGCTCCTCCAGCTTCATCTCGATGCGCGTATTGTTGAGCACCTTCAGCGCGATGGCGACCGTCATCACCGTCGTCAGATAGATGCCCAGGCGCACTCCCCAACTCGGACTATCGAAGAAGAAGGTATGCCGCGGAAATTCCCATCCCACTTCGAAGTAGACAGCACGCAGCCCCAAAATGAGTAGAAAGAACGAGGTCTGCCAGTCGATGAACGATTTCGCGATGGTCCGCCTTATCCAACGATAGATACTCAGGTCGAATAGCGGCGAGAACGACCAGATTGCTTCCCTGTCCTGCGCGAAGTTCCGTAGCCAGCCCGCCGAATATCCCGCCAGAACATTCAGCGGCAGATTCGCCCATTCGCCCAATACCAGCGACGGCACGGAGACCAGCAATCCGCCGACTACTCCCGACGTGCGTCCCGCGATGATGCCCATCAGGATGGCGCTCTCGAAAGCCACATCGGCGGCGACGAAATTTTTCACTGTCGCGCGCACCACCACGCCCAGCGCATACGGCACGCCGATGAACAACACCATTTCCAGCTTTTCGGAGAGCTTGCGGTTCTCATGGAACAGCAGCACGCGGAAACGCCTCGAACGCGCAAGCACACTGCTGATCGCGGCTGAAACGCCGAGCTTGATCAGCAACGTGATGAGGATGAGACGCTGGTCCATAACAAAGTCGCCTGGTTCAGAATTCCTGCTTAGAGCGAGCTCTTCAGTCGAATCGATGCTGCATCGATCACCGATTGCAGTTGGCTGGCATCCGGCACGCCGCCCTGTGCCATATCTTTTGCGCCGCCGCCCCGCGAACCCAACTCGGTCATCGTCTCTTTCATCAGCGCACCCATATCGCTTGCGAGGCCGGGCGTCTGCGCAAACACCAGCGCCGCCTGTCCAGCTCCCGCGCCTAGCAAGGCGATCACGTTCGGAGATTTCGTCAGCTTCTGCGCCAGCAATTTCACAAATGTCAGGTCGCGCTCCGCAAAGACCTCACCCACCACGCGCACAGAACCTTCGTCCCGACGCGCATGCAGAATGCTCTCGGCGCGCAATTCAGCAATCTCTTCCAGCAGCTTGTGCTGCGCCTTCGCCGCCGACTTCCCTTCGTCCAGGGTCTTCGCGATCTGCGCAGGTACTTCCCAGATATGCGTCGAGAGCAGCGCGCCGGCTTCGCTCAGCGTTTGATAATCCCGTCGCGCATGAGCCACGGCGCGTTCTCCGCAGACGAACTCCACGCGCACGCCTTGCTTCACCTTCTCCACCTTGCGAATCAGGATTGCGCCGATCTGTCCCGTCGCGCGCACGTGCGTTCCTCCGCAGGCGCAGAGGTCGAAATCCTTAATGTCGATGAGCCGCAGCTTGTCGCGTTCCGCCGGAGGAATCTTGCGCACGCCTAATTCCCGCGCCTGCTCCACGGTTACGGAGCGCATGCAGACCTCGCGGTTCTCCAGCACGACCTGGTTCGCCCGCTGCTCTCCCTGCCGAGTCTGTTCCATGCTGAGCGATTTCGTTTCCAGATCGATGGTGCAGCTTTCCTCGCCCATGTGGAACGAAACCGTCGGCATATTGAACAGTTCAACGAAGGCCGCCGAGAGAACGTGTTGTCCCGTGTGCTGGCGCATGTGATCGCTGCGTCGGTCCACATCGATGAATCCGCGCACGCGTACCGCACCGGTCGGAATCGCCCCTTCCACGATGTGCAGAATCGTTCCGTCCTCTTCCTCCACCACTTCGGCGACGCGCAATTTGGGAAGAAACTTCCCGCGCGCTTCGTCCAGCGGTTCCAACTCCAGCCATCCGGTGTCGAAGACCTGTCCGCCGCTCGTGGGATAGAACGCAGTCCTGTCCAGCACAACCGCCGTGCGCCCATCCGCCAGCGTGCGAGCCTCTTCCAAGGCCGCCACAAAATCGTAGAAAAACGAATTGTTGTAATAAAGACGGTCCGTCATTTTCTCGCCACTCACTACCCGCTGCTTGCCTTAGTAAGGCTGGATGATGCCGCCAATATTGCGGCTCTTCGGCAACTCTTTCTTCGCAGAAGCCTTGCCGTACTCATCGATCACGTCGATGTATTTCACCCCCGAGCCCGTATTGAAGAGCACAACTTTGTCACTCGACTTCAGCAGTCCGCCCGCCAGCAGTTTGCGATAGGCCACCAGCGACGCTGCTCCTTCTGGCGCGGCGAAAACGCCTTCCTTGGACGCCCATTCCCGCAAGGCCGTCATGATCTCTTCGTCTGTCGCCGCGACCGACGCGCCTCCGCTCTTCCGGACGATATCGAGTACCAGGAAATCTCCGTACGCCTTCGGCACGCGAAGTCCGGCGGCCACCGTGTGCGCGTCCTTCCACATTTCAGATGCCGGTTTGTGTTCGTCGAATGCCTTCACGATCGGCGCGCATCCAGCGGCCTGCACGGCAATCATCTTCGGACGGAAGCCTTTCGGCGATTTCAGCCATCCCATCTGCTCCATCTCGTCGAATGCCTTCCACATTCCAATCAGTCCCACGCCGCCGCCCGTCGGATAGATGATCGCGTCCGGCAGATGCCAATCCATCTGCTCGGCCAGTTCGTAGCCCATCGTCTTCTTGCCTTCCACACGGAAAGGCTCTTTCAGCGTGGCCATCTCGAACCAGCCTTCAGCCGTCTTGCGCTCAGCTATCATGCGCCCGCAATCGCTGATGAGTCCGTCCACCAGCGTGACATGCGCTCCGTAGCTTTCGCATTCCACGCGATTCGCCAGAGGCACATCTTTCGGCATGAAGATGAATGCCTCGATTTCCGCCACCGCGCAATACGCAGCCAGCGCGCTCGCCGCGTTTCCCGCCGAAGGGATGGCAACCTTCTTCACGCCATAGTGCTTCAGCATCGTCACCGCCGCCGAAAGTCCGCGCGCCTTGAACGACCCGGTCGGATTCAATCCTTCATCCTTGATGAACGTGTTCGGCGTGTGCCGGCTTGGAATCAGCGGCGTCATGCCTTCCCCGAGCGTCACTGCCTCGGCATCCGGCAATACCTCGCGATAGCGCCACATGGTGGGCACGCGCCCGGAAAGCGAAGCGGGCAGGAAGGTTTTCGCCACCTTCTCCAGGTCGTAGCGCACGTAAAGAGGACCGGCGCACTTCGTGCAAAGCGTGCGCATTTCCGAGGAGTCAAGCCGTTCGGAGCAGCGCGAACATTCGAAATAAGCGATGTTGGACATGGATACCTGCGAAATTTCGGCGTGCAACATTCCTGACTACGAGATTCTTGACCTGCGAGACTAATTCCTGATCTTACTGAGCAGCGTTCTGGTTCGCCAGAACCAGGGACGATCCCGGCGCCGCTGGAATCCCGGCATGGTCGCGCGTTTCTGCAGGATGCGTTGTGCCCACTCGCGTGCCTCCGCCGACCGCCCCTGCTCGTTGAGGAATTCCGCGTAATGGTATTGCGTCTCCGTCAGCGTCGAGATGCGCGTCACCTCTTCGAACATCGCGTTAGCTTTCTCAGTCTGTCCGGTCTTTGCGTAGGCGTAGGCGAGCAATCCTTTAGCGCGATGGAAATCGTATTTCGGGTCGGCTGCGACAGCGCGCTCCAGGTCAGGAACCGCCGCCGCAAAATCTCCCAGTTCGACCTCAGCAATGCCTCGCCGATAGAACGGGTCGGGCGAATCCGTTCGGCTGGAGATGGACTTGTCGAACGCCTCGCGGGCCTTCTGCCACTTGCCGCTGTCGATGTAGAGAAGCCCCAACTCCTCGTAATTTCCTGCCGAGGGATTGTTGAGGATCTCCATCTCCAGTTCGCGCATGCGGCTACGCCGCTGGAATCCCTTGAACGCCCCCGGATCACTCAACTCCGGCAGCGCTTCCACAACCAGATAGACCAGCGCTCCCAGCGGACCAAGAAAGAGGATGATGTAGAGCCAATAGGTATCAGGCCTTTTGCGCGCAAAGTGCACCAGCGCAAGAGCCATCAGAACGATGCCGTAAATTCCAAAATTTAAAAAGCCGCCGAGCATGTCGAGCCATCATAAAGCACGCGCGTTGTTGGGGATAGAGCCTTGTACTCTCACCTTCTTCCTTGCCTTGTTAGAATTAGAGCAGTGACCACTCCTTTGCGCCTCGTCGCCATCGATATCGACGGAACCTTGCTCGACCCTCATTTCCAGATAACTAAAGCCAATCTGGAGACTTTGGGACGCGCCCACGCCATGGGCGTCGAAATCGCGCTGGTCACCGGACGCCGCCACAGCTTTGCTCTCCCCGTCGCCGACGCCCTCGGTTTTCCCGTCACCCTGGTAAGTTCCAACGGCGCCGTTACCCGCCGCAGCACAGGAGAACTCTTTCACCAGGATCTCCTCCCCGAAGACGTAGCCCGAGCCCTTGTCCTTTATATGCGCGAGTTCCGAGGCAATACGGTACTCACCTTTGACCGCCCGCAGAAGGGCGCGCTCGCCGTGGAGACAGTCCACGAACTCCATCGCTCCATTCAGCGTTGGATGGAAAAGAACGCCGAGTTCATCGAGTACGTCGACCCGCTGGAGGTCTCCATCACGGAAGCACCCGTCCAGGCCATGTTTTGCGGAACGGTGGCGCGCATGGCCAAAGCGCAGGCGCGGCTCTCCACATGGGAGTGGGCCTCCCGCATCACCGTCTTGCGCACCCAATATGCCGAACGCGATCTCTGCATCGTGGATACCCTCAACGCAGGCTGCTCCAAGGGACACGCCCTTGCCCGTTGGGCCCAGGAACAAGGCTATCGTCGCGAAGACATCATGGCCATCGGCGATAACTATAACGACATAGAAATGCTGGAATTTGCCGGGATTCCCGTTATCATGGGGAACGCCTCCGACGACCTCAAGCAGAATGGCTGGATGGTCACCCTCGGCAACGATCAAAGCGGCGTCGCCGTGGCGGTCGAGAAATATCTGAACGGATGAAGATTTTCGCCAAACTCGGAGCAATCGTTCTGGCCGCCAGCCTCTGCGCCTCCGCCGCGGAACTCGCCACGCTCAAGAACGGCTTCACCATGCGCCACGAACATCATGCGCAGCAGGGCGAAACCACGCGTCTCTATCTCGACCAGAATGGCTCCAGCTTTGTGGACGTCGCCACCGACCAGATCGTCAGCTTCGAACACGATGACTCGCCCGTGCCCGTCGCCGCCCCCGCGCCTGCCGTGCAGGCCAAGACCATCGCCCAGCACATTACCGACGCCAGCGGAGCGCAGGGCATCGACGAAGATTTCATCGCCTCGGTCATCCACAGCGAGAGCGGATTCAATCCCAGGGCGGTTTCGCTTAAGGGCGCGCGCGGACTCATGCAGTTGATGCCCGGCACCGCCTTGAAACTCGGCGTGAAGGACAGCTTCGATCCCGGCGAAAACATCAGCGGTGGCACACAATATCTGCGCGAATTGCTCGAACTCTATAACGGAGACGCCATCAAGGCCCTGGCTGCCTACAATGCGGGCCCGCATCGCGTGAACCAGTATCACGGAGTTCCGCCTTATCACGAAACGCAAGCCTACGTGGCGCGCATCATCCGCGAATACAACCAAAAGAAACTGGCGCAGCAGAAAGCCTCTGCGGCAGCAAAGGCTGCCGCGACCGCGCCGGAAATTGCGACCACTGCGGCATTACCAACGCTGCCGTCGAAAAAACGCGCCGCCGTTCGCCCCAGCACACGCGCCAGCGAAACCCGCCCCGCGGTTCCCGCCGGCGGACAGTGAACGTACTACTCCAGCCATCAACATTGCTTCTCTGCTTTGCCTCATTTACCTTGTGTAACGGCTTTCCTATTTGCACTTTTGCGCGCCGCTAATTTGCGCCTGGAATCAGATAAAACAGAATGAAGAAGAAACACGCCATTACAACCGCAGTCGTCGTCCTGCTCCTGGGGATATTGATTTACGCGCAGTTCCGTACGTGGCGCAGCTTCAACTGGGCTGAGTTCCGGCGTTGGACGGGAGATATAAATCCTTGGATGCTGATCGGAGGAGTTGCACTAACGTACTTTGTATATGTGCTGCGGGCAGTTCGTTGGGCTATTCTCCTACGTCCTACAAAGCATGTCCCTTTTACCAGGCTCATCGCCTCGCAGTTCATTGGCTTCACTGGTCTCTCGCTTTTGGGTCGTCCTGGCGAGTTCATTCGTCCCTATCTCGTTGCGAGAAAAGAAGGCCTTACATTTTCGTCGCAATTGGCAGTCTGGATAAGTGAGCGCGTGTTCGATGTATGTACAGTCGCACTGATGCTTGGAATAACACTGACAACCAAAGGCGATAAATACAAGAATTTTGTCATCGAACCTCCGAAGAAACTCCTAAACTTTTTCCCCAACCTACATTTCTCTGTCAGTGGACAAGGTGCAGGTGTCGTGGTGCTAGTCTTGGGCGCGCTTTTGGCCGCTACATTCTTCTGTATTTGGTGGCGCTCCGAAAAAATCGCGAACTTCATCGAGCGCATACTCAGTCGGTTTTCTAAATCAGTTGCTGCCGCTGTATGTCGCCGGGTGCGCTCGTTCGGCGAAGGCTTAAACACAATCCACGGTTGGCGTTCCTTTGTAGCCTTGGTCCTACTCTCAGCCGCGATTTGGCTATTGATTGCAAGGACGTACATACAGGTTTTGCACGCCTACCCTCAGACGACCTCGGTCGCAATGGTCTACGGCTCAAGCAAAGGTGTTTCTCTAGAGCGGAGTGGCAGAACCGTTCGACTACACGAGATGAAACTGGAAGATGTCCTGATCGTGATGGGTGCCAGCATGGTCGGATCGATAGTGCAATTGCCTGCTGTAGGCGGAGGTTCCCAGTTGGCTGTTATCTCGGTGCTTTCCACTCTTTTTAAGGGTGAGCCTTACAACATCTCCCCCGAACTCGCCGCGAGTTGCGGAATCATGCTCTGGCTGGTCACCTTCATGTCCGTCATTCCCGCCGGACTCTTCCTCGCTCACCGCGAACGCATCTCCCTGCGCGCCGTTTCCGAGGAAAGCGAATCCGAGGCTGAATCCGAGTAGCCTTTCGAGCAAGCGACGTCATAATGCGTGTAGTTCGCTCCCAGATACCTTGCGCTTTTTTAACGGGCTCTAACTAGCTTGAGCCTTTCTCGGTTTTGCCCTTCTCCGTGTCGCTGTGTCTCTGTGGTGAGCGCCTTTGGTTTGGCCTGTTACAATCAATACAAATCTAACTACACGGTTTTTGCCAATGAAATGTCCTTTTTGCGGGTTTGAGAACGACAAAGTCGTGGACTCGCGAGAGAGCAAGGAAGGCGAGTCCATACGACGTCGCCGCGAGTGCCTTAAGTGCGAAAAGCGCTTTACCACCTATGAACGGATCGACGAGATTCCTTACATGGTGGTGAAGAAGGACGGTCGTCGCGAAAAATTCGACCGCCAGAAGGTGCTCAACGGATTGCTGCGCGCTTGCGAAAAGCGTCCCGTCTCCATCGGCAAACTCGAGCAGATCGTCAACGAAGCGGAAGGCTTCGTCATCGACAGCAACGACCGCGAACGCAAGACCAGCGAAGTCGGCGAGTTCATCATGAACCGTCTGAAGAACATCGACAAAGTCTCGTACGTGCGCTTTGCCTCCGTCTACCTCGACTTCAAGGACGTGCAGGAATTCATGTCCGAGTTGCAGGACCTGTTGCGAAGCAAAGAATCGCCCAAGGCAAAAGCCGGACACTAGGCTCCACGTCCCTCACCGAATTCATAAAGGCACAAAAAGATGGCGCATAAAGTAACCCTGATCCCCGGCGACGGAATCGGTCCTGAAGTCACGCAAGCCACCGTTCGCATCCTCGAAGCTACCGGCGTCAAGTTCGAGTGGGAGTCGTTCGCCGCTGGCGCCGATGCCTTCGAAAAATACGGCGAATACATTCCCAAGGAGCTCATCCTCTCTGTCGAGCGCAACAAGGTCGGACTCAAGGGCCCTGTGACCACGCCCATCGGCGGCGGATTCAGCAGCATCAACGTGCAGCTTCGCAAGCACTTCGAACTCTTCGCCAACTTCCGCCCCATACGCAATCTTCCCTCGGTGCAGACGCGCTATCCCGGCATCGACCTCATCGTCGTGCGCGAAAACACCGAAGGCCTCTACTCCGGCATCGAGCACGAAGTCGTGCCCGGCGTCGTCGAGAGCATCAAGATCATCACGGAAAAAGCTTCCACGCGCATCTCCAAATGGGCATTCGCCTATGCGCGCAAACACGGACGCAAAAAGATTCACGCCATACACAAAGCGAACATCATGAAGCTGTCCGACGGACTCTTCATCCGCTGTTCGCGCAACATCTCCAAGGAATATCCCGAGATCGTTTACGGCGAGCACATCATCGACAACACCTGCATGCAACTGGTCACCAATCCCTACCAGTACGACATGCTGCTGCTGGAGAATCTCTATGGAGACATCGTCAGCGATCTTTGCGCGGCCTTCGTCGGCGGACTCGGACTCGTTCCGGGCGCGAACATCGGCCACGAGATCGCCATCTTCGAAGCCGTGCACGGCTCTGCCCCGGATATCGCCGGACGCAACATCGCCAATCCCACGGCTGTCCTGCGCTCCGCCATCCTCATGCTGCGGCATCTGGAAGAAGGCGACGCCGCCAACCGGATTCGCCACGCCATCGAAGTCGTCTATACGGAGAAGAAGCACCTCACGCGCGACATGGGCGGCACAGCCAGCACCAGCGAATTCGCCGACGCCATCATCGAAGGCCTCGACCGCGAGATCAACGTAGAACAAGCGAAAGCATAAGCATCCTCAGCGCAAACGAAACGGCAGCCCAATGACTGCCGTTTCGTTTTGCCTTCTGCGATTACCTCTGGCGAAACCCTGCTCTCCTGCGATAACCAACATTCTACTTTCACAATCAGCCCGCCTTTTTCGCCATCTTCTGCAGCACCGCATTCAGCGCGCTTTGTGTCTCCGCGCTCCACCAGTGATCCAGCACAGTGCTCAACTCATCCTCGAAGCCGTGTTCGAAGAGCGCGGCCAGGTCAGCGCGCGCGCGACGCCGCGTAACCAGCATGGCTTCGGAAGGAAGCGCCAGCAGGCTCTCGCACCATGCGACGGCATTCCCAAGAACTTGATCCGCAGAAGCCAGTTCATCGACCAGTCCAACGCTCAGCGATTCTTCTGGCGAGAGGATGAGTCCGCCAACCGACAGTCGCTCCGCCTGCCGCGCGCCGACTTGGCGGCGCAGCCCTTCGAATATCACGGGCGGCAATGGAATCCCGACTTGCACCTCGGTGAGTCCGAGCTTGAAGTCTCCGCGAGCAGCGATTCGCCAGTCACAGAAGATGGCGAGCACGGTTCCGCCCGCAGGCGCGTGTCCCGTGATCGCCGCGCAAACAGGAATCGGTGAACTCGCTAAGGTCTTCATCAGCGCATAGAGTTCGCGCCACAGCCCTGCGACTCCGGCTCGGTCTAACTGCAGCAGAAACGGAAGGTCCAATCCGGCGGTAAAGATTCCGGGCGAGCCCGACAAGACCAGCGCACGCGCTCCATCATGAGTCGCCTGCTCCGTGGCTTGCCTGAGCGCGGCGATCAGTTCGGTGGACAACGCGTTAACCGGCGGACGATTCAGCCGGAGCTCACGCACAGCTCCGTGGTCGCTCGTTGCAATCATGTAGTTGACTCCAGAGGAGAAACGTTCCGAGCCTTTGTCCTGAAACTCGGCTGAGCGTTAGATGAAGCGGAAGGCCGAGGCGAAACGATTTACAGGAAACTTCCCCACCTTCCCCCAGCCCGAAACAGGAAATCCTGCCAATTTTCACTTCAATAGCGCATCGATTCACTAACTTACGGCATCTGCTCTCACAGGTTGGTAAAATAGTCACAGGCAGGCGTTCGTCTGTCGTGGGGACTACCCAACCTGCATACTTTTTACCGGCCGCAAGGCCGAAGCTGACTTATACGCATTTTTCAGGAGCCGGTTACGAAATCGCTAACTACGCCGTATAACGCCGGATTGCACCGCTTTGCCGTCTTCACCGCATGCGCCATCTTCTGCCTGCTCATCGCCGGCGCGCTGGTCACCAGCAACAGTGCCGGACTCTCTGTGCCGGATTGGCCGACATCGTTTGGTTCCATCTACAAGATTCCGCCGCTGGTGAATGGCGTCCAGTTCGAGCACATCCATCGCATGATCGCGCAGTTCATCGGACTGCTCACCATCGTGCTCGCCGTGTGGACGCAGCGCTCCGATAAGCGCGGGTGGATGCGCGCCCTGGGATGGTCTGCTCTCGGCACGGTCATCGCGCAAGGGATGCTTGGCGGCATCACCGTGTTGTTCAATTTGCCGCCCGCCGTTTCCACCGCGCACGCGACGCTGGCGCAAACTTTCTTCTGCATCGTCGTCAGCATGGCGCTCTTTACCGGACGCAGTTGGACGGAGCAGGAACCGCGCACCACCGTCCACAGCGAGCGCCCCACGCTGGCTGCGCTCACTACGCTCTCGGTCTGCGTGGTGTGGGTGCAACTTATTCTTGGCGCGGCCTTCCGGCACAACGGGATGAAGTGGCTTCCGCACATCGTCGGAGCCTTCATCGTGACCTGCATTCTTGGCTGGACCATCGGACGCGTGCTCTCGCGCTACAAAGAATTGCCGCCCGTTCGCACGCCCGCCGTCATGCTGCTCGGACTGCTGCTGCTACAGATTTCGCTCGGACTCGGCGCGTTCGTTACCCGCGTGATGTGGGGCAAGAACGCCGCGCAGCCACTGATGAGCATGGTCGTCACCACGGTGACGCACGTTGCCGTGGGCGCGCTTATCCTGGCGACCACCGTGGTACTCGCCATCCAAACTCGGCGTTACGTAACCGTTGCAAACGAGGAGCCTGTGACAGAAAACTCGAAGGCCGTGATCGCATGAGCAGTGTGACCCAACCGCTTGCCCCGGCAGTACGCACCGGAGCCGCTGCGCTCATCGGCGATTACGCGCAACTCATCAAGGCCCGCGTCACCACGCTCATCATCATGACGGCGTGGTGCGGATACTATTTCGGCGCGCTGAAACTCGGCGTCTCGTCCGTTTCGTGGACGCTGCTTCACGCGCTGCTCGGCATCGGACTGGTCTCGGGCGGCACGGCGGCGATGAACGAAGTTTTAGAACGCGATCTCGACGCGCTCATGCGCCGTACCTCTCGTCGCCCACTCGTCACGGGAACCATGAGCGTGACTCACGCGACCGTGGTCTCGCTGGTTATGATCGTCGGTGGCGGAGTCTATCTCGCACTTGCCACGAACCTCCTTACGGCCGCGCTCACTCTGTTGACGTCGGTCATTTACCTCGGCGTGTACACGCCGCTCAAGAAGGTAGGCCCCCTCTGCACGTTCGTCGGAGCCTTTCCGGGAGCGATGCCGCCGGTGCTTGGCTGGGTTGCGATTCGCGGACGCCTCGATTGGGAGGCGCTGGTACTGTTCGCCATCCTCTTCTTCTGGCAGTTCCCGCACTTCCATTCCATCGCGCTGCTCTATCGCGAAGACTACGAGCGCGCCAACATACGCATGCTCCCCGTCGTCGAGCCAGACGGACGCTCCACGGCGCGGGCCATCATGCTGTATTCCATCGCGCTCATTCCGGTCACGCTGGCGCCTACACTTTTCGGCATGGCGGGAAAAACGTATTTCGCCGGAGCCTTCATCCTCGGACTCGGCGTCTTCTATTTCAGTCTCGATATCTGGCGGGCGAAGCTTGCTCCTGCGCGTCCCCAAGCCAAGGTGATGGCGCGGCATTTGCTTCAGGCCACCGTCTTCTACTTGCCGCTGCTGTTCGCTCTCATGATGATCAACGGGCGCTGATCCCGCGCCTTCGAACAAACGGTCGCCCGATAACCTGCACGCGAAAGACGTACAATTGACTGTGACTACAAACACACCTATATCCGGCGCCGACGCCAGTTCCCGGGGCGCGCTATCTTCCGAAGCTGCTGTCATACTGGTTCGGAATCTGCGACATCAATACGATGATCGCGTCGCGCTCGATGGCGTTTCCTTCGAAGTGCGTCCGGCAGAAATCTTCGGACTGCTTGGCCCCAACGGCAGCGGCAAGACGACGATATTCCGCATCCTCTCCACGCTGATGCTGCCCACGGGCGGTCGCGCCACCATCATGGGACACGACGTCGCCACTGATCCCAATGGTGTGCGTCGCGAGATCGGCGTCGTCTTCCAAGCGCAGAGCATCGACGTAAAACTCACTGCGCGCGAGAACCTGGTTCACATCGGACATCTCTACGGACTGCGCGGCAACGAACTGAAGCAGCGCGTCAACGAGATGCTGGGACGCGTCGCGCTGGCAGATCGCGCCGAAGATAACGCCGAGACTTTTTCCGGCGGAATGCAGCGCCGCCTCGAACTCGCCAAGGGACTGCTTCATCATCCTTCCGTGCTGCTGCTCGATGAGCCAACTACCGGACTCGATCCGGGCGCTCGTCGCGACCTCTGGCAGTACCTGCAGATTTTGCGCGAGCAGGAACAAGTCACCATCCTCGTGACCACGCACCTCATGGAAGAAGCTGAACGCTGCGATCGCCTGGCCATCTTGTCGCAAGGAAAAATGATGGCGATGGGAACGCCGACCGAGTTGAAGCAGCAGATTGGCGGAGACGTCGTCGTGCTGGAAACGCGTGACCCGGAATCGCTGGCGCAGCGCGTAAAGTCGCGCTTCGGAATAGAAGCCGCTGTGGTCGGCAACACTGTGCGCATCGAGCGCGAGGCAGGACATCGCTTCGTCACCGACGTCGTAGAAGGCTTCCCCGGCGAAGTGGAATCGGTCCACATCAGCAAGCCGACGCTCGAAGACGTCTTCATACACCGCACCGGACATCGCTTCTGGACCGAAGAAGAACAGAACAATCTTGAGGACGCAGGCACTGGCAGCAAGAAGAAATCAGCCGGCAAAAAGAAGCACTGAGGCAATCATCTTGGCAACGAATACAGCAATACCCGCGCGCGTTTCGGCTGGCACCACTCCGGCGCTCATGCCCGTGCTCTCACTCTGGAAGCGCGAAGTCGTGCGCTTCTATCGCAACAAGAGCCGCGTCGTCGGCATCATCGCCTCGCCCGTTCTCTTCTGGGTCGTGCTTGGCTCAGGCTTCGGCACATCGTTCCGCAACCAGGGCACGGCGGCCGCGGACCAGCACTATCTCGACTTCTTCTTCCCCGGTTCGCTCATCATGATCGTGCTCTTCACGGCCATCTTCACCATGATGTCCGTGATCGAAGATCGCAATGAGGGCTTTCTCAAATCAGTGATGGTCGCGCCCGTGAGCCGCTCGGTTATCGTGCTCGGCAAAATTCTTGGCGGCACCACGTTGGCCACGATACAGGGACTCGTCTTCCTCATCTTCGCGCCATTTCTCGGCGTCCACTTCAGCGTCGAATCCCTGCTGCTCATCACGGTGACTATTTTTCTCGTCGCCTTTTCGCTGACCGCGCTTGGCTTCGCCATCGCCTGGCCCATGGATTCCACGCAAGGCTTCCACGCCATCATCAACCTGTTCCTGATTCCCTTGTGGCTGCTCTCGGGCTCGCTCTTCCCTCTTAGCGGGGCGTCGTTCTGGGTGCGCGCCGTCATGCGCATCAATCCGCTGACCTACGGCACGGAAGCCCTGCGCGCCTTGCTCTTCCCGCAGTCGGCGTCCATCAGTTTCCCGGTCGATGTCAGCCTCATGATTCTCACTATGTTTTCGTTGATCATGTTCGCCATCGCGTTCGTGGTGGCAAACCGCCGCAGCACGAAACCGGCGGCGTAGAATTGTCAGCGCCCATGACCGAAACGCTCGCGATGTTCCCGGCCATCAATGCCACGCTCAACGGCGCCAGCGCCGTCCTGTTGCTCGTCGGACGCAGCTTTATCGCCCGTAAACAAGTGGACGCCCATCGCCGCACCATGATCGCGGCCTTCTGTACCTCCACGGTTTTTCTCGCCTGCTATCTCTACTACCACGCGCATGTCGGCTCCGTGCACTTCCAGGGACAAGGCTGGGCGCGCATCCTTTACTTCTCCATCCTGCTGACACACACTGTCCTCGCCGTCGTCATCGTGCCTATGATCCTGGTCACGCTCTCCCGCGGACTCCGCGCCCGATACGCGCTCCATCGCGCTATAGCCCGGTGGACGTTCCCTCTCTGGCTCTATGTCTCTGTGACCGGCGTCGTCATCTACGTGATGCTCTACCACCTCTTTCGCCCGTAAGTTTTTTTCTGCGGAGAGCAATATTGAACAGCATCCTCACCGAGATGGGTCGATACTGCAATCATTGTTCTTAAGGGTTGCTGGCCAGCTTCCAATAACTCCGTTGCTGCTCGATGTATGTTCGCGGCGATTTTTTGCCCAACGAGGGAATGAGGGAATAATGCTCTCCCCAGAAACGCAAGAGTTGGCCCGACGCCTTCTTGAATACGAAGCTGTCGTGGACAAAGCACCTGAATCGTCAGGGTCCGCGCTAATTCGTCTTTCAGAGAAGCTGCGTCTGCCTTTGTGCACCATCGTAGGGCTGGAAAATTACCGGGTACTGCTCTCACGTGCCCTGGTGCTGGCCAAAGCGGATACCACCAGTTTGAATTTGGCGCAGATCACGCCCGAGGGATCGCTCGCAGGGATTTCCGATCCGCAAACGGATGACCGCGCCGGCATCGACTTCATCGCGCAGTTGCTCGATATGTTTCTCGCTCTGCTTGGCACTCCCTTGATACTTCGTTTGTTGCAGGATATTTCTCCACATCTCGATGTCACCTCGCCGCCGGGCGCACTGCCGCCATTTGAATACATCCGTCAGGAAGTCGCCGAGCTCACCAACGTGAGCGATCGTCTTGCGTCGTTGGCCGACCAGTATCCCTCCGTGGGCGATGCCCTCCTCAGCATCTCCGGCAATGTCCGTGACACTGCAACTCTGTTGGAAGTCGTCGCCCTCATCAAGAACCCGGCGAACAACCCGACGAAAGCCCCACGCAAGACGAAGAACAAGCCCTATCTCATGTGAGGTCGGTAGCACACATTCGCAACCAATTCCTCAGCTCTCCGCATTGCATTGGTCAATCTTGACCAGACTCCGGGCCCCAGGGGACGCGATACTCCTCTTGGTAGCTCGCAGCAAAAGTGTTGGAACCGATTGCAGGCGTGCCCAGAAGTGAGGCTCTCATGCCTTGGACGATCGTAGTGCTGACACTTGCCGTGTGGGTCGGAGCAATCGTCCTTCTCGTCAACAGGAAGCTTGCCAACAAGTTTTGCTGGATTCCCGTCATTCTCGCTCTGGCTGGCGTTTTCTGTTCCATCCTGCCGCTCGCAATCCCCGCCAGCATCGCCGTCATAGCCAACGCAGCCTGCCTCATTGCTTTCCTCGCTTGCTTGGCGCTGTTGAAAACCAGGCATCGCGTCCACACAGCTCTCGTCAAGCATCGCGTTTAAAGTCGGTGGCACTTCCTCACCCAAACTTTCGTCCATCCATGGAATGCAGACTCAGCCTCAGGCTGACAAGGAGATTCAGGTTATGGCAGACACAGGTGAAAAAAATCAGATAGCCGGACGCGTAAACGCCAAAGCAGCAGAGACGATTCGCGAATCAAAACAGATGGATGCCAAGGAGAAGGCATCCGAGGTATCCGGCAAGACAGCGGTTAATGCCACGAAGGATCAAAAAAAGAAAACCCCGACCGATCCCGCAGACCACAAGGCGTGAGTTGGTGGCCCACACGGCCCGCTAGTCATGCAATACCACGCTGACCAGGGAACTGTGGACGTTGATGCCGGCACCGTCGTATTCGATGAGCCCCAATTTCCTGAAGCGGTTCAGGAAGAAACTGACTCGCGAGCGAGTGGTGCCAACCATCTCTGCGAGGGTTTCCTGGTTCATTCTTGCGATGAGCGGTATCGGCTTCGATTCCTGACCAAAATTCGCCAGCAGCAGGAGAAGCCGGGCGAGACGCTTTTCGCTCGAGTTGAACAGGTGGTCTACCAGGTCTGCTTCCATGCGAATGTTTCGCGATAGCAGGTACGCCAGAAAGCGTTCGGCAAATTTCGGATCCTGATGCAACAGGCCCAGCATGACACCCTTCTCCACTCGGGCAACGGTACACCCCTGGATTGCGGTTGCCGTGGCCATGCGAAGCAGTTGCCCTGCCAAACAGCCTTCGCCGAAAAAGCTGCCCTCTCGCAAGGCCGCGACCACGGCTTCCTTGCCGCTCTTCGATACCACAGACAGTTGAACTCGTCCGCTCTGTATATAGAACACCGAGTCAGCTTTGTCGCCTTGCGAAAACACAACTTCTTTGTCCCGAAATTCGCGAATCGTCTTTCCGTCACCGATCCCGGCCAGCAGGAAGTGCGGATCAAGAGCGGGAGCCCGTTCTCGTGACGCACGCTTTGCTGGACTCACCCCAACCGCAGGAGTCGTTTCGAGGTGCGCAGGAAAAACCAACCATTCTGCCGTTCGACTCTTATTTACCCTGCCGACCTTTGTGGGCGGAGTCTTCGGATGAGCGAATATCGATGCCATTGCTTCCCCCCACCTGCAAACCGCAGATCACTATTAGCAATTAATTAGATGATGTCACCAACGAGGGAGTTTTAACCAACCAGCACTTGCCGTTCCCATATTGGAACGCCCCCTTACACGCTGGTCAATTCTGCTCAGACCTCTATCCGTAGCAAGATTAAAAAAATAGATGAACCTCAAACCCGCCATCCAAGGGGTTGCCGAGGACGGAGGAGAACAAATGAAAACCAGTACGGAAGACAAGATGAAGGGCGGCCTTCACGAAGCGAAAGGAACCATCGTGGAAGAGATTGGGAAAATAACCAAAAACCGCGACATGAAAGACGAAGGGAAAACCGAAAAGAAGGCTGGCAAGGTTCAGCAGCGGATAGGCGAAGCAAAAGAAGGCATCGCAGAAATGAAGGGAGATTTCAAGGAGTTGAAGAAGAAATAGTCGATTCACAACTTACGAAGTCGAACGAACCGCGAACAGCACAAGGAGGTCAGTACTATGGATGGATACGTCGTAGCAATTGAAAAGAAGACCATCGAGAACACGTATTTTCGACAGGTGCTATTCACGGGACCACACAGCCAGCTTGTCGTGATGTGCCTGCTGCCGGGAGAAGATATCGGGGATGAGGTTCATCCCAAGGTCGATCAGTTCTTCCGCATCGAGCAGGGAGACGCCAAGTTCGTATTCAATGAAAAGGACGAGCGAACCGCGCGCGACGGCGATGCAGTCGTCGTTCCCGCCGGAACGTTCCACAACGTGATCAATACCTCAAAGACCGCAATGCTGAAGCTATACACGGTCTACTCTCCGCCCAACCATCCCGATGGAACTGTGCACAAGACCAAGGCCGATGCCGTAGCCGCCGAATTGAAGGGACATCACTAAACCATCTACTTATTAAAGTTCAGCAACCCGCATTGATCTTTTCCAGAATGCCGCCGACCTTTTGCGAGATTGCCCTCCCCCTCACTTCGAACCCGGCAGATTTGATTGCTGGCGGGTTCGAGGTGCGCTTATACTTACTTGAATCCCCACGGAGTCTCGCGAAAGGAAGTTGTCTCCAGCCACTTATCTCGCCGCAAGCTACTGTCGAACCATGACATGGCATTGAAGGTCACAAGTCCCGCGAGCGACGTCAGGTACAGGCAGGAGACAAGACAAAAAAAGGAATTTCCCAATGGCAAAAAGCGTAAACAAAGTCATCCTGGTCGGCAATCTTGGTAAGGACCCCGAGGTTCGATTCACGGGCGGAGGTACTCCCGTCGCCAGCTTCTCCATCGCAACCTCCAGTTCGTACAAGGACAAGACCACCAACGAGTGGAAAGAGACCACCGAGTGGCACAACATCGTCGCCTGGCAGCGTCTCGCCGAGATCGCGCGCGACTACCTCAAAAAGGGCAACAAGGTTTATATCGAAGGTCGCCTGCAGACTCGCAAGTGGCAGGACAAAGAAGGTAAGGACCGCTACACCACCGAAATCGTCTGCAACGAACTCGTCATGATGGGCGGCGGCGGTGGAGCAGGCGCAGAAGGCGGCGGACCCCGTTCCAAACCCGCAGCAGCCGGAAACGGCTTCGACCAGTCTGCCCCCGATTTCGACTCCGCTCCCGCATCCCACGGAACCGAAATCACCGACGACGATATTCCGTTCTAGATCAGCACGTTCGCAGTTCTCAATCAAAGCCGCTGGCGATTGCTGGCGGCTCTCTGGTTTGTTCTGGGCGTGTACGCCTCGGCATTCGTGTCCGCGCCTGTGGCGCGAACTCGACACGACTCAAGTTGATATGGCCGAGCTGCTCGGCCTTGACCGCAGCTATCTATCCGAGATCGAGACCGGCAAGAAGGACCCAAGCCTGCGGGAATTGGAGACCTTTGCCGACGGGTTCAGTGCAACCTGGCAAGATAGCTCAAATGGGCTTTGGCTGGGTTTGGAGGCTCTCGACGTTGACCCTGGACCGAAAAATCCTCCAATCCAACCGTCCCGCAAATATCTTGTCAAGCCCTTAATCGTCGTTCTCGATACCTAAGCTCCTGATTCCAAACCAAATATAGTTCCTCCTCCGATGTCCAGTTGACACCCCTCAATGTGTCATACTGGATATAGAGATCAACGCAAAAGCCGTGCCCAGCAGCGCGGCTTTTTGATTTTGACTTCACTGGCAACTGGCAACCGGCAACTGGGAACTGCTCTTTGACTTCACCGGCAACTGGCAACTGCCTTTTGACTTAACTGGCAACTGGCAACTGGCGTGGCGAATGCTTTGTTTTCTATATTTTGATATGTAACTCCATTGTTTTCAAGATTTTGCCAGCCACTTCCTCGCAAAATATTGAAAACAAGGATTTTAGGAATCAAGAAAACAGGGAGGGGAGGGCCCCGGCGGGGAGATATGCCCTGCGGAAAGTGCAGTTCGCGATTCTCTTCACCTTCGATGAATCGCGAATCAGCTACAATTCTGGACGTTCCTACAGTCTCAGCAAAGGCCTAATCATGTTGAAGCGAGAACCCGCCTCAGACCGCAGTCCCATCCGTCGAAGCCGTCATCTTGCCATTATTCTCGCGGTTCTTCTCAGCGCGGCCTTCGCCATCGCGCAGACGCCCGCGGCTTCCGCCTTGGCGCAAGAAGCACCCGTCGTTGCGCCGAATGAAAACCTCATCGTGCAGGGAATTCCCGCAGTGCCTGCTGCCATCGCCGAACGCGCCGGTCTCTACTCCGAGTCGCGCGGCGCATCGATGCTCGATTGGCATCCTCTGCAGCGCGAGCTACTCATCGGCACACGCTTTGCCGACGTGCCGCAGATACACCAGGTCAAGTTTCCCGGAGGAGCGCGCACGCAACTCACCTTCTTCCCCGACCGTATCAGCGGCGCCTCCTATCATCCTCACAAGGGCGACTACTTTGTGTTCGCGAAGGACTTCGGCGGTGGCGAATGGTTCCAGCTCTTCCGCTATGACGTTGCCAGCGGCGACATCACTCTGCTCACCGACGGCAAGTCGCGCAACTTGCGAGGCCCGTGGTCGAACGCCGGAGACAAACTGGTGTACGCCTCGACACGTCGCAACCGAGGCGACCTCGACTTCTACGTCATCGATCCCGCGAATAGATCCACCGACCGCATGCTGGTGCAGAACGAAGGCGGCGGCTGGGACCTGTCCGACTGGTCCCCCGACGACAAGACGATTCTTGCCACAGAGGGAGTTTCGGTGAACGAAAGCTACCTCTGGCTGGTGGACGTCGCATCGGGCAAGAAAACGCTCATCACGCCGAAAACGAATGCCGCCGAGAAGATCGCCTACAACGCCATCGGCTTCAGTCGCGATGGCAAGGGAATCTACGTCACCACCGATCAGGGCAGCGAGTTCCAGCGTGTCGCCTACCTTGATCTCGCGACCAAACAGGCCAAGTTCCTCACCAATTACAATTTTGATGTCGCGGAAACGAAACTCTCGCACGACCGCAAATTGCTCGCCTTTGAGACCAACGAGAATGGCATCAGCGTTCTGCACATCATGGACCTAGCGACCGGCAAAGAACGGCCCGCGCCGCGAGTTCCTGTAGGCATTATCAGCGGACTCGACTGGCACGAGAACAATCGCGACCTCGCCGTCACCGTCTCTGCCGCACGTTCAACTTCCGATGTCTATTCCGTGGACATCACCACCGGAAAGGTCGATCGGTGGACGGCCAGCGAAACCGGCGGCGTCAACGCACAGGACTTTGTAGAGCCCGAACTCATCAAGTGGAAGAGCTCCGATGGCATGGGCATCTCAGGCTTTCTGTATAAGCCCGACGCGAAGAAGTTTCCCGGCAAGCGCCCGGTCGTTATCAACATTCACGGCGGCCCCGAAGGACAGTTCCGTCCCGGCTTCCTCGGACGCAACAACTATTTCATCAATGAAATGGGCGTCGCCGTCATCTTCCCCAACGTGCGCGGCTCGCTTGGCTACGGGAAAACATTCTCCCTCGCCGACAACAGCATGAAGCGCGAAGGTACCTACAAGGACATCGAGGCGCTTCTCGACTGGATCAAGACGCGTCCCGACCTCGACTCCGATCACGTGATGGTTACGGGCGGCAGCTACGGCGGACACATGACGCTGGCCATTGCCACACGCTACAACGACCGCATCGCCTGCTCGCTCGACGTGGTCGGCATCTCCAACTTCATCACCTTCCTGCAGAACACCGAGGCCTATCGTCGAGACCTGCGTCGCGCCGAATACGGCGATGAACGCATTCCGGAGATGCGCGCGTACTTCGAGAAGACTGCGCCCTTCAATATGGCGAAGAACATCACTAAGCCGCTCTTCGTCGTGCAGGGCAAGAATGATCCGCGCGTTCCCATCTCAGAAGCCGACCAGATGGTCGCCACCGTCCGCAAGAACAACACTCCCGTCTGGTACCTGGTCGCCAAGGACGAGGGCCACGGCTTTGGTAAAAAGAAGAATGCCGACTTCCAGTTCTATTCGACGATCCTCTTCATGCAGCAATACCTGTTGGGCGGACAGCCGATCACGGCAGCGAAATAGAAAGCGATTCTGAAGCCCACCCTGGCTCACCAGGGTGGGCTTTTTGGCGTTGGTCAGGCGCAGCTTCTTTCCAGCTTCTGCCCTGTCCAACACCTCTGCTGTTTTAAACATCCAATAATCTCGGCCTTTAATTTATTCGAGGATTTGGATGAACGTTCGTCGCTTCAGTGGATTTGCCGTATCGCTCGCCATCACTGCCTTGTTGCTGGTAGGCGTAGCCTGCACCAGCAAAACCGACCTTCACAAGACACTGAAGGCGAATACCTTCCAGCCTATGCGCGGCGGCCCCGTATTACTGGCCGCCTATCAGCCATGGTTCGGGCGCGGCGGACATATCAACGTCGGCTATTCCTCGCAAGACCGCGTTGTCCTCGGCCGTCAGATTTCAGAAGCCAAGAATCTCGGCATCGAAGGCTTCGTTGTGAATTGGTACGGCCCGCGCAAGGACTTTGAAGACAGCAGCTACGAACGCTTGCAGGAGGAGGCCGCCCAGTCGGATTTCAAAGTTGCGATCATGTATGACGAAGATGACTCCGGTGAAGGCAATTCCACCAAAACCACTATCAGCGATCTGCAGTATGCCTACGAGCACTACATCGGCCCGCAGGCGCGCGTTTCCAACGCTCCCTACCTTCGTTACCAGGGACGTCCGGTCATTTTCATTTTCCCCAAGGGCGGACACACGGACTGGAATCGCGTGCGCGAAGCCGTGAACGCCTGGCAAGACGCGCCCATTCTTATCTATAAGGATTTCTATCCGAAATTTGCAAATGCCTTCGACGGTTATTACGCATGGGTCCAACCGGGACGCGGCGGGTGGGCGCGCGATGGCAGTAACTGGGGACGCGATTACCTTGACTATTTCTACACCACAATGAACGCGAAGTATCCGGACAAACTTGCGGTCGGCGCCGCCTGGCCCGGCTTCAACGACTCAAAAGCATCTTGGTCGCGCAATCGTCGTATGGATTCGCGCTGCGGAAAGACTTTCGAAGAGAGCCTGCGCGAATTCCGTCGCTACTACAGCGACCAGCATCCACTACCGTTTTTGATGATCGTGACTTGGAACGATTACGAGGAAGGAACCGCCATCGAACACGGCTACGCAGACTGCAAAGGCAACAGCGTAGCGAATGGGCCCATCAACGCTACCGGGGATTGAAGGGACGACTCGACGCTTATTCCAACTCGACCGTTTCGCCCATCTGCTCGCCAATCAATCGTGACATCAGCTTCTTCAATCCTTCGCCGGTCTTCATCAGCACGAAGTCCTTCTGCGCGTCTGTCCAATCCAGTTTGAAGCTCGTCGATAGCGCGGAGATCCAAATCTGGTTCACTGCCCCATTCGGGGAGATCACAAATCTTCCGGCAGGCTCTTCGAAGCTGAGGTGCAGCGCGCCGGAAACATCTTCCACCTCGAAGTCCACGGTCTCTTCTGCTTTGATTAAACTCTGCTTCAACGCTTCCAACGCCGCATCCGACCGTCGCCTGAATTCCATGTCTTCCATGTCACTAGCCTCTCAATTTGATCTTTAGGTCTGCCGTGATCTGTCGTCCGTGGAAGCGTCCATTCTCGATGAAGATTTCGCCCGTATTCATTCCCGCCACGATCACGCCCGCCAGGTAGGCACCAGCCACGTTGCTCTCCAGCGTCTCAGTATTCACCACCGGGCGTCTGTCTGGCTGCGACAGTTCGATTCCCATCCTCAACAGGAAATCGAAGTCGGGACGATAGCCCGTCAGCGCCAGCACAAAGTCATTCTTGATCCGAAGCTCATCGTCTGCCGTTTGCAGCAACACCGAATCCGGCGCAATCTCTTTCACCGTCGTGTTGAAGTAGGCCTTGATCTCGCCAGCTTTGATGCGGTTCTCCACATCTGGCTTAATCCAGTATTTCACACGGTCGTCTATTCCCGGGCCGCGATGAACGAGTGTTACGCGCGCGCCGTGCCTCCACAATTCCAAGGCCGCGATGGCCGCCGAATTTTTCGCACCAATCACTACCACATCCATCCCAAAGTAAGGATGCGGCTCCTTGTAGTAATGAGCGACCTTCGCCAGGGCCTCGCCGGGCACTTTCATGTAATTTGGCAGATCGTAAAATCCCGTCGCCAGGATCAATTTCCGCGAACAGTACTCATGCAGTCGTCCTAGCAAGTCGGTGGTGTGAACGTGAAAGTCTCCGTCCTCGCCATCGATCTTGTCCACGCGTTCATATTGACGGATGTCGATCTTGTAATGCTCGGCGACCTTACGGTAATACTCCAGCGCCTCTTGCCGGTTCGGCTTCTGGTTCGCGCAACTGAATGGGATGTCGCCGATCTCCAGCAATTCGGGCGTTGTGAAAAACGTCATGTGCGTGGGGTAATGGTAGAGCGAGTTGCACAGACAGCCCTTGTCCAGGTTTGCCACCTTAAAGCCGGCACGCTGCGCATCGATTGCGCACGCCAGACCCGTAGGTCCTGCGCCGATCGCCAGCACATCAAAATGTTCAATTATTTTCATCCAGGATAGGATACCGCACGCACGCGCCGCTCTGACTTACATCCGGCGGCTAGTCCTTTACCGGCACTCCGTACTCGGTATTGAAATGCAGCTTGATCTCGCCGCACGAACGCTGCTCCATCGAGTACACCACGCAAGAGTCAAAGGGACGTGAATACACATGCAGACTCACCGCGCGCTCCGCGAATTCGCGAGAATTGTAGACCGAATGCACAGGCTCCTGCGGATTCACCGCAGTCGGATTCTGCGGGTTCAACTCCAACTGATTCGTCGCTTCAAGATTGCAATGTTGTGCCGACAGATCCTCTT
The DNA here is from genome assembly GCA_038236965.1 of Terriglobales bacterium. Taxonomy (GTDB): domain Bacteria; phylum Acidobacteriota; class Terriglobia; order Terriglobales; family Acidobacteriaceae; genus JBBRZF01. The sequence goes on along the minus strand of JBBRZF010000006.1, from coordinate 11,156 downwards.
CCAACACACGGAAGTTCTGCACCATCAGCCTACCTATGGGCACGGTCATCCAGCAATTCTGACCTTTGTGATTGTGGATGGAACTATGTTGCCCGACCTCCCAGCAGATGGCGATCAGGTCATACAGTTCCGTGTGGTCGACCAGGTTACGCGTGTAGTGTTGCGCGTCCCATGTCAGAAATGACGCAAGGCTTTGCGGATCGACCGGTGTCGCGCGCAAATACTCGAGTACACCGTCGACTCCGGTGAACGCAGGCTCCTGCAACTTACGAAGCCCCGCGACGAATTGCTCGATGGAAACCGCCTGCGCGCTCGTCTGCATATCTTCCCTCTCTTCCGACCCATTATTGTACGTCACGCCCATGTGTGATGCGAGACCCATATCGTCCTTCCCCCGCTCACTCCCGGCAGTTATATAATTCTCGGGTCCAATCACTGCCAGTCTTCCTTCAGGAGTTCGCAATGGCCCCGAGTTCTTCTTCAGAAGCCACCGTCCGCACCCGCACTGAATCCGACAGCATGGGAAAGATCGAGGTTCCCGACCACGTTTATTGGGGCGCGCAGACGCAGCGCTCGTTGCACCATTTCGCCATTGGCCGAGACACCATGCCTCCCGAGCTTCTCCACGCATTCGGCACGCTGAAGAAGGCTTGCGCGCTCGTCAATCAGGATCTCGGCAAACTGCCCGCCGACAAAGCGAAGCTCATCGCCGAAGCCGCCGACGAAGTCATCGCCGGCAAACTGGACGACCAGTTCCCGCTGCGCATCTGGCAGACCGGCAGCGGAACGCAAACAAACATGAACGTGAACGAGGTCATCTCCAACCGCGCCATCGAAATCGGCGGCGGCGAGCGTGGCTCCAAGAAGCCCATTCATCCCAACGACCACGTCAACATGTCGCAGTCGTCGAACGATACTTTCCCCACGGCCATGCACATCGCCGCCGCGCAGCGCGTGAAGGAAGTGCTTATCCCCGCGGTTCGTAAGGTGCAAAAAGCTATTGAAGCGAAGGCCACCGAATTCGCCGACGTCGTTAAGATCGGTCGTACGCACCTGCAGGACGCGGTGCCACTCACCGTGGGTCAAGAGTTTTCCGGATGGGCTTCGCTTCTCGGGCGAGACATTAAGCGACTCGAACTCGTCGTCGACGGACTCTACGACCTTGCCATCGGAGGCACCGCCGTCGGCACCGGACTCAATGCGCATCCCGAATTCGCCGAGCGCGCCGCCGCCAAGATCGCCGAACTCACGGGACTTCCCTTCCGCTCGCATCCTAACAAGTTCGCAGCACTCAGCGCGCACGACGAACTCATCTTCGCCCAAGGCGCGTTGGAAGCTCTTGCCGCGTCCTTCATGAAGATCGCCAACGACATTCGCTGGCTCGCTTCCGGTCCCCGCTGCGGACTCGGCGAACTCATCATTCCGGAAAACGAGCCCGGCTCTTCCATCATGCCCGGCAAGGTGAACCCCACACAGTGCGAAGCCATGACCATGGTCGCTGCGCAGGTTCATGGTGCAACCGCCGCCGTCGGCTTCGCCGGTTCGCAAGGTAATTTCGAACTCAACGTCTTCAAGCCGGTCATCATCTACAACTTCCTGCACTCGGTAACACTCATCTCCGACGCATGCCACGGATTCGTAGAATTCATGGTCAAAGGCATCGACCTCAATCGCGAGAAGATCGACTGGTATGTGCACAACTCGCTGATGCTGGTCACCGCCCTGGCGCCGAAAATCGGCTACGACAACGCCGCCAAAGTGGCGCACAACGCGCACGTAGACCACAGCAGCCTGAAAGAAGCCGCTCTGAAAATGGGACTCATGACAGCCGAAGAGTTCGACGCCACGGTGCGACCGGAAAAGATGACGAGGCCGTAAAGGTAGTTTGCCAGCAACGCAGTTGTCAGTTGCCAGTTGCCAGTTGCCAGTTGGAAAAGCGTAGTTCTTAGTTCCTAAGTTCTCAGTGAAGTCGAAGACAAACATAAACGCGCTCCGAGGGGAGCGCGTTTATTGTTGTCTTGACCGCCTTTCGCCTGTAACTCGCAACTGGCTATCGGCAACTGCTCTTAGAACGCCCACTTCAGCAGCGTAGCGCCGCTTGTGAATCCCGCCCCTACAGAAGCCAGCAATACCGTGTCGCCTTTCTTCAGCTTGCCTTCTTCGATCGCCGTACGCATAGCCAGCGGAATCGTGCCCGCCGTCGTGTTCCCGTAACGATCGATGTTCACGATGACCTTCTCGTGTGGCATCTTCAAGCGATCGGCCGTCGCCATGATGATGCGCATATTCGCCTGGTGTGCGATGAAGCAATCCACGTCTGCCCCGGTCATGTTGTTCTTGGCCAATAAGCGGTCTGTCATCTCCGACATTTTCTTAACGGCGTACTTGAACACCTGCTGCCCATCTTGATGGACCACATGCATGTTCTCATCCAGCGTCTGTTGCGAGGTCGGATGCAGGCTGCCGCCGCCCGGCATGTTCAGATACTGCCCGCCGTAGCCTTCTATCTGGTGAACATAATCGATGATGCCCAGGTCTTCGCCTTCTGCTGCTGGCTCAAGCATCACGGCACCTGCGCCGTCGCCGAAGATGATGCAGGTCGCGCGGTCCTTGTAATCGATCATCGACGAGTTAACGTCGGCGCCTACTACCAAGACCTTCTTATGCGCGCCACTCGCAACCAGCTTCGCTCCCGCCGTCAGCGCATAAACAAAGCCCGAGCATCCAGCGGACACATCAAAGCCCCAGCACTGCGGGATGTTCAACTTGTGTTGCACCAGGCAGGCCGTCGACGGATACATCATGTCCGGCGTCACGGTTCCAACGACGATAACTTCTATGTCGTCGATCTTTGTACCGTAGCGCGCAACCATATCTCTAACGGCTTCCACCGCCAGGTCGCTCGCCGCCACACCTTTATCTACAAGATGGCGCTCGCGGATGCCCGTACGCTCCAGTATCCAGTCGTTGGTGGTGTCGACCATTTTTTCCAGGTCGAAATTATTAAGAATTCGGGGAGGGACATAAGTGCCCAGCGCCGTGATTTTCACGCGTTGCACAGTGCTCAATTATTTTCTCCGATAACAACTTATTGTGAACGATGCTACCCGTGAGCGCAATAAAAACAACCACGCGGGACAAACACCTGGACCTTAGCTATCGCCGTCGATTCGGCTCAAAATACACGGAGCATCCGCAGAAACCCTTGCGTCCTCAGCGTTCCTCTGCGTTGATGCTCTTGACGTTGCTTCAGGCGGGAAAATTAAGCCGGACACCGATTACCCACTGCACATGCACTGGCCCGTTACCGTTGCTTCCTTCCGGACCTGGCGGGATTGGCGGGATTGCATCGCGCGGGACCGATGCCCGACCAAAATTATTCTAACAAACAGTCCCTCTTCGTGCAGACCCGGCGTCGCTTTCCCCTTCGCGCTAGTAGCTTGCGGCCGCGCGTCTTACAATGTCCTCCTGGGTGGCCACCGACATTTCCAATCCGATTCCCGCAAAGGGTGTCGTACCTCGCGCGATTGAGCGCTATTTCCAAACCTCACTCTTTCTACTCATCGTCACCGGATTCGCAACACTTGCCTCCACAGGCAAACTCGATTTCCTCTCCATGACGGTTGTCTCCGCTGCGCTTCTCTATCGCGGCAAGCAATTGCTCGACGGACGCTCCGTCCAGATTCCCGAGCGCATCACTTCTTACCTCGGGCTCGTCTACGTCCTCGTCTATCTCGCGGATTTCTTTTTCGTTTCGCAGAATTTCGTCGCTGCTTCCGTTCACCTTTTACTCTTCGGAATGGTGACCAAGATTTTTTCCGTACAACGCGATCGCGACCACATCTATCTCGCCGTACTCGCGTTTCTGGAAGTGCTCTCCGCGGCCATTCTCACGGTAGATACGGTCTTTCTCGCCGCTTTCAGCGTCTTCCTGCTGGTGGCCGTTGCAACGTTCATCAGCATGGAAATGCGCCGCTCGGCCATGGCCGCCGGAAATATTCAGCGCGCTGCCATAATTCCAGCCCAGACTCGACGTCGCTTCAATTTCCGTTCGCTCGACGCTTCCCTGTCGAGCACCAGCCTCGCAATTGTTTTCGGAATTCTCGTCTTCTCCGTTGCGCTATTCTTCGCAATGCCGCGACTCTCTGGCGGATACCTCAGTAGACTCGCGCAGCAGAATGCACTGGTCAGCGGCTTTAGCGACAACGTGCAACTCGGCGAAATTGGGCGCATACAGCAGTCCAGCCAGGTAGTCATGCACGTCCGAATCGAAGGGGGACTACGCATCCCCGAACTCCGTATGCGCGGCGCAACCTTAGGCAACTTCGACGGACATCAATGGTTCAATCCGCCGCACCAGTCGGAGATGGTCGACCAGAATTCGTACTCCGGTCGCTACGACATTGAAACGCGCGACACAACATTTCCTCGTTCGCTCACCCGCTTCGCCGTCGGCGACACGCACCGGGTCGTGAAATATCGCGTCGTGATGGAGCCTATTGGGACGAATGTTGTCTTCCTCATCCCCGCTCCACGTTTCGTTTTCGCAGACTTTCGCGAGGCTACCATTGACTTCGGCCAGTCCATTCTCAATACCGATCACGACCGCGCCACGAATAATTACAACGGCATCTCCGACATCAGCCAGCCCGCGCCTGAACAACTTCGCGGCAGCGTGGTTGATTACGATTCTTCGATTGCCAACAAGTATCTGCAACTCCCCGCAGTCGATCCTCGCGTAAAGAAGCTCGCCGACGACCTAGCGATCAAGCAGACGAACGCCTTCGACAAAGCTGCCGCCATCAACGCATATCTATCGAACACTTTTGGCTACACGCTCGAACTTCCCACCGAGCGCCAGCGCGATCCCATCGCAAATTTTCTGCTTGTGCGCAAAAAGGGTCATTGCGAATACTTCGCTTCTGCCATGACCGTCATGTTGCGCGTGGAAGGAATTCCCTCGCGCATCGTCACCGGATTTCGTGGAGGAGAGTTCAACGACCTGACTGGCGACTACATAGTCCGTGCGCGCGACGCACATTCCTGGGTAGAAGTCTTCTTCCCCGGGCGCGGCTGGGTCGCCTTCGATCCCACCCCTGCCGGAGCCGAGCCCACAATCTCCGCTTGGACGCGCCTCATGCTCTACGGCGATGCCGCCCGCGAATTCTGGCGCGAGTGGGTCATCAACTACGACTTCTCACACCAGCGCACGCTTACGGAAACCGCCGCCAGCACCAGTCGCGACCGCATCGACCGCGCGCGCATCTGGTTCCGCGCGAAGTACGAACACCTGCTTGAACTCGCCCGCAAGACGCATCGCCAAGTCACGCGTTCGCCCTACGAATTCTCCCGCAGCGCACTCCTGCTGATCTGCGGAATCCTCGTGCTGCTCAACTTGCAGCGCGTTCGTCGTGCGATTCGCGCCCGCCAACTCGCAGTCAATCCCGGACGCGAACCCCGGGGCGCAGCCACGCTCTGGTACGAACGTCTCATTCGAACGTTGTCGCGCAAAGGCTATCCAAAGAAGCTCGCGCAGACTCCTCACGAGTTCGTAGCCAGCATCCCCGAAGTTGAACTCCGCCAGCGCGTAGACACCTTTACCACGCACTACGAACGCGCACGCTACGGCAACTCCGCCGAAGACGCAACCAGGTTGCCTGAGTTGTTCAAGGAAGTAGCCAAAACAAAATAATCCGGGCTACCGGATACATCACGCCGTGGTCGCTATTCCTTTCGGTTTCGCATCCACAAACGTCGCCTTCTCCCGTAAAAACGGTCCGGCCCCAATAAGTAAGAAGACTGCGGGAATCATCACCGCCCATATCCAGAACGCCGTAATTCCGATTACTTTGGTGCTCAGCATCACTTGTCGGTCCACGAAAATGGCCATCACGAACGCCATCGTGAGCAGCACAGCAGTCATCATCGCCGGAAACAGCGCAACCACTAATCGCTCGCGCGGCGTTCCTCCGATCCGCTTGCACCACCCCGAACCCAGAGCACCGCACGCAACATAGATCGCCCACCACCACACACTCAACGCAAGAAACGTGCCGTGGAACGGAACGATCGACGGTCGCACAGTCCGCATGACCACGTTGATAGCCGCGAAATTCAACACGCTGACGCAAACTCCCGGAACCCACATCCTCCGCAAACGTTCGTTCATCAGATCCTCCTTCGCATTGCGAACCGCCCGTCCAGATTTTTCCCAGTCCTGTACTCCGAGAACAGCGAGCACCTTTGCAGCCTCCGGGCTCATTCCGCGCTGCAGCGCTCCCTCAAAACTCGATTCCATGTGCCCGGCGATTTCGCGCACCACATCCTCACGCACCTCGTCGCCAAGTTGTGTCCCGCTCAGTCGCTCGCGAACCATGCTCGCAAAATCAGGCATTCTGCACTCCCGCTAAACGATTCAACGCCTCGAAAAATGATTTCCATTGCTGGCGCAGAGGCACCAACCGTTTGCGTCCTTCCTTGGTCAGTTCGTAGCAGCGGCGCTTTCTTCCGCTCTCCGCCTTCTCCCACTCCGCGCTCACCCATCCGCGCTTTTCCATCTGGTACAGCAGCGGATACAGCGATGCGACATCGAACTTAAGCACGCCCGCCGTCTGTTGTTCGATACGTTTCGCAATCTCGTATCCATGCAGCGGCCCAACCTCGAGCACGCTCAATACCGCCAATTCCGCACTGCCCCGCTTAACATTCGAACTAATTGACTTGTTCAAGTTCTCACCTGACTAATGTATAGGCTCACTATATATATCAACACTCTACATCGGTCAAGAAAAACTTCGGTGTTTAGTCAGTCTCCCTAATCCGCGCTCATCCGCAGGAATCCGCGGCGAATCCCTTCTCCGCCACTACCCTCTCCCCGCCCCTTCCCATGCTAAAATAACCAGATTCCATGCCTGAAAAGACGTCCCTAGTAGCTCTTCCCGAGCGCCCCAATCCAATGCCAGCGCGTCCCCGAGTCGGATTCGTAAGTCTCGGCTGTCCCAAAAACCTGGTCGACAGCGAAGTCATGATGGGCCTGCTCTCTTCCGGCGGCGCCGAGATCACCAACCACGCAGAAGATGCCGACATCATCGTGGTGAACACCTGCTCCTTCATCGACACCGCCAAGCAGGAATCCGTCGATTCGATCCTCGAGATGGCTCAGCACAGGATTTCCGGACGTGCCCGAAAACTTATCGTTGCCGGATGCCTCGTGGAGCGTTATCGCGACGAGATCATGAAGAACATTCCAGAAGTCGATGCCGTCGTCGGCACCGGAGAACTCGACGCCATTCTCGCCGCTGCCGGAATTTTGCCTAGCGCTTCCGCCGCGCAGAGTTCGCCCTTCAACATTCTGAATTCCAGCAGCGCCTCGCAATCATTAAAATCTGGAACGCACTCCCGCGCCGAAGGCGAACACCGTGAACAGGCCGAACGCTTCTCGCGCGATGAATGGGATGGCGCAACCGCCTCCCTCCCGACCTACCTCTACGACGACAACACGCCGCGCATCCTAGCCACGCCCAAGTACGCCGCCTACATCAAGATTGCCGAAGGCTGCGATCATCCCTGCACGTTCTGCATCATCCCGCAGCTTCGCGGAAAGTTCCGCTCGCGCCGTGTTGAATCCGTGGTTGCGGAAGCCTCGCGACTGGCAAAACAGGGTGTCCGCGAAATCACGCTCATCGGGCAGGACACCACTTGCTACGGCGAAGATCTCGGCATCAAGGAAGGACTCGCCACTCTGCTCGAATCCCTAGCGCGCATCGAAGACCTGCGCTGGGTGCGATTCCTCTACGCCTATCCCAACAAGATCACCGGCAAGCTACTCGACACCATCGCTGCCAATCCCAAGATTTGTTCCTACATCGACGTGCCTTTGCAGCACGCATCCGGCAACGTGCTCAAGCGCATGAAGCGCGGAGCTTCGTCCGACATCTTTCTCAAATCCATCGACAAGATGCGACGCACCATTCCGAATCTCACGCTGCGCACTTCGTTCATCGTCGGCTTCCCCGGCGAGACCGAGCAGGACTTCGAAGAGCTTTGCGATTTCGTGCGTGCCGCGCAGTTCGATTGGCTCGGCGTCTTTTCCTATTCCGATGAAGATGGCGCCAAGGCTTTTCATCTCGACGAAAAAGTTCCCACGCGCGACATCGAGCGTCGTCGCAAGAAGCTGATGACCATCCAGAAGCAACTCAGCCGCAAGCGCCGCAAGTCCCTCATCGGACGCCAATTCGATGTCATGCTCGAAGGCCCTTCCGAAGAGACCGAATTGCTATGGGAAGGCCGCACCGAGATGCACGCGCCGGAGATCGATGGCAAAGTTTTCATCAACGACTTCGGCGAGCACGACAACGCCCAGGCCGGAGAGTTTTATCGCTGCGAAGTTACAGAAGCCCACGACTATGACCTCGTCGTCCGTCTGCTGTAAACTTCGCAGAGTTCAAATTCGAGGTCCAGGAACTAGAAGCAATGGCCCCCAAGAAATCAGTCCGATCTCTTCGTTGCCCCACCTGCCGCAAGATCGTTCTGCGGACCGAAGAAGATTTCCCATTCTGCAGCGATCGTTGCCGCATCATCGATCTCGGCAAATGGGCCAGTGGCGGATACGTCGTCTCTACTCCCATCGCCGATTCTGAAGCCGGCGAGTCCGGGTACAGCGATATCGAAGAACGCCCTAAAGCGATTCGTCGCCGCAATACCGATGGCAGCTTCACCGACCCGAATGACGACAAACCAAACTAGCGTTCCCGCCGAAATCCGCATCCCTGCCTCGCGCAAGCCGCCCCTATGGGCTTGGCTTGTCGGCACCTTCTTCGGCGTCGGCACCCTTCACCCGGGTCCCGGCACGTGGGGTTCGCTTACCATCGTCATCCTTTGGTGGACGCTCGCGCACTCGCTGCCCCGCTCCGTGCAGTGGCCCCTGTGTATCTTGCTCGCTGGCTTCGCCACGCTGATCGGAATTCCGGCGGCGACCCAAGTCGCCCGCGCACTCGGACGCAAAGATCCCCAGATCGTAGTCATCGACGAAGTGGCCGGACAGCTTATCGCCCTCATCGGCACGCCCCTAGCTGTCGGATCGCCCTACACGGTGCGTGCGTTTCTGCCGCTCTTCTGCGGATTCATCCTCTTCCGCGCCTTTGACATGACCAAGCCTCCGCCCGTTCGCGCGCTCGAGAGTCTTCCCGGGGGAACGGGAATCGTAGTAGACGACATCGGCGCGGGAATCTATGCACTCATTGTTATGCAGCTTCTCTTGTGGTTTCGCATCTTAGGTTAGTGGGGACTTGTACGGCTTAGCGACTGAGGAACTTTTCACCTTTCACAAAATGCCTACTGAACAAAAACTCGGGGCCACCAATGGACGGCCCCAACTGGATGCCGTTGATCCTCTCTTCACGCTTCCCGGCGGCGAAGTGCGCATCACGGGATCGCATCTCCGTCCGGTTGAATTGCGCCAGCCACGCGTCTCTTTCGCAGACGTGCCGGGCTCCGTGGTCATCAGTTCCGACAAATTTCTTATCGCACGCGTGCCTGAAGGCGCTGCTTCCGGCGGAGTAGTGGTCTCCGCAGATGACGCTACTTCCAACGCTCTCACCGTCGGCGTTGCCGAGCCCATCGGCGAGAATCTTCATCCGGTTTCCAATCCCGCCGTCGATGACGAGGGTAATGTCTTCGCCACCGTCTCCGGTTCTCGCGGACAGAAGGTACCCGTAGCGATTTACAAGATAGGCCCTGACGAGGACGTGCAGCCGTTCGTCGCCGACCTCATGAACGCCACCGGACTCGCTGTCGATAACGACGGCATTCTTTATGTTTCTTCGCGCTACGATGGAACTGTCTACCAGGTCGCTCGCGATGGAGCGGTAAGTACCTACGCGGAAGGCATGGGCGTTGCCACCGGAATCGCCTTCGACGCCGAACACAATCTCTACGTCGGGGACCGCAGCGGTACTATCTTCAAGATTTCTCGCGACCGCCAGACCTATGTCTTCGCAACGCTTGAACCCAGCGTTTCCGCCTATCACCTGGCCTTCGGCCCTAACGATTCCCTTTTTGTAACCGGTCCCACGACTTCCAGTTACGACGCCGTCTACGAGATCGATTCGCACGGCTCCGTCAGCGTCTTCTATCGCGGACTCGGACGGCCGCAAGGGCTGGCCTTCGATGATTCCGGCAATCTCTATGTCGCCGCCTCGCTCGGCGGGAAGCGCGGAATCGTGCGCATCACCTCCGAACGCCAGGCCTCGCTCGTCGTCTCAGGCAACAACCTGATCGGGTTGGCGTTTGCTCCCAACCGCTCCGTCATCCTGGCAACGACCAGCGCTCTCTACCAACTAGATTGGAAGATCGCGGGACGTCCGCTGTTCGGGTGACACCCCGCGAAATTCATCGCCGGCCTTCACGCTGTTAAACTAATTGTGTGAACGCTGAAATAATTGCGATTGGTTCGGAGCTCCTGACTCCGTTCAAACAAGACACGAATTCTCTTTACCTCACTGCGCGCCTCAACGAACTGGGCGTCGAGGTCAAGTTCAAGAACGTGGTTGGCGACAACCGCGAGCATCTCACGACAGTCGCGCGCATTGCCATCGAGCGCAGCGACATCATCATCTTCATGGGCGGGCTTGGGCCAACAGAAGACGACCTCACTCGCGAGTGCGTCGCCGAAGCCCTCGGAGTATCCCTGCGTCGCGATCCTGACATCGTGGCCGATCTCTATGCGCGCTTCGCTCAACGCCGCGTCAAAATGCCGGAGAACAACACGCGCCAGGCCGACGTCATCGAAGGCGCGCAAACACTCAAGAATCCCAAAGGCTCCGCGCCCGGACAGTGGATCGAAGGAACACATCTGGGCGAGACGCGCGTCGTCGCGCTTCTTCCCGGTCCTGAGCGAGCCGCGGATCGACGAGGAGAAGGTCACCCGCCTCGTGCTCTGCTCGGGCAAGGTCTTCTACGACCTCAAGGGCCACGCCACGCGCGAGAACAACGAGGGCGTGGCGATCTCCCGCGTCGAGCTGCTCTACCCCTTCCCCCAGAGCCAGATCGAGGAGGAGATCGCGCGCTACCCGAACCTGCGCGAGGTCGTCTGGGCCCAGGAGGAGCCGCGCAACATGGGCGCCCGCGCGCACATGTCCCCGCGCCTGCTGCAGATG
>JBBRZF010000005.1:0-44394 GCA_038236965.1 Terriglobales bacterium | reverse complement strand
TGCGTGGGCCCGGACGCCCCCGTCCGTGGCGGGCGAGCGAAGCTCGCCTCAAACCCTCGTCACCAAGGAACCCTTCGTCCTAGTGCAGAAAGTCTCGGTTTGCGTAGTTCATGTTTTGACGTGCCTGTTCAGCTTTTGACTCGCGTGGGCCCGGACGCCCCGTCCGTGGCGGGCGAGCAAAGCTCGCCTCAGTTGCAGCCTTCTTACCCAAAACTCGCCTCCGTTACAGGATTTTCCCCATTTCTGACCCGCAATCTCTCCCGCTTTTCTCCCGTTCTCGAAGAATCTACCCAAATAAACGAAGAGCCATACTGAACTAACGAAGAACCATCCGAGCTTTAACCAAGTTCCAAACGACATCACCCATCCGGCCTCAAACCGCCCTCATCCGCACTCAACCCGCTTCTATCCTCACCCTCCCCAAGCCCAAACCCTCCCCAAACACCACCTAACTTCCATGTCCTCAATATTTTACAAATAACCCCAGTCTTTTGAATATTTTACCGACCAGAATTCCGCAACCTACACCCCTTCAGCAACTTACAAATCTTCACGACCCCGCTAAAAAGCCCTCCAAATGGAGAGCTTCGTTTGTCCTAACTAGGACCTACACCCCCGCCGCCGCATCTCCGCCCAACGGCAGGAAATACTGCGTGCCCTTGATAGGCTCGCTCACCCGCCGAAGTAGCTGTTGCAGGTCTTCGGAGTGTTCCACAAAATCGATTTCCGAGGTATTCACCACCAGCAGGTCGCTCGACGTGTAGTGGAAGAAGAAGTGTTCGTAGGCCTTCACCACCTCTTCGAGGTAATCCTCGTTCACCGCGCGTTCGCTGTTTACATTCTTTTTCTTCAGACGCTTTTTCAGCACATCTACCGACGCCTGCAGATAAATCACCAGCTCCGGCGTCGGCACTTCCTGGCGGAAGGGCTTGTAATAGCGGTCATAAACCGCCAGCTCCGGATCGCTCAGATTCAGGTTGGCGAATATCTTGTCTTTTTCGAAGATGTAATCGGCGACCACGATTTTGCGCGATGCCGGGCCGACGTCCAGCGAGCCCAACTGTTCGTAGCGCTGGATCAAGAACGCGAACTGCGCCTGGAAGGCCGACCCCGGTTCGCCGTCGTAAAAGGCGTCCAGAAAGGGATTGTCTTCCGGTTCCTGTATCAGCTGTCCGTGCAGCCGCTCGGCTATCACGCGCGCCAGCGTGGACTTGCCGACCCTTATCGGGCCCTCAATCGCGATGTAACGAGGTGGTTCAAAGAAATTTGCCATGTAGGATTGCCAAGCGCAGCATAGCCTGTGCCGCGCCGCGAATCAATTATGTGAAGAGTAAACTTTCGCCGCTGCCCATTTGCCTTAGTTGTTAGCCTGTATTCCCGGGCGGCTGCCTTCCTAAGGCTATTTACGAATCGAGGTGCGGCTTTCACCGTAGGGCAACAGCCGCCGCGCCATGGAACTCTAACACTGTAGAACTCGTACAAGCCTATATAGAAGCGCACGCACCGTGATGGGGGTGTTTCGCCCGGTCAGGCGTGAGGAGGCAGTTGTGCATTTTGAATGGAACGCATCGGCGCTGGGAGCTTTGCTATTGCTGACGGTCGGCTTTGCCGTGCCGCTCGGCCTCACCGGAGCGTTGCTCGCCGCCGGACTCGTCTTCGCCTCTCTGCTGCTTCACGAACTCGCCCACGTGGCTGCTGTCTCGCGCCACGGCGTACCTGTTAAGGCCATCGGCATCACCTTCAAAGGCGCTTACACCCGCCGCGAACAGTCGCCTCTCTGGTTCGTCGAAGCGCAATCCGCGCTCGCCGGGCCCACGGTAAATTTCCTGCTCTACGCAATCTTCTCCGCCATGCCCGGCGACGTCAATCACATTGTCGCCCAATCGAATCTCATCATCGGAATCTTCAATCTCATTCCCATACGCCCTTCCGATGGCTGGCGCTTTATGCAATCCATCGCCAAGCGATAATTTATCAATCTCAACGTCATCCAACGGCGGCCTAAGCGGCTGCCGTTCTCGTTTATGCCACCGGAAACGGTACAATCTGTGTACATGCTTGGGACCCTCACAGCGTTGGGCGCAGCGGCAGCAGTGGCATCTCTGGCCGGACTGCACACCATGGCGCCCTGGTCTCAGCTCTACGGCAGCAACTTCAACGGACTCCCGCCGGGAACTCGCCAGCTTGCTCTCACCTACGACGACGGTCCCAACGATCCCTACACACCGCAACTAATGGAAGTTCTGGCGCGCCACGACGTTCGCGCAACTTTCTTTCTAGTGGGCGAGTTCGTTAAACAGCGACCGCAGGTCGTGCGCGACCTCGTCGCCTCAGGTCACGCCATCGGCAATCACACCTACTCGCATCCCAACCTCATCTTCGTCTCGCAACCAGAACTGCGCCGCCAACTTGAGCAGACCAACGCCGCCATCGCCGACGCCTGCGGAGAGAAGCCCGATTTGTTCCGTCCACCCTTTGGCGGACGTCGCCCCGGAACCTTCAGCACCGCCCGTGAATATGGCATGACGCCGGTCATGTGGCGCGTCACCTGTTACGACTGGAGCGCCACCTCCAACCTTTCCATCGAGCAGAAAGCCGAGCGCCAGATTCGCGGCGGCGAAGTAATCCTGCTCCACGATGGCGGGCATCTGAACACAGGCACCGACCGCTCGCACACCATCAAGGCCACTGATAATCTGATTCGCCGCTACAAGGGCGAAGGCTACGAATTCGCCACCGTGCCGCAGATGTTGAAGGCTCCGACCGCCGCCGTTTGACACGCCTGCTTCCCAGTCCATAACCTGTATTCACACGCTGGTTCGTTCAGCGAACGGCGTCTCGGGTGAGAACTCAAAATGAAGGTACTGATCCTCGGCAATGGCGGTCGTGAACACGCGCTGGCTTGGAAGCTGCGGCAATCGCCGCGCGTCACCGAGTTGCATTGCGCGCCCGGCAACGGTGGCATCTGCCAGGACGCAGAGTGCGCAGCTGTCGATCTCAAGAGCCTCGATTCCATCATCCAAATCGCCTTGCGCATCAAGCCCGACCTCACCGTCGTAGGCCCCGAACTCCCCCTCACTCTCGGGGTGGTGGACGAGTTCGAACGCCGCGGATGGCCCATCTTTGGCCCCACGCAGGCCGCCGCCCGCCTCGAATCGAGCAAGAGTTTCGCAAAAGAATTCCTGCAACGCCATCGCATTCCCACCGCTCATTACGCCGTCATCACCGCCGTAGAAGAACTGCCCGGCGCGCTGGCGCTCTTCAGCACTCCGCTCGTGGTTAAGGCCGACGGACTTGCCGCGGGCAAAGGCGTTGTCATCGCCAAGACGAAGGACGAAGCCGCCGCCGCTGCCACCGAAATGCTCAGTGGCAAGATGCTCGGCGACGCCGGACGTCGCGTCGTGCTCGAAGAATTTCTCGAAGGCGAAGAGCTTTCCTTCCTCGTCCTGTCAGATGGCGAACGTGTCTCCCCGCTGGTCGCAGCGCAGGACCACAAGCGCGTCGGCGACAACGATACCGGCCCCAACACGGGCGGCATGGGCGCATATTCGTGGCCGGGAATCCTCGATGACCAGATGCGCGATTGGGTAGTCGCCCACATCGCCAAGCCAGTCATCGAAGGCATGGCCGCCGAAGGCGCACCCTACAAAGGCATCCTCTACTGCGGGCTTATGATGACCGCGCGCGGCCCCATGGTGTTGGAATTCAACTGCCGCTTTGGAGATCCCGAAACTCAGCCCATCCTCATGCGCCTTGACAGCGATCTATTGGAGGCCATGGAAGCCAGCATCGAAGGGCGCGTCAGTGAAGGCGATTTCAAGTGGTCGCAGGATGCCTCCGTCTGCGTCGTCCTCGCCTCGGGGGGGTATCCCGCAGCCTACGAGATGGGCAAACGCATCGAAGGCGTCGAAGAAGCCGAGAAAGTGGAAGGCGTAAAAGTCTTTCATGCCGGCACCAGCCTGCGCGATGGCACTCTCTACACTGCGGGTGGACGCGTCTTCGGCGTCACCGCACGCGCAGACAATCTGCATCAGGCCGTCGCTCTCGCCTATGAAGCGGCCCAACGGATTCATTTCGAAGGCGTGCATTATCGCCGCGACATCGCCGCCCGTGGACTCAAGCAACAAACCACCAAGTAATCGCAACTTACTCTTGAATCTCTGACTTGGAAAGTGAGCAACATGAGCCAGCATCCACTCGTTGCCATCGTGATGGGCAGCGACTCTGACCTCGACGTCATGAACGAGTCCGCAAAGGCACTCGACGAATTCGGCATTCCTTACGAGATCGACATCATCTCGGCGCATCGTTCTCCGCGCCGCACAACCGTGTTCACGCAAGGCGCCATCGGCCGCGGCATCAAGGTCATCATCGCCGGTGCCGGTGGCGCTGCGCATCTTGCTGGCGTCATCGCCGCCGAAACCACGTTGCCCATCATCGCCGTGCCCATTTCCTCCACGCCGCTCGCAGGATTCGACGCCCTACTGGCGATGGTGCAGATGCCCTCTGGAATACCCGTGGCCACCGTGGCCATCGGCAAAGCCGGAGCGACCAACGCCGGAATCCTCGCCGCACAGATCCTCGGTCTCTCCGACCCCTCCCTCGCAAAGAAACTCGTCGCCTACAAAGAGAAGCTGGAAAAAGGCGTAGAGACAAAATCCAGGAAGCTGCAGGAATCTCGCAAAAAATAACAGGTCTCGATACGAAAAAAGGGTCGCTCCGTTGAGCGGCCCCCTTGATTCTTACTCGCAAGTTTTTACAGCTTCAAATCCTTCAACCACGCTCGCAATTCCCCACCCAGATCCGGACGCTTCAGCGCAAACTCGACCGTAGCCTTCAGGAATCCAAGCTTGTCGCCCGTATCGTGGCGCTTGCCTTCGAAGGTGTAGCCGTAGATCTTCTCCGTCTTCAGCAACTCTTTCATCCCGTCGGTGAGTTGCAACTCTCCGCCTGCGCCTGTGCCCGTGCGCTCCAGCGCGGGGAAAATCCCCGGCGTCAAAACATATCGTCCGATGATGGCCAGGTTCGACGGAGCATCTTCCGGCTTAGGCTTTTCCACCAGGTTCGAAATCTCAAAAAGCTTTCCCGCCCATTTGCCTTCCACCGGTTTCGCGTCCAGCACGCCATAGGCCGAGATGGCTTTTCCTTCCACCACTTGCGTGGCAATCACGGAGCAGCCCGTCTCTTCGTAGATGTCCACCATCTGCTTCAGGCACGGCACTTCGGAATCCACCACGTCGTCGGCCAGCAGCACGGCAAACGGTTCATCGCCGACCAGCTCCTTCGCCATCAGCACCGCGTGTCCCAGTCCCAGCGCTTCCTTCTGCCTTACGTAAGCGACGTGCACCATGTCGGATATCTGCTGCACAATCTTCAGCAGGTCGGTCTTGCCTCGCTCCGCCAGCATCTTCTCGAGTTCGTAGCTCACGTCGAAATGGTCTTCGATAGCGTTCTTGCCGCGTCCAGTAATGATCAGTATCTGGTCGCAACCGGAAGCCATCGCCTCCTCCACTCCGTACTGGATGATGGGTTTATCCACCAACGGCAGCATCTCTTTCGGCTGCGCCTTAGTGGCCGGAAGGAACCTTGTTCCCAAACCTGCTGCGGGGAAGACTGCCTTGCGAACTTTCTTTATCATTTTTCGGCTACCAGTTTGAATGATTACTTTTGAAGCCGCTCTGTTGAGCGGACTTTGATTTCTCTGCACGCAACAGTACGAGTTGCGCGCCGTTCCGAACCAGCAAGTCTACAACGTGGGACTGTTATCGCCGACCATCGATTTGCGTATCAGGCTCAGCGGAGCCACGCCCTGTTCCATAAAGCGGTCGTGGAAATCCTGTAACGTGAACTTCGCGCCTACCTTCCTTTTGTAATCCTCGCGTAGCTTCAATATCTGCAACTTGCCCAGCGTGTACATCAGATATGTTGGGTCGGAGGTCCCGCGCCGCGTTTCGCGCATCGCGCCAGACTTCGTCTGGTAGCCCTCCTTGACGAAGAAATCCACGCCCTCTTCGAAGCTCATCTTGCCCGTGTGCATCTCGATGGCGACCACGTAGCGCGCATTGCGCAACAGCGCATCCTGCAATTGCCCCAGTCGCAGCTTGTGATACGCCACATCTTTCTCCTCGGCGACTCCTGGCGTGCGCCCAATGCCTTCGTCCAGCATCATCTGCTCGGTGTAGTGCGCCCAGCCTTCCACATTGGTTCCCGAAAAATGTCCGCCCGTAAAGCTCATGTCCAGCGAGAGGAACTGCCGTATCTTCGACTTCACGCGCTCGTTCCACAGGTACTGCTCGTAGTGTCCTGGGAAGGCCTCGTGAATCGCCGTCGAGTTGATCACGCCGTAGTTGAACTCCTGCATGTGTTCTTTGATCTGCTCCGGAGTTGCGTTCCGCTCCGGCAAGGTGACATTGAAGAACGCTTCTTTCGCGCGCGTTTCGAACGGCCCCGGCGCGTCCATCGATGCAAACGTCAGCGCCCGCATGAACGGCGGCGTCTCTTCCAACTTCGGCATCTCCTGCGACGGAGTGGTCATGATCTTGTGCTCGGCGATGAAGGCGCGCAGACCGTTCAGCCTGTCGCCGAACGCCTTCAATATCTGGTCGGGCGCGGGATGCTCATTCTGTATCTCCGCAAGGATCTGCTGCGGAGTCTTGCTCGTATCGATCTTTGCCGCCGACTCCTTAAACTTCTGCTGGTTCTCGCGCAGGTTGTCGTATCCGATCTTCAACAGCCTATCCAGTGGGACGTCCACCATCTCTTCGTGAAGCAATTTCTTCGAGAAGTTCTCCGCGCCCAAGCGGAAATCTCCAGTCGATTTCGCCAGCAGCGTCTCCTTCAGAAAGCCCAGGTACTGCTCCATCGCCTGCACCGCGTGGTTGTTCGTCTGCTTAAACTCGGCCTGCAGCTTTGCGTCTTTCACCTCGGCGAAAGCCTTCGGCACGTCTTTTTCGTAGAAGCTGATGATGCCCGGCAATTGCTCGATGGCTATCTCGGTGAACACGCGCGGCGGATTCTTCAGATTGGCCCGAGCATCGGCAAACAGCTTCGGCATCTTTCGTTCCCGCGACACCAGTGCGCGCAGACGCACATCCAGCGGCGCGAAGTTGCGCCCTATCAGCACGAAGGCGCTGTCGCTGACGATGGCCGAGTAGCGGTCAGGATCGTTCTCCCACCAGCGCGTGCCTTCCAGTTCGAAGCGCGCCGCGCGTGAGCGCGCAATCATCATCTCGCGATCCCCAGCCGCATCCTGCGAAAGTCCCTGCACGGGCACGGCGACGAACTTATCTTCCAACTGCTTGTAGGCCGCGATCTGCTGCGTGATCGTCTGCCGCGACAAATCTTCCATCTGCGTGTCGTACTGGTGCAGCCCCGCACGCGTTCCCGCACTAGGCTGAAAGGCGAAGAAGCTCTTCATGAAATCTTCAAACGCGGAATTCAAAGCCGCCGGAGCATCGACCTTCACGGGCTTCTGTTTTCCCTTCGGCTCGTTCTGTGCGCTCATCATGGTGGCAAGTGCGAACACAAGTACAGCGGCGAACATTCTGCGCATGGTCATCGTTTTCCGTTCGTAAGATGCTTCGTTGGATGCGGGATCCTAGGTCTCTGCCGGTTCAGGCTGCACGGAAAGGTCGTGCAACATCTGCTTCAAGCTCTGCAGTATCAGTTCTGCCTGGCTCGATTTCATCTGGAATTTCAGCACGCCCTGCGGAGTGAACTGCGTGCCCTTTTGCGAAGCAACGAATTGTGCCAGTCGAGTCGCATCGATCTCCGCGTTCTCCGTAAAGCGCACGCTCACCAGGTCGCGACGCCGCTCGATGGCCGCCACCCCCACTCGCTCGCACAGAAGCTTCAGCGCGGCGTATTCCAGGAGGTGACGCACAGGCGCCGGAGGTGCTCCGTAGCGGTCGTGCAGTTCGTTCGCAACATCGCGCAACTGCAACTCGTCTTCCACCCCGGCAATGCGCTTGTACATGCGCAGCCGCTGGTTCTCTTCCTTGATGTACTCGGCCGGGATGCGAATATTGAGTCCGAGATTGAGTTGCGTATCGAGCTCGTCGCGGATGTCTTCGCCCTTCATCTCGCGGACGGCCGTCTCCAGCATCTGCGTATAAAGTTCGAACCCGATGGCCTCTATGTGGCCGCTCTGTTCGCCGCCCAGCAAATTGCCGGCACCGCGCAGTTCCAAATCCAGCGCCGCAATCTTGAATCCCGCTCCCAGGTCGCTGAACTCTTTCAGCGCCGCCAACCGGCGTCGCGCCAGGTCGGTCAAGTCGCGGTCCGCCGGAATCAGCAGATACGCATATGCGCGCCGATTGGAGCGCCCAACGCGTCCGCGCAACTGGTACAGCTCAGACAATCCGTGCCGGTCTGCGCGATTGATAAGAATGGTATTGCAGAGCGGAATATCCAGCCCGTTCTCGATGATCGTCGTCGCCACCAGGATGTCGGCTTCATGACGCATGAATCCGAGCATCACGTTTTCCAACTGGCCTTCCGACATCTGTCCGT
Source organism: Terriglobales bacterium (assembly GCA_038236965.1). Lineage (GTDB taxonomy): Bacteria > Acidobacteriota > Terriglobia > Terriglobales > Acidobacteriaceae > JBBRZF01. The sequence goes on along the minus strand of JBBRZF010000005.1, from coordinate 35,883 downwards.
GGCCCACCAGCACCCTCGCTTGCGGAACCAGTTCGCGCAGTTTGGCCGCAATTTCGTAGATGCTCTCCACGCGATTGTGTACGAAGTACACCTGCCCGCCGCGTTCCAGTTCCTTTTCCAGCGCAGACCTGATGAGCTTTTCGTCCCACGCCGCCACTACCGTCTGGATCGCCATGCGGTCTTTCGGCGGAGTCTCGATCACGCTCATATCGCGCAGTCCCACCAGCGACATATGCAGCGTCCGCGGTATCGGCGTGGCCGACATGGTCAGAACATCCACTTCCTTCTTCAACTGCTTCAGCCGCTCTTTATGCCGGACGCCGAAGCGCTGCTCTTCATCCACAATGACCAGGCCAAGCTCCGGAAATTTGATGTCCTGCGAGAGCACGCGATGCGTGCCAATGAGGATATCGACCTTTCCGTTCTCCACTTTTTCCACGATCTCTTTCTGCTGCTTCGCCGTGCGGAAGCGCGAGATCATCTCGATGGTGATGGGGAACGCCGAGAATCTCCGCTTGAAAGTTTCAAAATGCTGGAAGGCCAGCACCGTAGTCGGCGCCAGCACGGCGACCTGCCGGTTGTCGCTCATCGCCTTGAAAGCCGCGCGCATCGCCACTTCCGTCTTTCCATAACCAACGTCGCCGCAGAGTAGCCGATCCATCGGCAGCGTCGATTCCATGTCGCGCTTGATGTCCGCCACCGCCGACAACTGGTCGTCCGTCTCGTTGTATTCGAAGGCGTCTTCGAACTCGCGCTGCCACTCCGTGTCTTTCGGGAACGAGTGTCCTTCCGCCGTCTTGCGCAATGCGTAAAGCTTCAGAAGTTCGTCGGCCATGTCCTTCATGGCCTTCTTCACCTTGGCTTTTGTCTTCGCCCATTGCTGCGTGCCCAGTCGATTCAATACCGGACGCACGCCTTCCTGCGACCGATATTTCTGCACCAGGTCGAGTCGAGTCAGCGGAACATACAACCGAGCAGCCTCGGCATATTCCAGAATCATGAACTCGATCTTGCCGCCGTCCGGCTGCTCGATTTCGCGCAGTCCGTGATACTGCCCGATGCCGTGCTCCACGTGCACCACGTAATCGCCAACAGCAAGGTCGCGGAAGTCGGACAGAAACGCCGAAGTCTTCGATTTCTGCTTCAGGGAGCGCGGCGCCATCAGCTCCGAGTCGTCGAACAGGTCGCGCGTGCCGTAAATAACCAGCGACGCCTCCGGCAACACAACGCCGTCCGGCACAAACGCCTTCACCAAGGTCGCCGCCGTCATATCCTCCGCAAAGTATCCGGCCTCGTCGGCATACGTCTCGCCACCCGGACGCGGATTGCGACTCCCCAACCGGTACGCCAGGTTGTACTCGCCGAAGATATCGGCCAGTCGCTCCACTTCACCCGTGTTGCCGGCAGCGAACAGCACTCGCCGACCTTCGCCAGCGAGTTTCTTCGCTTGCTCCACCATCGCCGGAATCGAACCGTGGAAGCGCGTCGTCGGCTGCGCCACCACCACCAGATGGTTCTCATCATCGGCCGTCGTGATGCCAAGCTGCTCGATGTCCGCGCCCGGAATCTGCGCGACCTTCTCGCGCCACGGCTCCGGCGGAACGTAAATGTCTTCCGGACGAACCAGCTTCCCGATGCCGCTGCGTTCGTGCGTACCCTGCACGCGCTCCCACCACGTATCGAAGTCGCGCTGCATCAGTTCCGGTTCGTCGATTAGCACCGGCGAGTTCGGCATCAGGTCGAAGATCGTGTTCGGCGCGCCCGCCACCGGCGCAAAAAATTCCCATCCCGGAAACACCGTGACGCCGCCCGCGCGAATCATCTCCTCCACCACCGACGGATTGCCCTCCACTCGCTTTCCGCTCAGCCGCGCATGAATCGCGCCCAGTAGTTCTTCGCTCACCGGAGTCTCGGTCAAGGGCAGCAGGATGACTTCGTCCGTCTCCACCGACGAACGCTGCGTCTCCGGATCGAACTTCCGTATCGATTCCACTTCGTCGCCAAACAGCTCGATACGCAACGGCCGGTCGGCCTCCGGCGGATATACATCCAGAATGCCGCCGCGCATCGCGTATTCGCCCGGCATCTCCACCACGTCCGCCGCCGCATAGCCCACGGTATTCAGGTGCGGAAGCAGCGTGTCGATATCGAGCGATTCCGTACGCCGCACCACGCGTGCCAGCCCTGCGTAAAATTCGGCATCGCGCAAACGTATCGCCGACGATGCGAACGGCACCACCAGTATCGAGACCGCATGGGTCGCCACGCGCCACAAAGCTTGCGCACGCGCTTCTTGAATCTCAGGATGTGGGGACAGGTTTTCGAAGGGAAGAACATCCCGCGAAGGCAGGTAGCTGACCGATTCCGGCGCGCACGCGCCCGTCAATTCGCAGAACCCCTGCAGCACAGGGATGAGTTCTTCAGCCGCACGATTGTCGCTTACCAGCACGATCAGCGGACGCCCCGCCGCCTTGTGCAGCAGCGCATAGTGCAGGGCTTTGGCGGTCGGAGTCAGCCCAGACAAACGTATCCGCCCCGCGCCGCCCTTCAGGTGGTTGGCAGCACGCGCAAAGACGGCAGACTTTTCCACGTCCGCAAACAATTCGCGGACGAAAGGGAGGACCATCCCTCTGATTCTACCAGCGAAAACGCAAATGTATTTAGCTGCCGAACACGACTGAGAAAATCAGGAACTCTGTTCGCTGCTCACTCCCCGCGCTCCCAAAAACAAAAGCCACAACGCAACCATCTCCACCACGTGGTAGACCGCATCGTGATTGAAGTAGACCGGATGAATCCCTATCCGCGCCTGCTGGATAGCCGCAGCGATCAGCGTGAGCAGTACTCCCACGGCCCCGATCATTGCGCCCTCACGCCGCCTGCGCACAACGAGGAACGCGATGAGCAGCAGCACCGTTGCCGGCAAGTAGTAGGCAATGGCCACTCGGAATTTCATGGAAACGAAGAACAGCCAAAGCAGGTAAGCGAGATAACTTCCGGCGGCAATCTTTCGCAGCAGCGGAACACGCTCCGCGGGGAACAGCAGGTACGCGCCCGCCAGGAATGCCGAAACCGCAGCCGCGCCGATGATGAGCAAGGTCGCGCGCCACGCAATGCCGTAGGCGAGCGTGGTCTCATCCGGCAGAAACGCGTGGACAAGTCTCCCGAGCAGCGCCGCTACGGCCGTCGCCGCAAACATCGACAGAAAGGCGCTGCGCAACGGACTTTTCGCCCCGCGCCTCAGCAACACAAAAAGCACGGCGCATTCCAAGGTCAAAACAAAGTCCGTCAGTGCCACCGCAGGTTCGTACATGGCCGCCCATCCTAAGCGAGCGCTTCGCCAGTAACAAGCGGAATTGTTATAGTGGATGGGTCCCACCCAAGCTCCTGCGCGACCACGGTCGCGCTCGCAAGGAATCCGCATGGCCCGCAAACTCGATGTCTCCCGCGAACTACAGAAACGCGCAGAAAAGCTAATCCCCGGAGGCGTCAATTCGCCCGTCCGCGCCTTCCGCTCCGTCGGTGGCGATCCGCCGTTCCTGGTTCGCGGCGAAGGCTCGCGTGTCTTCGACGCCGATGGCAATGAGTATATCGACTACGTCGGCTCCTGGGGCCCACTGCTTCTCGGACACGCCCCCGCCTCGGTCATTGAGGCCATCATCGCAGCCGCGCGCAAGGGAACCAGCTTCGGCGCGTCCACTCCTTCCGAGGCCGACCTCGCCGAAGCCGTCATCGAAGCCATTCCTTCCATGCAGAAAGTCCGCTTCGTCAGCTCCGGGACCGAAGCCACCATGTCGGCCATCCGTCTTTCGCGCGCCTATACCAACCGCAAATACATCATCAAGTTTGAAGGCTGCTATCACGGACACACCGACGCACTTCTCGTAAAAGCCGGCTCCGGCGTTGCCACCCTCGGCATCCCCGGCTCGGCCGGAGTTCCCGAAGAGTTCGCGCAATTCACCCTCGCGCTGCCCTATAACAATCGCGCCGCCGTGGAAGAAGCCTTCACTCGCCTCAAGGGACAGATCGCCGCCATCATCGTCGAGCCCGTCGTCGGCAACATGGGCTGCGTCGCGCCCGCCGAAGGCTATCTCCAGTTCCTCCGCGACATCACCAAACGCGAAGGCACCGTCCTTATCTTCGACGAAGTCATGACCGGCTTCCGCGTCAGCTACGGCGGAGCGCAGGAACTCTACGGCATCAAGCCCGACCTCACCACCTTCGGAAAAGTCATCGGCGGCGGACTCCCCGTCGGAGCCTATGGCGGCCCCGAAGAAATAATGAACATGGTCGCGCCCCTTGGCCCCATGTACCAAGCCGGAACCTTGAGCGGGAATCCCCTCGCCATGGCCGCCGGACTCGCCATGCTTTGCGCCCTTCGCGAAGACCGCGAAGCCATCTACGCGCGACTCGAAAAGCTCTCCGCACAGTTCACCAACGGCGTTCTGGAAGCCGCCCGCGAAGCCGGAATTCCCATGACCGTCAATCGCATCGGCTCCATGTTCACCTTCTTCTTTACCGACAAGAAGGTCACCGACTGGGACTCGGCCGCCACCTGCAACACCCAACAATTCGGACGCTTCCATCGCGGCATGTTGGACGCCGGCGTCTGGCTTCCCCCCTCTCAATTCGAGGCCGCCTTCATGTCCGCCGCCCACACCGAACAGGACGTCGAACAAAGTATCGCCGCCGCCCGCGAAGCCTTGGCATTGGTCACCGCCTAGCGCGGCAGGAATCTAACGTTTAGCGCTAAACGAAAACGATCCACCGCAGCGCAGCGGAGCGGAGAGACCCTTTGTCTTCCCTCTGCCACCTCCAATCGGATATTCCTAACCTCTCTCCCTCTGCCCGATTTGCCTTTCTCCGTGCCTCCGTGTCTCCGTGGTGGATTTTGAATTTCATCTCCTCCGAACCTACCGCCGCACCGCTTGCGGTATAGTTTTGGATTGTGCGGAGGATCGAAAGCATGAAGAAGGAGGAGCGCGGCTGGAGTAAGCAGACCCATACACCCAGTCTGCCGGAAATTCATTCCAGCCTCCCCGTCCCCCGCTCTCCCGGATTCCTTCGCAAACTGATCGCTTTCGCCGGCCCCGGCTTTCTCGTCGCCGTCGGTTACATGGACCCCGGCAATTGGGCCACCGATCTCGCCGCCGGCTCCCGCTATAACTACCGCTTGCTCTTCGTCATCATGCTCTCCAACCTGATGGCGATTCTTCTGCAGAGTCTCTGCATCAAACTAGGCGTCGTCAGCGGACGCGACCTCGCGCAGGCCTGCCGCGACCACTTCAGCCGTCCCGTCACTTACTTCCTCTGGATCGTCGCTGAAATCGCCATTGCCGCCTGCGATCTTGCCGAAGTCATCGGCTCGGCCATCGCTCTCAACCTGCTCTTCCACATCCCGCTCATCATCGGCGTCTGCATCACCGCGCTCGATGTCTTGCTCATTCTCTTCCTGGAAAACAAGGGGTTCCGTTACATCGAGGCCATCGTCGTCGTCCTCACCGGAACCATTGGAGTCTGCTTCGGACTAGAAATCTTCTTCTCCCGTCCCGATCTCGCCGGAATCATGCATGGCTTCCTCGTGCCATCGGCGGATATGTTCCGCGATCCCTCCATGCTCTACCTCGCTATCGGAATCCTTGGCGCCACCGTCATGCCGCACAATCTCTATCTGCACTCTGCCGTGGTGCAGACCCGCGACTTCGACCGCACCCCGGAAGGCAAGCTCGAGGCCATCAAGTACTGCAACATCGATTCCGCCGTCGCCCTCACCTTCGCGCTCTTCGTCAACGCTTCTATCCTCATCGTCGCCGCCGCCACCTTTTATCGCAGCGGACACCGCGCCGTCGCCGAGATACAGGACGCCTACAAACTTCTCTCCCCGCTCCTGGGCGCAAAGATCGCCAGCGCCATCTTCGCCATCGCCTTGCTCGCCTCCGGCCAGAACTCCACCCTCACCGGAACGCTCGCCGGACAGATCGTCATGGAAGGCTTCATCAACATGACGCTACGCCCATGGCTCCGCCGCCTCGTCACGCGCCTCATCGCCATCATCCCGGCCGTCATCGTCACCGCCATCGCCGGAGAGAGCGGCACCGCCCGCCTGCTCATCCTCAGCCAGGTCGTGCTCTCCATGCAGTTGAGCTTCGCCGTCTTCCCGCTGGTCATGTTTACAAGCTCCAAGGCCAAGATGGGTGACTTCGTGAATGGCCGTATCGTCAAGGCCCTGGCTTGGACCGTCGCCTTTGTCATCGCCGGACTCAATATCTATCTGCTCCTGCAGGTCGCACACGAATGGTTAGCCTGAAGTTTGGCCTGCTGACAGCACCCCGCAAAAAGTCGTAAACTAAGTAATTCGGCACAGCGCGCAATTTTCTATTTCTCTGCCCAGCGCGGTGCCTCCGCTTTTAGGTTCGGAATCTCTTTTCAGAAGGCGTCTTATGAATTCATTTGGAAGTTGTTCCACCCTCAAGGTGGGCAAGCGCGAGTACGAGATCTATCGCTTGAACGCTCTCGACAAGCAGGGCATCAGCACCGCTAAACTGCCGTTCTCTCTGCGTATCCTGCTGGAAAACCTGCTCCGTCGCGAAGATGGACGCGCCGTCACCGCCGACACCATCCGCTCTTTGGCCGCATGGCAACCCAAAGCAACGCCCTCGGAAGAAATCGCCTTCATGCCTTCGCGCGTACTCCTGCAGGATTTCACCGGAGTGCCCGCCGTGGTCGATCTGGCCGCCATGCGCGACGCCATGAAGCGTCTCGGCGGCGACCCATCGCTCATCAATCCCTTGCAGCCAGCAGAGCTTGTCATCGACCACTCCGTTCAGGTCGATGAATTCGGCACCGCCGACGCCTTCCAGCTCAACGCCATCCTCGAATTCCAGCGCAACAAAGAGCGCTACGCCTTCCTCCGTTGGGGACAGGGCGCCTTCAAGAACTTCGCCATCGTGCCGCCCGATACCGGCATCGTTCACCAGATCAATCTTGAATACCTCGCGCGCGTAGTCTTCGTCCTCGGCGAAGGAACCTCCGGCAAGGCCGTCGCCTATCCGGACACCGTCGTTGGCACCGACTCGCACACCACCATGATCAACGGACTCGGCGTTCTCGGCTGGGGCGTAGGCGGAATCGAAGCCGAAGCCGCCATGCTCGGTCAGCCCGTCTCCATGCTCATCCCTCAAGTCGTCGGCGTGCGCCTTAGCGGAACCCTGCGTGAAGGCTCCACCGCCACCGATCTCGTGCTCACCCTCACCGAGATGTTGCGCAAAAAAGGCGTCGTCGGGAAGTTCGTCGAATACTTTGGCCCCGGACTCCAGGGACTCCCGCTCGCCGACCGCGCCACCATCGCCAACATGGCGCCCGAATACGGCGCCACCTGCGGCATCTTCCCCGTCGATATCGAAACCCTCAAGTACCTCCGTCTCACCGGACGCCCCGAATCAGCCGTCGAACTCGTCGAGGCCTATTGCAAGGAACAGGGAATGTTCCACAACGCCTCCACGCCGGAAGCCGATTACAGCGACGTCCTCGACCTCGACCTCTCTGCGGTCGAGCCTTCCATCGCCGGCCCCAAGCGTCCGCAAGATCGCGTGTTGCTCGGCAACGCCAAGTCTTCGTTCGAACAGGCACTGCCCACTCTGCAGAAGCCGGGCAACAAGGCCGCCGTCGTTGCTGCCGCCACCAAGCCGGTCGAGCGTTTTGAATCAGAAGGTGGCGGCCCCGTCACGGGCTCCGAAGACCCCCACTCGCCCGCCGCGCTCAAGCAGGTCGATGCCGTCGATGTCCGCCACGAACTGCGTCACGGCTCCGTCGTCATCGCCGCCATCACCAGTTGCACCAACACTTCCAACCCTTCCGTACTCATCGCCGCCGGATTGCTCGCCAAAAAGGCTGTCGAAAAAGGGATGAAGACGCAGCCCTGGGTGAAGTCCTCGCTCGCGCCCGGCTCCAAGGTCGTCACCGATTACCTGAACAAGGCCGGACTCAGCCAGTATCTCGACAAGCTTCACTTCAACCTCGTCGGCTACGGATGCACCACCTGCATCGGCAACTCCGGTCCACTACCGCAGGAAGTTTCCGACACCATCACCGAGCAGGAACTCGTCGTCGCCTCCGTGCTCAGCGGCAATCGCAACTTCGAAGGACGCATCAATTCAGAAGTCCGCGCCAACTACTTGATGTCGCCGCCACTCGTTGTCGCCTTCGCCCTCGCCGGACGCATCGATATGGATGTCTATGCCGAGCCCCTCGGCACCGGAAGCAACGGTCAGCCCGTCTTCCTCAAAGACATCTGGCCCACGCAGAAAGAAGTCAGCGACGTGCTTGCCACCTGCATCGGCCCGGAAATGTTCCGCGCCAGTTACGCCAACGTGCTCGATGGCGACGAACGCTGGCGTTCGCTCGACGTGCCCAGCGGAGACACCTTCGCCTGGGACGCCGCTTCCACCTACGTGCAGAATCCGCCGTACTTCGAAGGCATGACCACCACGCCCAAAGCGGTCGAAGAGATCAAGGGCGCGCGCGTCCTCGCCGTCCTCGGCGATAGCGTCACCACCGACCACATCTCGCCCGCCGGAAACATCAAGCAGGACAGCCCCGCCGGAAAATACCTCATGGAACACGGCGTTGCCGCAGCCGATTTCAATTCCTACGGCTCGCGTCGCGGCAATCATGAGGTCATGATGCGCGGAACCTTCGCCAACATACGCCTCCGCAATCGCCTCGTTCCTGAAAAAGAAGGCGGCTACACCCGCCACATTCCTTCTACCGAACAGATGAGCATCTACGACGCCGCCATGAAGTATCGCGACGAAAACGTTCCGCTCATCATCATTGCCGGAAAAGAATACGGCTCCGGTTCCTCGCGCGATTGGGCCGCCAAGGGTCCGCGTCTGCAAGGAGTCCGCGCCGTCATCGCGCAGAGCTTCGAGCGCATACACCGTTCCAACCTGGTCGGCATGGGAATCCTGCCCCTGCAGTTCCTCGCCGATGAAGACTTCAACTCGCACCAACTCACCGGAGAAGAAACCTTTGAGATCATCGGCATCAACGACGTTCTCTACAACTTCGCTCCCGGAAAACACGTGCGCGTCAAAGCCACCAACGCCGAAGGACACATCTCGGAATTCGACGCCACCGTCCGCATAGACACGCCGCAAGAGGTCCTCTACTACATCAACGGCGGCATCCTGCAGTACGTAGTGCGCCAACTGCTCCAGGGCAAAGACAAAGCATCGGCGGTCTAAGCAACGTCACGAACGTCATTAAGTCATTTGGTCATTTAGCCATTGAGTCATTGAGTCATTTGAAACAACAAAGGGCGCGGATTCCTCCGCGCCCGCGCCTTTTGTCCTCAGCGAACTCATCACACTCTATCCAGAACGGCGGGAAGGATGGCCTGATACCGTCAACAATCCAAATCTGCTTTAGGCTTGGTCGTGTGGATAGTTATGAAAAGTGCCATAGATAATGGCATTCGGATTTGACTCGGCACGTCTAACCATGTCTTCGAATTCCTCTGGCCATTCATCAGAGTAATCTCCGACTGGTTCAACTTTTTCTGTTTGTGCGACGTACATCTTGAGGCTCGTTGCGATGGTGTCTGCTTTACTGCGGAACTCCTCCGCATCTCGCGCCCAAGTGATGATGTTCGTAAACGCTCCTGCCGCGCCGTATTCAGCACGGTCTAGTGGCTTCAACTCGACACATCCACACCAAAGTTCAGAGCGCAGCATCGTGACCTGCCAACAATACACTACGCCGTGAGAAGTTAGCTGGCGAGATATCCCCATACCACCACCAAATTCAAATTTCGTTCGACCGTAGAAACAACAAAGGGCGCGGATTCCTCCGCGCCCTTGCCATTGATCCTCAATCTTCACTGGGTTTACTTGACTCAATGACTCAATAACCCAAATGACTCAATAACCCAATGACTCAATTGTCCTTCGATTCCTCCGCGCCCTCTGCCTTTGATCTTCAAATTACCAATTTACAAATTACCCAATTACCCGATGTCTCTCTAAATTCCCACCGCCTCGTAATCATCGGGCCCATCCGCGCGCCGACCGTACTTCGGGAACCGGTACGGCGTCTGATTGAAGCGACGCTTACGCAAGGCAAGTCCCGCCCACAATCCCAGTCCGACTACGCCCACGACGGCCAGTGCGGTTCCGGCGACCGTGCCCGGATTATCCGCCAGCGGTCGCGCAATGCGACTCGCCGTCACCGCAACTTTTCCCGGTATGCCCATCTCGCGTTCGAAATTTTTCACTGCTCTATTCCCGCCCCGCTGCAGCGCGCGATGCACATGGAAAAACGATTTCAGCGATGGCATCGCCGAGTCTTCTCCTCCATGCACCACCGCATGTTCCGTGCCTCGTTCCTCCTGACGCTCCAGCAGTTCATCCAGCGCGTCGGCAATCACGCTCGGGCGCGTAGCCAGCGAGCGGAATGCGATGCGACCACTCTTGTCGATCAGGAATGTCGGATTCGGCAGCGATCCATATCGGCGATGCGCCTTCCCGTTGATATCGTCGATCAGCACGGGAATTTCTATCTCTTCTTCCGCGCGGAACAGTTCTGCCGCAGCCACTTTATCCGCCATCGACGCATGTGCCGGCATCTCTTCGCCCGGATGCGCTTCGCGCACGTAGACGAACAGCCCCTCCACATCCTCTCCTGCGTAATCGTTATAAAGATCGTTCAAGTCGGAAATCGAACTCGACGTCAGCGGACACGTTGCCGACCCGAACGTGAGCACCACGTTCTTCTCGCCCTTGAAATCCGCAAGCCGTATCTTGTTCCCCTCCACGGTGCGTAACTCGAAGTCCGGCGCGCGTTCGCCCGGTTCCGGCGCATCGCCGAATTTGCTCTTCAAGAAGTCTTTCGCCAAAGTATTACGGTCGAACTCTTCGTAGTTATAGCGGGAAAATCCGAACATCTTAATCCTCCTCGATCACCCGGCAACTTGCGTAGCGCGCCGTTGACGCTTCCAGGAATGCGGTTATGAACAGGCGCAGAGACACTTCTCCGCACACAACGGCCATGCCTCTACGATGCCTCCCCAAAGCTGCGGCGTTTTCCTGCCCACCGTCATAATTTTGTCGCTGCCGTGCCTCGAACTTGCCCGCCGAGTGCCCACAAGACTAGAATCGTCGTGAACCACCAAGGACTCCATAGCACTTCGTACTTTGCGGAGGATCAAAATGGCACCACTGAAAGTGGGCGACCAGGCTCCGGACTTCGAAGTTCCCGCCGTCGTCGGAAACGAAAAGATGACTTTTCGTTTGAGCGATTACCGCGGCAAACAGAACGTCGTCCTCGCCTTTTATCCGCTCGACTGGACACCGGTTTGAACCGCCCAAATGCCGGCCTACAATGCGGACCTCGATAAGTTCGCCGGCTACGATGCCCAGGTCGTGGGCATTAGCGTAGATTCCATTCCCAGTCATGTCGCTTGGCAGAAGCGTGACATCGGCTGGCTCAAATATCCTTTGTGCAGCGATTTCTATCCCCACGGCGCTGTCGCCACCAGGTACGGCATCCTTCGCGAAGGGCCGCCTGTTCCCGGCATCAACGAACGTGCTCTCTTCATCATCGACAAGCAGGGAATCCTGGCTCACGCCAAGGTCTACCCGCTTGACCAGCAACCAGAGAACAACGAAGTTTTTGCCGTGCTGGAAAAATTGAAATAGGGAAGTAGTAGATATTCACCGAACCCCGCCTGTCGCCCAGGCGGGGTTCGTTTTTTCTACACAGAAAAGCCCGCCACTCGGGCGGGCTCCGAATCCTGCCACGCAAAACTATTTCTTCGCTTCCGTCTTCGTTGTCTTCTTGGCCGCGGCCTTCTTGGTCGTCTTGGCCGGAGTCTTGGCCTTCTCTGCCGGAACCTCTTCCGCGCCCTTCATCATCTGGTCGATCAGTTGATAAAGCTGCGTACGGTCCACCACTTCCACGAACGGAGTTCCGCGTTGCGTGTTGCTTACGATGTAGATGGTCGGCGTATGTTCCACGCCAACGCGCTGCCCCAAAGCGAAATCCGACTTCACCTTGGCTGCCAGTTCACCCTTCGGATCGATGAACACGGGTATCGTCTTCCCATGTTGCGAAGCGAAGTTCGTAGCGATGCCCTGCAAATTATTCTTCGTGATGCTGGGTTGGTTCTTCAGGCAATAGCGGCGCCATTCCTCGCCCAACTCCGGCGAGAACGTATCGAAATACCGTGCCAGGATATGCGCGTCGAAGCTCCAGTTATGCTGCGGCAGAGGGAAGTCGTGGCGGACGATCGGAATCTTGTAAGTCTTCGCTGCTTCTTCGATGATGGGCTCGACGCGACCACAATCAGGGCACTGCAGATCTTCAAATATGAGGATCGCGACCTTCGCGCCCTTCGGCGGACGTAGGGCCGTGGTGTCGGCGGCGAAAGCGCTGAGCCCGGTTAACAACATCATGATGGCGAGTGCCAGCAGCATCCATTTACGATTCATGCAGTGCGTATCCTCAAGGAGCAACAATTCCCGCTCCGTTATTGTTTCCCCCATGTTACCCGAAGATGCTGCCCGAAAGACACGCCTCAGTAGAAGAGCATCCCGAAGCATACCCATTGGGGTCTCTGACCTTACGTAAGATGCGCCACCCTTCTCCCCGGTCGCAACTTTCCGGAGTCGAAGAACCAGAGTCGAACTGTTCGGCGCTTTTTCGTAAAATAAATCTGGATTGGGAAGGGAATTGCCGCTCCCGCCTCAGAAGCGCTTTTCCTTCCAAAACCGCTGTGCTACGATTTCGCGTTACTCAAAGTAGTCCACCATGCCGCGAGACATGGTGCCTGCCCTTCCGCCCTCGGTTAGGGAGTGACTCTCCACCCGGATCAAAGTCTTGTCAGACCTTGATCCCCGCGGACCGCCATTCCGGGCTGTTCAACCGGGGTTTCCCAACCGCGCTTTACAGCGTGAGATGGGTGGCAGTACGTTGAGTTCCCGTCACGATTTTGTGCCGAGGCACTCCACCCATAGCGCGCAGTTCCCTGCGCAGTCGATAGCCGCACGTGTCTCGGCACGCGACGGCAGCGGAATGGCCCCAATCTAAGGAGTCATTCGTGAAGAGTTACGAAGGCGCGAATATCCGCAATGTGGCCGTGGTAGGCCATTCTCATTCCGGCAAAACTTCCCTTGTTTCAGCCATGTTGTTCACCGCCGGATCCACGCAGCGTTTAGGCCGCGTCGACGATGGCACCACTGTCACCGATTACGACGAAGAAGCGATCGCCCGACAGATGACCACCGCCAGTTCGCTCGCCTATGCCGAGTGGGGCAAGACCAAGATCAACATCATCGATACGCCCGGATTCAACCAGTTCGTCCATGAATCCGAAATGGTGATGCCCGCCGTCGAAGCCTCCATCGTGGTGGTGGATGCCGTCAGCGGCGTCCAGGTCGTCACCCAGAAGATATGGGGCTACGCCGAAGAATTGAAATTGCCGCGCATGGTCGTTTGTACTCGCATGGACCGCGAACGCGCGGACTTCACTCGCGTCATGGAATCGCTCACCAGCACCTTCGGACGCACCGTCGTCCCTGTGCAACTTCCCATCGGCTCGGAAAAAACTTTCACCGGCGTCATCGATCTCGTCAAGATGAAGGCTTACACCTACGAGATGAGCGGCAACGGTAAAGCCACCGTCGGCGATATCCCGGCCAATATGGCGGAAGAAGCCAAGGCAGCGCACGAAGCCCTTGTCGAACTCGTCGCCGAAGGCGATGACTCTCTCATGGAAGAGTTCTTCAACACCGGCACCATCGCCGAAGAGCACATCATCGGCGGTCTCCACAACGCGATTCGCGAAGACAAGATCTTCCCTGTACTTTTCTCCTCCGGCCTCGGCAACATGGGAACCGACGAAGTCCTCGACTTCATCGTCGACTACCTGCCCACCGCCTCAGAACGCGAAACCGTCGCTGCCGCAGCCGCCGAAGGCAATGGCGCTCCCGCCGTTCGCAAAACCACCGACAGCGATCCGCTTTCGCTCTTCGCCTTCAAGACCATGAGCGACGCCTTCTCCGGACGCATCACCTATTTCAAGGTGTACAGCGGGGTTCTCAAGAACGATGCCGCCGTTCAGAACTTCACCCGCAGCACCACGGAAAAGTTCGCCCATCTTTCCATCTTGCAGGGCAAGAACGCCGTTCCCGTCCAGGAACTTCATGCCGGAGACATCGGCGTCGTCGCAAAGTTGAAAGACACACTCACCGGAGATTCGCTCGGCGACAAATCCGCGCCCATCGTCTTCCCGGTGGTCACCTTCCCCGAACCTGCCATCACCTTTGCCATCGAGCCCAAGACCCGCGCCGACGAAGACAAACTCGGCGTCGGTGTACACAAGCTCATGGAAGAGGACATCATGCTGCGCTTCTTCCGCGACGCGCAGACCAATGACATCCTCATCGCCGGAACCGGACAGCAGCACATCGAGGTCATCGTCAGCAAACTGAAGAAGCGCTACCACACGGAAGTCGTGCTCAAGGCGCCCAAGGTTCCGTATCGCGAAACCATTCGCGGACACGCCGACGTGCAGGGCCGCCACAAAAAGCAATCCGGCGGACACGGTCAGTTCGGCGATTGCAAAATCAAAATGGATCCCTTGCCGCGCGGTGGCAAGTTCGAATTCGTCAACGACATCTTCGGCGGCTCCATTCCCAAGAACTTCATTCCCGCCGTCGAAAAGGGGATCGTCGAAGGCGCAGCCCGTGGATTCCTCGCCGGCTTCCCGGTCGTCGATTTCCGCGTCACCCTCTACGACGGCTCCTATCACGACGTCGATTCCAACGAAATGTCCTTCAAAAAAGCCGGACGCATCGCTTTCAAAAAGGCCATGGAGATTGCCAAGCCAACCCTGCTCGAACCCGTAATGAGTGTCGAGATCACCATTCCCGACGAATTCGCCGGGGCCATCATGGGCGATCTCAACTCTCGTCGCGGACGCATACAGGGCATGGACAACAAGGGCGGAAACACCGTGGTCAAGGCGCACGCCCCCATGAGCGAGATGCTCACCTACGGAACCGACCTTACCTCCATGACGCAAGGCCGCGGCAGCTTCAACATGGAAATGGACCACTACGACTTCGTCCCCGCCGTGCAGCAGGAAAAGATCGTTGCTGCCGCCAAGCTTGCCAAGGGCGAAGAAGTGGAAGAAGAAGACTAAGAACAGTTTTTGCTTCTTCGATTTACGAACGCCTCACCTTTGTCCAGCAGCTTGGCATAGGTGGGGCTTTCTTCTTTATCTCTCGATTTCCCCCGCCCCGTATGTCTTTTCCGTCATCTCACAGCAGGTACGGAGGCCATCATGAGAGTAAGCCGCAAAACCCGTAGGAACTCAGCTGCCTTTATTGCCGGCGCGCTCTGTGGCGCCGCTCTCACCGCACTTTTGGACGGACGAAGCGGTGCTGCACGGCGAAACTGGATTCGTGGAAAGTTTGCGCATGGTGCAACGGCATCCGCAAATTTTGCCGGCAAACAGGTAGTAAGCGCCAGCAGGCATGTCGGCGGAACTGCCGCCGAATACTGGGCCATGATGCGCGACCAGATTCTCCCCAACGACATCTTGCTCGCTCGCGTGCGCGCTCAACTCGGACACGTCTGCAGCTTGAATCATGTCGAGATGGATGTACGCGATGGACACGTCACCGTCTGGGGAAACATTCCCTCCGCCGAGGCCGTAACCATCGGACGCCGTTTGCGCAAAACCCGCGGCGTCGCAACTTACTACGTACAAGCCGAAGACAAGCGCAACATCCGCGAACTCTCAGACGACGACGGCATTCGTGGAAGGGAACGCCTTGAACACCTGCAAGCAGCCTGAGATCTACTAGTTGAAGCAAACCAAAGGCGCGGCTATCACTCCGCGCCCCTTTTCGTTCGCTACTCCTACTCGCTACTCCTACTCGCTACTCCCTACTCGCTACTCGCTACTTCCCCCTGAATCCGCCCAGCCAAGTGACTGCCCAGGTTCTCTGCCGTGTGCCAGCTTCGCTCCCAGGTCTATACTGATCGCGAGTTCCCGCAGTACGCAGTACGGGCGGACCATGGCAAGTTTCGATCAATACGAGATTTGGGCGCAGGCCGGAGATCGTTGGGAACTAGTCGCAGCGTTCCTTGATTTCGAGGTTGCGTCTGCCGTTGCGGGAAACCGTAACAGCCGCGTCCGTCTCGTCCAAGCCTTCTACGAAGAGGGCAAACTTATCAAGCAGGAACTCCTTGCCGACGTCGGCTCCACCCGAAAGACGGAGTGACCAACTCATTGCAGTAGCCGATTGCCCTTGTTCGCATTTCTGATTACCATCGCCATCAGTGTCATCTTCCAAAGAAAACCCGGATCTTCGCGATCGTATCGTCTCCGCCGCCGTCGTCGAGGACGACGCCACCTACGAACTCAAGCTGCGCCCGCAATACCTGCGTGAGTTCATCGGCCAGTCCAAGGTCAAGGAAAACCTCCAGGTAGCCATCGAAGCCGCCAACTCACGCGGAGAGGCCCTCGACCACGTCCTGCTCTACGGACCTCCCGGCCTCGGCAAGACCACGCTCGCCAACATCATCGCCAACGAACTCGGCACCTCGTTCCAGCAAACCTCCGGCCCCACCCTTCAGATCAAGGGAGACCTCACCGCCATCCTCTCCAACCTGCAGAACAAGCAGGTGCTCTTCATCGACGAAGTCCATCGCCTGCAACCGGCGCTAGAAGAATTGCTCTACTCCGCGCTCGAAGACTACAAACTCGACATCATCATCGGACAAGGCCCTTCGGCGCGGACGCACGTTTTTGAGATCTCGCCCTTCACCTTCATCGGCGCCACCACCCGCGCTGGCCTTCTCTCCGCCCCGTTGCGTTCGCGCTTCGGCATCGTCCTGCGCATGGAGTTCTATACTCACGAAGATTTGAAGATCATCATCAAGCGCTCGGCGGAAATCCTCAAAGTCGCCATCGACGAAGAGGGCGCCTTCGAAATAGCCAGCCGCTGTCGCGGAACACCGCGCATCGCCAACCGCCTGCTCCGTCGCGTGCGCGACTACGCGCAGGTGCGCGGCGCCGGACACATCGATAAACCCACCGCCCAGTCCGCACTCGAAATGCTCGAGGTGGACCAGCACGGCTTCGACGAAATCGACCGCAAACTGCTGCTCACCATCATCGAGAAATATCAGGGCGGCCCCGTCGGCGTGAACACGCTCGCCGCAGCCTTGGCCGAAGAGGCCGAAGCCATCGAAGAAATCTACGAGCCCTTCCTCATCCAGATAGGCTTCCTCGACCGCACTCCGCGCGGACGCGTAGTCACGCAACTAGCCTACGACCACTTCGGCATCACGCCCCCGCGCAAACAAAACGCATTGTTCTAAAGTCCAGCTGCCGTAAAGTTGCAAAGATGTTTTGACAGGACACGACTTCACTCGTGCCATAAAGTGGCAAAGATGTTTTGAAGGGGCACGGCTTTAGCCGTGCCATTAAAGGTCGCCGTCAACGCGGCTCTAGCCGCTGAGGGAATTTGCAACAGCAAGGGTGCTCTGTATCAGGGCACGACTTCAGCCATGCCATTCCGCGCCGTCGAGTACGGGGCTTTATAGCCCCTGTTCGCCTAAGTACCCATCTCAGGTCTTCTTCTAACTGACATTTCCCCGTTTTTCGCCTAACCTAAGTTGTAGTTACCCGTCTTACATATGTCCGGGGAGGACTGTGCGCTTTTGCGCCTCGAGCCCCGAGTCGTCCGAGGTTCTCCTTTTGCGTCACGCACGGTCTTGTTTCGCACTCTTTATCGCGCTCTTCCTCTTCGCCAGCTCTGCGCCCATCGCGCGCGCCCAGGCCCTTATTGAAAAGCTGACCGTCAACGGTTCCGTCACCATCCCGCGCGTCTCCCGTCCGCCCACCCTCGAAGACTTCCTCTCCATGAAGCCGCATCCCGATTTCGCCGACGGACGCATGGCCATGGTCGATAAATTCCGCCAGCACAATCCGCACGACGGCGAACCTTCTTCGCAAAAGACCGAAGTTTACCTCGGCTACGACCAGAAAAATTTCTACGCCGTCTTCGTCTGCTTCGATACCGAGCCCAGCAAGATCCGCGGACACATGGCCAAACGCGAGGACGCCTTCGGCGACGAGAACGCCGAGATCATGCTCGACACCTTCGCCGACCAGCGCCGCTCCTACGGATTCATGTCCAACCCCTTGGGCGTGCAGGCAGACGGCATCTGGACCGAAGGGCAGAACTGGGACATGTCCTGGGACGCCGTCTGGTCTTCACGCGGAAAGATTACGACGCAGGGTTATGTCGTCTGGATGGCCATTCCATTCAAGACCCTCCGCTTTCCCTCGCGCCCTCAGCAGAGCTGGGGACTCATGCTCAATCGCGACATCCCGCGAAACAGCGAAGAAAATTTCTGGCCGCAATATTCAAACAAGGTCGAAGGTCGCCTCAATCAAGAGGGAGTCATGAAAGGGCTGGAGAACATCTCTCCCGGCCGCAACATGCAGTTCACTCCTCATTCCACATTGGCCTCCTATCGCGCGCCCGACCTGCGCGACCTCAACAACCCGCGTTATGAACGCAAAGACCTCAAGGGCGAGATGGGGCTCGATTCCAAGATCGTCTTGAAGGACGCGCTCGTACTCGATGCCACCGTCAAGCCTGACTTCAGCCAGGTCGAATCCGACGAACCGCAGACCACCGCCAACCGCCGCTTCGAAACTTTCTATCCGGAAAAACGGCCGTTCTTTATCGAGAACGCCAGCTACTTCACCACGCCCATCAACCTGGTCTTTACCCGCCGCATCTCCGACCCTGATTTCGGCGTGCGTCTCTCCGGCAAGGCCGGCCCCTACTCCATTGGAATGTTGTTCGCCGACGATAAATCCCCGGGACGCATTCTGCCCGACAATGACCCACTCTTCGATTCGCGCGCTTATTTCAACGTCGTGCGCGTGCAGCGCGACATCTCCAACCAGTCCACTCTCGGCATGATCTACACCGACCGCGAATACAACGGCGCGTTTAACCGCGTCGGCGGCATGGACGGACGCTTCAAACTCAACGCCAACTGGGTTTCCAGCTTCCAGGTGTTAACCTCCTCCACCCGTTTCGACGATGGCACCACCGCTGCCGGTCCACTCTATTTCGCGCAGATCAAGCGAACCGCACGCCATTTCAGCATGAACACCGTCTTCAGTGACACCTCAGTCGGTTTCGTCACCCAGACGGGATTCTTCAAGCGCCCCGACTATCGCCAGTTCCAGCAGGGCTTCGGCTACAGATGGTTCCCAAAGAAATCCATCATCGATAGCCACGGTCTTTACTCGGGCTTCAATCGCGCCTACGACCACCAGGGATTCCGCCTCAACTCCTGGCAGTACCTCGAGTACAACGTCAATTTCAAGGGACAGAGTTTCATCGACATAGGCAGCGGCTTCGGCACCGAAGGCTTGCGGCCGCAGGACTTCAGCTCTCTCGCGGCGAACAAGCAATATTCAACCGCGAACTACTTCGTTTACTTCGAGAGCAATCACTTCCAAAAGATTGGCTTCCACGCTTCGGTCGAGCGAGAACTCGCCATCAGCTACGCCACCCTCGGCATCTTCGACGCCCCGCCCATCGGACAAGCGCCGCGCCGCGTTCACGACGATTCGATGGAAGTCGGCACCACCATCAAGCCGATGTCGCGCCTGCGCATCGATAACAAGTACTTGTTCGAGCGTCTCTACGATCCCAAGGCCGGACTCTCGCAGTTGAACACCCACGTCATACGCTCCAAGTGGAACTACCAGTTCAATCGCGAACTCTCCCTGCGCTTCATCGGACAGTACGGCGCCAACCTCGCCAATCCTGCGCTTACCTATCTCCAACGCGCCAAGGGCTTCAACGCCGATTTCCTTATGACCTATCTCTTGCATCCCGGCACCGCCCTCTATGTGGGATACAACAGCAACATGGCCAACCTCGATCCCAACCTGGCCATGAACTCCAATGGAGAAGTCATTCGCCGCACCCGCTTCGTCAACGACTCCAGACTGGTCTTCGTCAAACTCTCCTACATGTTCCGCTACTAATTTACTTTTGGCCCTTGCTTCTTGCCTTTGATCTTGCCTTGCCCGCGTGGGCCCGGACGCCCCGTCCGTGGCGGGCCAGCGCAGCTCGCCTGATCTTTGTCACGGTGACCGGAGGCGCGCTTTTGCGCCGTAGTCGAATCCAGCCTTTGTCTTCGCCGGCGACCCTCACCCCTTCCTCTGTGCTCGATTTCCCCGGGCCCCTAGTACCTCCTTCTTGAATCGAAGTACAATGCTTTCGATATGCCTATTGCCGTCCGTTCCTTCGCCAAGATTAATATCGGGCTCGCCATCGGTCGTCTTCGCCCCGATGGATTTCACGAGTTGCGCACTATCTATCACACGGTGGCTCTGCACGACACCGTGCGAGTGGACACTCCGCGCACCGGTTCCGGCATAGAAGTTCGCAGCAAGAATCCTGCGGTGCCCACCGACGAGACCAACACCTGCTATCGCATGGCCGAGCGCGTCCTCAAGGCCTTGAAGGTGCGCAGCAAGGTCGTCATACAGATTGAGAAATCGCTCCCCGTCCAGGGCGGAATGGGCGGCGCTTCCTCCAATGCGGTCGCCACCATGTTCGCCATGGAGCGCTCGCTCAAGGTGGCACTCTCCCCGCTCGAACGCCTCCGTATCTGCGCCGAGGTGGGCTCCGATCTGCCTTTATTCCTCCTCGGTGGCGCCGTCTTCGGCTGCAGTCGTGGTGAGGAGGTCTATCCCTTGGCCGACCTGCCGGAGTTTCCCTGCGTCGTCGCAACCCCCGATGTAGGCGTTTCAACACCCTTCGCTTTCAAGAAGTGGGACGCCTTCATGGTGGAAAAAGCTGGAGAGGCC
Source organism: Terriglobales bacterium (assembly GCA_038236965.1). Taxonomy (GTDB): domain Bacteria; phylum Acidobacteriota; class Terriglobia; order Terriglobales; family Acidobacteriaceae; genus JBBRZF01. The sequence goes on along the minus strand of JBBRZF010000005.1, from coordinate 14,963 downwards.
GCAGCACGCCGCGATCCTAAATTGACGCCGGAGACCCAGTTCGATACAATCAAGCAGTTCAGTCATACAGCTTTTGATTGGCTGAGCGGGTTGTCCCAGTCATCCGGTGTTCCCGCTAAGAGCGGGGACCGGGCCGAGACGCTGCTTCTCGACCTTGTCCGAGCCGGGATCGAAAACGATTTCGAAAGAGTCGTCTTCCCAGAGTATCCCGAACTTCGTGACGTGAAGCGTGTTTTGGAACGTGAAGGGGCGAAGTATGCCTCGCTTTCAGGTTCCGGGTCCACGGTTTACGGGCTTTTTGCGGACCAGATTACCGCTGATCGCGCTGCTGAAAAAATGCGCGCTTCCGGAATCCCCGCCCAGTCCACCAAAACCTTGTCTCGGCCAAATTATTGGGAACAGAGCTTCGGATAGTTCATCCCGAATCAACCCGCAGCTTCAAAGTTCTAGCTGACAGCCTAGTGGGTCAGAGTTCTTACTGACGGCTGATAGCTGAAGCCTGACAGCTTTTTTTGGGCGATCGACTAATGGTAGGTCAAGTGCCTTTGACGCACTTTGTCTAGGTTCGAATCCTAGTCGCCCAGCCATATGACTTTTGTAAGTAAAACCGATCCAAGAGACGGCGCAGAATAAATGGACACGGCAGCAAAAACCAGCGTAGTAGCACCAATGACCGGAACGCCAGAGCCCGCAACCACGGGCATGGGAGACGCCATGGGTACTGCAACAGCAGCAGCCGATAAATCGAAGATTGACCCCAGGAACGAAAAGAAACCCGTTCGCGCGCGTCAAGACGACAAGTTCAAGATATTCTGCGGAACGTCGAATCCGGCGTTGGCCAAAGAGGTTTGCGACTTCCTCGGCATGCCCGTCGGCCAGTCCCAGCTTACCCAGTTTTCCGACGGCGAGATCTATGTCCAGATCCTCGAAAACGTGCGCGGCAACGATGTCTTCATCCTGCAGCCCACCTGCGACCCCGTCGCTCACAACCTGATGCAATTGCTGCTGATGATCGACGCGCTCAAACGCGCCTCCGCGCGCCGCATCACCGTCGTCATCCCTTATTTCGGTTACGCCCGGCAGGACCGCAAGGACAAGCCGCGTGTTCCCATCTCCTCCAAACTGGTGGCCGACCTGTTGACCACCGCTGGCGCCGATCGCGCCCTCGTCGTCGATCTGCATGCGCCCCAGATCCAAGGATTCTTCAACATCCCCGTGGACCATCTGTTCGCGTCCCCGGTGCTGGTGGATTTCTTCCGCAAGCTGGAATTGCCCGATCTCACCGTCGTCTCTCCCGACGCCGGCGGCGTGGAGCGCGCGCGCTTCTTCGCCAAAAAAATGGATTCGGCCCTGGCTATCGTGGATAAACGTCGTACGGAAATGAATGTGACGGAAGTGATGCACGTGATCGGCGATGTACGCGGCCGCACGTGTTTGATCATCGACGACATCATCGACACCGCCGGAACCCTGGTGAAGACGGTGAGCGCGCTGTTGGAAAACGGCGCGAATGAAGTGTATGCGTGTGCGTCGCACCCGGTGCTCTCGGGACCTGCGTTGGAGCGTATCGCCAATTCAGACCTGAAGCAGTTGATTGTGACCAACACCATTCCGCTGAGCGAAGCGGGTCGAAACGAGCCCAAGATCAGGGTGCTCTCGATTGCCGGGCTTATTGCCCGAGCCATCCAGTCGATCCACGAAGAAACTTCAGTCAGCAAGCTTTTCGTGTAGGCCCTGCCTGCACTCACTGCGCGGGATTCGTCCCGCTCAGAATCTGCAATCGACCGCGGTCGCGTTTTCGGCCTGCGGCAGTAGAGGAACGGAATTATGGCAACTGCAACCAAGCCGCAAAACAATACAGTGGAAGCGAAAAAGCGCATCGCCGGCGTTAAGAACGACGCGCGCCGCGTACGCGTCACTGGCCTTGTCCCCGCCGTGCTTTATGGCGCGGGTCTGGAACCCATGACCATCACTGTCGATCCCAAGCAGATGCTTCGCATCCTGTATTCGGAGACCGGCCACAACACCATCTTCGACGTCAACGTCGAAGGCGCGAACGCCAAGGCCATGATCGTCGACTGGCAGTTCGAACCCATCAAGGGTTCCTTGCTGCACTGCGACCTTAAGCGCATCGCCATGGACAAGATGCTCACCCTCAAGGTTCCTATCACCCTCATGGGCGAAGCCCTCGGCGTCAAGACGCAGGGCGGTGTGTTGGAGCATGTCTTGCGCGAGGTCGAAATCGAGTGTTTGCCCGCCGACATCCCTAGCCACATCGAGGTCGATATCAGCAACCTCGTATTCGGCGTCAACATCCGCGTCTCCGACTTGCCGAAGAACGAAAAGATCAACATTCTTTCGGACGAAAACGCAATGGTCGTCCACCTTACGCAGATCAAGGAAGAAGTCGTCGCTACCCCGGACGCTGCTGCTGTGGATGCTGCCGCCGGTCCTGCCGAGCCCGAAGTCATCAAGAAGGGCAAGACGGAAACCGAAGGTGCTGCCACGGAAGAGAAGGGCAAGAAAACCGAAGAGAAGGGCAAGAAGTAGTTTTGCGGTTCTGGACACACTCCACGGCTGCGGTCGCGGGGCGAGGAACGAGGGATGCGGAAAGCGTGAAGCTCATTGTCGGACTTGGAAATCCGGGAATCGAGTATCAGCTTACCCCGCACAATCTCGGGTTCCTCGCCATCGACCGCATCGCCGAGCAATGCGGAGTCAAGGTTGAGAACCGGCACTGCCGGGCGTTGACCGCTCGGGCGCGCATCGCTGGCGAAGAGGTTTTGCTGGCGAAGCCGGAAACCTACATGAACCTCAGCGGTACTTCGGTACGCGAACTGGTAACGAAGTATGAGGCCAATGTCGAACGGGATCTGGTCGTCATTTATGACGAACTCGATCTTCCCTTCGGCAGCATAAGGGTTCGGCAGCGCGGCAGCTCCGGCGGACACAACGGCGTCGAGTCCATCATCGGCGCGGTCGGAACGCAGGAGTTTATGCGGATTCGTATCGGGATAGCTCCCGATCATCCCATAAGCGACGGAGCCCGTTATGTGCTGTCGCAGTTGAAGAAGTCACAGTACGAAGTCGTCGACCAGGCATTGGACGCGGCTTCACAGGCGGTAACCATCATTCTCACCGATGGCGTCAGCAGGGCCATGAACCGGTTCAACCGGAAGGTGGCAGGGCAGGACGCAGGCAAGAGTTAGGTTCCGCTGCAACAGAATCAACACCCGCCCGGCGCCAACCAGCGCGGCGGTAAGGAAGAGCAAGCGGCACTAGCAAGCGGACGACGCGAGCGATCGCGATCCTCCGAAAAAGATTGAAAGCGGACGGCCAGGGCTGTCCGCCTGAGCCGAACGCGAGGGCCCAACGCCGAGCGCGAGGTCCTTAGGAGAAAAGAATGTTGCAACGCACTTACGAAGTCATGTTCATCGTTCGTCCTGACGTTATCGACGAAGAGTTCGACAAGCTGGTTTCCACCATTGAAACCAACATCAACACCGCCGGCGGTACCGTCACCAACACGGAACGCATGGGCAAGCGCCGCCTCGCTTACTCGGTCGGCAAATTCCAGGACGGCAACTACGTCCTCGTCAGCGTCGAAGGTACCGGCGCCATGGTCAAGGAGATCGAACGCCGTCTCGGTGTCATGGAACAGGTGATCAAGTTCATCACCGTCCGCACCGACGTAGACGCCAAGCGTCTCGGCAAGATCAAGGCTCTGCGCGACAGCAAGGTGAAGGGTCAGGGCCGCAATGCCCAGGCTGCCGCCGAAGCCGCTGCCGCCGCGGAACCCGTCCCAGCTCCGGCCGCGACCCCAGCTCCGGTTACCACCGAAGCGCCGACAGAAGCGTAAACCGTTTTTGCAGTATTTGAGCGCGAGGCCTTTAGGCCCGCGCGTACCAAGGCGCGATGCGCGCCAACGGCCGGCGGCGATGCCGCAGTGGCCGATATAAGGAGAGTTATGGCAGACGAAACTACGAAACCCGCAGCACCCGAGTCGACCCCGGCGGCATCCACTCCGAGCGAGCGTCCCGAACGCCCGGCGGGCGACCGTCCCGCGGGCGACCGTCCTGAGCGTCCCGCAGGCGAGCGTTCTTCTTCCGGCCCCCGTATGGGCGGCGGCGGTTCGCGTCCTGGCGGCGGTGGCGGCGGACGTCCCGGCTCTGGCCCGCGCCCCGGCGGCGCTGGCGGCGGACGTGAAGGCGGCGGAGGCGGCGGTGGCCGCAAGTTCTTCCGTCGCAAAAAGGTGTGCAAGTTCTGCACCGAAAAAATCGACAACATCAATTACAAGGACGTTCGTCTTCTCTCGCAGTTCGTCGCCGAGAGCGGAAAGATCGTTCCTCGCCGCCTCACCGGTGTCTGCACCCCGCACCAGCGTCGCGTCACCGACGCCATTAAGCAGGCGCGCAATATCGCACTGTTGCCCTTCGCGGCACGCCAGTAATCAGGACCCGGTTGTCCGCGACCGCCCGCCTTCATGCGTGGCGCTCGCTCCCGGCGTGTCAGCACGGCCGGAACAAAAATTGAGGGAGTTACCGCAATGGAAGTCATTCTCAAGGAAGACGTAGCCAAGCTAGGAAGCCGCGGCGATGTGGTAAAAGTGGCCGAAGGATACGGTCGCAATTTCCTGCTGCCCAAGAAGCTTGCCGTCGAAGCTACCACCGCCAACAAGGCCGTGATTGATCAGATGAAGGCATCTTCGGTCCGCCGCACCGCCAAGGAAAAGGGCGATGCCGAATCGCTCGCCAAGCAGTTCGACGGCGTCAGCCTCCACTTCGTCCGCAAGGCCGGCGAACAGGATCACCTGTTCGGTTCCGTGACCTCATCCGACATCGCTCACGAACTCGAGACCCGCGGCTTCAACATCGATCGCCGCAAGATTCAGCTCGACGAACCGCTCAAGGCCCTCGGCGAATTCACGGTCAACATCAAGCTGCACCGCGAAGTCACCACCTCGGTCAAGGTCACTATCACCAAGGAACTCGAAGCCGCAGCCGAGTAGTTCGCGCAAATTCTTCACGCATTAAAAAACGGTCCGCAAATGCGGGCCGTTTTGCGTTCACATCGATTTTGTTTTGTCATGGTGAGCAAAGGCGCGCGGATTTCTTCTTCCGCGCGCCCTCCATTTGCAAGCCCGTTTCTACTGCCCTAATATCAGCGGTAGTCCATTCTTCCCGCTGCCTATCACCACGATCTTGGCATTAGGACTCTTCGCAAGGTTCTCCGTAGCCTCGATGCCTTTCCACTCCAGCAGTTGCGCACTGATGCCCTGTGCAACGATCTGTTGGAAGTCGCGAATGCCTTGCGCCTCGATTCGTTTGCGCTCTGCTTCCTGCTTTTCTTTTTGCAGGCGGAACGACATCGCCAGCGACTCCTGCTCCGCCTGCTGCTTCGATTCGATCGAAGCTTTTAGCGTCGGCGGCAATTGGATGTCGCGCAACAGGATGTTTTCCACGATGATGCCTCGCTTCGACATCTCCGCCGAAAGCTCGATGAACATCTGCTTCGCAACTTCCTCTCTCGCTCCGCTATAAAGAGCGTTCGCCGAGTGCATCGCCGTTATCGAGCGAATCACGGAACGCAGGTTCGGCTCTACCACAACGTCTTCATAATTCGGCCCGATCTTCTGATACACGTCCGACGCTCGCGAAGCATCCAGTCGGAACAGTAGCGAGGTATCCAGCGCGATGATCAGGCCTTCATTGGAAGGCACGCTCGCCGTCTCTTTCAACGTCTGCGTGCGAACCGACATCGTGTTGTTCACCTTGAAGGGATTTACCAGGTGTGTGCCTTCCCCCAGCACATCTCCGGTCACGCGACCGAAGAGCGTAAGCACACCAACGTTTCCCGCCGGTACGTAGGCAACCGATGCCCACACCAGTATCAGCACCAGAACTCCACCCACAAGTGCGCCGACGCCTCGCAGGAAGGTTCTTCCATCCATGTCCACAACCTTGTTCCGGTCAAATCCGTAGTCCACCATCAGAGTTCTCCTCATGCAAACAATGTGCGAATGAATTACGACACTTCCGCGCCATGCGCGCAACCTTTATCGACACCGCGTGCTGATTGTTACACCCTGTTAACTTTCCTTGTTATCAACGGCCGCGCTCGGTTCTTGCCGGGATTCAGCAGCTCTGTCCCGTGCTTTTGCATATTTTTTCAGCAGCTCTCGATGTGCAACATTCCTTGCATTGATCCGACATATAATCCCCGTCCTGTTCCCCCGAACAGAGAAACACGAATGTCTCGAATTCAACAGCGCACCTCTCTGGCGTCCGTACTTTTCGGCGGACTCCGCGTGCGATAACCGCCTCCCCACCCGTCCATTTCCGAACATTCGGAACACTTTTTTCTCCCGCCTAACACCCCGAAATCTCCCCATCTCCCCTATTCCCTTGCACTTAGCAACACTTTTTTGCTCTATAATCCGCGCTAACGGAATCGCTCGTACATCGTCCAAATGAGTGCAGGCATATGTGGTTGGCTTGTTATTCAGGGTGGCAGGTGTAGGAGCGATGCAAGCCGATACGGTAGCAGTCCCGAACATTTTCAGAGTAGCGAGCATGGGACGCAGTTCCGTTATGACTACCGCCAAGGGAAATATGGTTGGGCAGAGCCTGAGTCGCATCAACGACGCCGAGTTGATTCGCGAAGCGCAGCGCGGAGATCGCGCAGCCTTCGAGAACCTCGTACGCCAATACGATCAGGCCGTGTTGCGACTCGCGCTTCACATGACCGGCTCCGAGCAGGACGCAAAAGATATTTATCAGGACGCGTTCCTTAAGGCGTATCGCAATCTCGGCAGCTTCCGTTTCGAGTGTTCGTTCTACACATGGATCTACCGCATCGTCACCAACCTCTGCCTCGATCACCTGCGCAAGCGGCAGGTGCGCAAGGAAGACGCTCCCGTCATCACCGATTCGAGCGGCGCAGAGTACAGCCTCATCGACCAGGTCGCGGACGACCGCTCTGGCGCCAGTCCGGAACGCGATCTGATGCGCCGCCAACTGGGAGCGCGTATCGCCAAGGCCCTGGAAAAATTGACGCCTCGCGAGCGCATGGTCTTTGAGATGAAGCACTACCAGGGATTAAAGCTGCGCACCATTGGTGACGCGCTCAGTACAACGGAAGAGACGGCCAAGAACACTCTCTTCCGGGCAACACAGAAATTACGCGCCGCGCTGGCGGACATGCGCTGATGAATAAGTTTTCGGGCAAGAAGGTTATAGAGGAATTATGAACTGCGATTGGGTCAAAGAAAACGTAACGCTTTACCTGTACAGCGAACTTGCCGACGACGCGCGTCACGAATTGGAACAGCATCTCGAACGCTGCACCGATTGCGCCGCCGAGCTCTCGGAAACTCGCCGCTTCCAGGACGCCATGAACGCCGTGCCCTTGTTGGAGGTAACTCCCAACCTGTTGGCCTCGGCCCGCATGAGTTTGCAGGAAGCCCTTGAGACCACCGAGCAGAAGCGCGGATGGCTCCGCCTCGCCTTCGACCCCATGCACTGGCTGCAGCAGGTTCAGTTTTCCCCCGCGCTTGCCGCGGTCATCTTCATTGTCGGCTTCGGCGGCGGCACCGCCACCATGTATCGCATGGCCTCCCACGGCATCGCAGTTCCTGCCAACGTCCAGCAGGAAAAACATCCCGAGACGGAAGCGTCTATCGCCGGTATTCGCAGCATCACCCAGGAGCCCGGTTCCGACAAGGTTCAGATCCAGTACGAGTCCACCATTCCCGGGCAGTACGTCGGTTCCACCAGCGACCCCAAGGTACAGCAGCTTTTGTTGATGGCTTCGCGCAGCAACTACAACTCCGGCGTGCGTATCGATTCCGTCGATTTGCTCAACAAAAAAAGTGACGACCCGCAGGTCCGCGAAGCGCTCATCTACGCGTTGCGTTATGACAGCAATCCCGGCGTACGCCTCAAGGCGCTCGAAGGTCTTTCCGGTCTGGTCAAGCAGGACATCCGCGTGCGCAACGCCATTCTCGAAGCTTTGTTGAACGACAACAATCCCGGCGTTCGTACCGGCGCGCTGCATGCCCTCGAAGCCGTAAAGGCCGATACCAGCGTGCGCCAGGCCTTGCAGCAATTGTCGCAAGAGGATCCCAGCGCTTTCATTCGCACCGAGTCCCGCCGTTTGATGGCCTCGATGCCGCACATTGATTAGTAAATTTATTACTGAGTACCAGGAATACGGGCCGGGCACTTCGGAGGAATTTTGAAAAGCAATCACCAACTCGAGAGCGTCTCGCCGGGCAATTGGCGCGGTGCAGTGCGTGTGGCTTTTGTCCTCGCCCTGCTACTGGCTGCCGTGCCCGTGCTGGCGCAATCGCGCGTCGTGCGCGAGGGTCGCTCGTGGGTTGAACAAAGTAACGGCGTCCTCACGCCTGCCGGCCATGTACTCCGCGTTACCACCGATGTCGGCAATGTCCGCGTCAAGGGTGGCTCGCCGGAGCTTCGCTGGGTTGCCACCAAGCGCTGCTACGCCTCCAGCGAACAGGAAGCACGCAAGCAGTTCGAACGCTTCCGCATCACCGCCGCTCGTCGCAACGAGGTCGCCACCCTCGACGGCACCCGCACCGGCGGCGACATGGCGCGCTTCACCGTGGAGATCGTCGTCGAGGTTCCACGCAACATGCAACTCATCAATGTCGCCAGCGATGGCGGCAACGTGGCCGTGTCCAATACCAACGGTCGCGTGGAAGTCGCCACCGGCGGCGGCACCGTCAATCTCGATGACATCAATGGCAGCGTGCGCGCTCGCACCGCCGGAGGCAACATCCAGATCGGCACCGTCAACGCCGAGGTCTCCATTAAAAGTGGTGGCGGCAATATCAACATCGCCAACGCCAAGCGTGTGGATGTCTCCACCCTCGGCGGCAACATCGCGGTCGGCAACGTCGCCGGCGGCCTCATTCAGACCGGTGCCGGCAGCATCGGCGTCAACCACTCCGAAGGCGAACTGAAACTCTCTACCGCTGGCGGCTCTATCGATGTCGGCGATGTCACCGGCGCGCTTCGCATCGAGACCGGTGGCGGCAACATCCACGTCGGCGGCGCAAAGGGACACGTCGTCGCCATCACCGGCGGCGGCAATGTCGAACTCTTCAAGCTCGCCAAGGGCGCGCAGGCTCAGAGCGGCGCAGGTTCTATCACTGCGGAGTTCATCGCCGGACGCGGCGCATTCACCGATTCCGGATTGCGAACCACCGCCGGAGACGTCGTCGTCTATCTCGCCAATGTGCCTTGCACCATTCACGCGGCCAGCGAAATCGCTTCCGGACGCGGAATTCGAACAGATTTTCCGGAGTTGAAGATCACTTCGGAAGGGGGCGATTTCGGCCCCAAAACGATGTACCTGGACGGAGCACTAAATGGAGGCGGACCGGTTCTCAAGGTCCGTACCTCGATCGGGCAGATCGAATTCCGACGGTCAAAATAGAGGAGTACGTCATGCGGAAGGGAATCTATCTCGGCACTATATTGGCGATGGCTCTCGTGTTCAGCACGGCAGCCCTTGCAGATGTCTGCCCATGCCCGACCGTCTTTCAAGGAGACGACGGAGCTTGGGGCAACGGCTCTTATCTCGGCGTGGATACGCGCGATGTCACCACCGACCGCGTCGCCCCGCTCAAATTGAAAGACGAATCAGGCGTGGAAATAACCATGGTCGATCAGGACGCGCCCGCAGGTAAGGCCGGACTGAAAGAGAAAGACGTCATCCTCGCCTTCAACGGACAGAAGGTCGAAGGCGTCGAACAACTGCGGCGCATGATCCGCGAAGTGCCGCCCGGGCGCCAGGTCGCGCTTGGCATCAGTCGCGACGGACAGATACTGAATGTGCCGGTCTCGCTCGGCGATCGCAAACTGGCCATGAAGAACAACATGCGCAGGCACATCGTTATCGCCGGCCCCAACTCCATGCCCGCAATTCCCGCGCTTCCCGCCTTCGATATGGACATCCCCTCGGTGAACGTCTACATGACGAGCCCCGGACGCGGTGGCCTCATGGTCGAGAACATCACCCCGCAACTAGCCGATTTCTTCGGCGTCAAGGGTGAAGGCGGTGTGCTCATCCGCTCCGTCGAAAAGGGCGGCGCAGCCGATACCGCAGGACTTAAAGCCGGTGACGTCATCGTTCGCCTCGACAAGGAAAAGATCTCCGACGTCGGCGATTGGCGTCGCGTCACTCGCGGGCGCTCCGGCGCAGCGAGCGTCGTCGTCGTTCGCGACAAACGCGAAGTCACCCTCAACATCAAGTTCCCCGAACGCAAGTCCAAGGAAAATTCCTTCAACAACAATTCCTTCGATTTTGATTTTGACTTTGATTTCGATGACCTGCAGGCCGATATAAAAAGCTTCATGCCCAAAGTCGCCGATCAGAAACGCATGGCGCTCCTGGCAATGAAAGACATGGAACTGCAACGCCCGCAGATCGAACTCACCCTGCGTGATTCCGTCAACGCGCGCCAGATACAGAAAGATGTCCAGCTTCAGATCGACAAGGCGATGAAGGAACAGAAGAAGGCGATGGAGCAGTTGAAAAAAGACCTTCAGAAACAAGGCTTGGACGAAGACTAGGCTCGCACTCCCCCTGATAAAGTTAAGAGCGCGACCTCGTGTCGCGCTCTTTCCTTTTCTTGCTTTTGGCTCCGCGAAACTATGCGCCTTGCGTAGTAGTGAATTCCTTCATGCTGGCCGATTGCACCCGATTGCGTCCCCGTTGTTTTGCCAGATAAAGTGCCGCGTCTGCCGCGCGCACCAGCCCATCTCTTGTGGTTCCGTGCTCGGGATAGTCGGCGACCCCTATGCTTATCGTCACCTCTCGTGGCACGCCCGCGAAGTGCCAGCCTCCTACAACCTTTCGAAGTTTTTCCGCGACCGCGATCGCGTTGGTTCCGCTCGTCGCCGGAACCACGATGGCAAACTCCTCGCCCCCGTACCGGCAGATAATATCCACCTTCCGCAGTTGCAACGTAAAGATGGAGGCCACCTGCCGCAGCACTTCATCTCCCAGTAGATGTCCAAACTCGTCATTCACCTGTTTGAAGTGGTCGATGTCGATCACCAGAACCGATAGACCGCCTGCGTAGCGCGCCGCCCGCTCCATCTCCTCCAGGATTCGCATATCGAAGTATCGCCGGTTGAAGAGCCCCGTCAGTCCGTCGCGATAGGCCAGTTGCCGCACGGTTTCCACGTAATGCGCATTCTGTATCGCGGCTGAGATGATGTCGGCCACCGACTCCAGCGCCTGCACATCATTGGGCAGAAACGCGTGGGGCGTGGCGCTGTGGCACGCAAGCAGCCCTATCTTGTCGTTGAAAGAAACCAGCGGTAGGCATATCTCCGAGCGCGTCTCCTTGAAGCAATGTCCCAGGCTGTCCTCGCGCATCACTTCTATCGTCGTCATGCCCGACTTCAGCGCGCGCGCCGTGCAGAGTGCGTCGGGTGGAAGACTATCGCCTTCCGATATCAGGGGCGTCAGTTTGCCTTCGTGCGAGCGCAGCACCAGATTGCTTTCATCGTCGCGCAGAAATATCGCCACGTGGTCCAGAGGAAAATTCTGCAACAGCAGCGTACAAACCTTGTTCAGCAGCTCCTGCATATCGAGCACGCCCGTGGCTTGCTTCGCGATGGCGTTGATCGCTTCCAGTTGCGCCCCGCGCCGCTGCTCCATCGAATACAGGTGCGCGTTCTGCAACCCTATCGACGCCTGCGTCGCGAACAGCGTCAGCAGGTCCATCGTCTCTGAATCAAAATGATTGAGCTCGCCGCTCTGGCAATCCAGCACGCCCACTACTTCGTCTCGCACCATCAGCGGAATGGCGAATTCCGACCGCGTGTACGGATTGTCTGGAATGTAGCGCGCATCCTTCGAAACATCGGGCGCGTAGATGGGGCGTTTCAGCCGTGCCGCCGCACCCGTCAGCCCCTGCTCCATGGTGACGTCTTTCACCGCGGCCCCGTCTTCCAGTCGTCCGAAGCTCGCGCGCACCACCAGCACGTTCGTTTCTTTGTCCAGCAGGAGGATGGCGCCGTTCTGCAACCGAAAATAATCGCGTGCGATGCCGAGGATCCGGTTCAGCACTTCGTCCAGATCGAACGTCGAGAGTACCGCCTGGCTGGCGTCGTATAAAATCGCAATCTTTTGCATGCTGGGATCAAGGCCCTTCGCGGTCGTTTCGGGGGAGGCTCAGAGTGTACATCAACTCTCGCGCTGTTTTTGCTTTTTCCTGCGACTTACCATTTCCAGGATGCCGTACACCACCACGCATACCCAGAAGTCCACAACGATTCCCAGATCGAGTCGCGGCGCTACATGCCTCGCCCGGTAGGGAAGCAATGGCATCAGCACGAGGAAGTACACTGCATTGCCTATCAGCACTGCATACAAGGATTGAAGGAAATTCTTGGGCACTTCTCCATTGGACACCGCCGCGCCCCAACTGGTTTCCTGAATAAGACTTTCCCCGCCGATTCATTTACCCGATTACAAAATTTCCGAATACCAAGTAATCTTTTGCCTGGATGTCCATCGACCTCACCACTCCTGTCCAGTACGTCAAGGGCATCGGTCCGCGCCTCGCCGAAGTGCTCGCAGCCAAGGGAATCTCCGTCGTCGAAGATCTTCTCTACTACCTCCCCTTCCGCTACGAAGACCGCCTCAATCCCCGCACCATTCCCGAGTTGATGCCCGGCGAGATGGCCACCGTCATCGCCGAAGTCCGCACCTCTGGCCTGTTCCGAACCCGAAATCGCGGCCTGCAGATCTTCGAGATGACCGCCGGACAGGGCCGCCACACCCTCAAGTCCACCTGGTTTCACGCGCCTTATTTGAAGGACAAGTTCCAGCCCGGCCAGCTCGTCGCCCTCTACGGCAAGGTCGATCAAAGCACCAAGGGACGCGGCGCGCTCGTCATGACGCAGCCGCAATTCGAAATCCTCGGCATGGCCGAAGACGGCGCCAGCCCCGAAGAGATGCAGTCCCTCGAGATGGGACGCATCGTCCCCATCTACGAAGCTAGCGGAAAACTCTCCTCCCGCTGGTTCCGCAAAGTCATACACGGCGCGCTCTCGAATCTCAGCGACGACCTGCCCGACGCCATCCCCGCCATCGTCCGCGGACACATGCAGCTCATGCCGCGCCAGCAAGCCTTCTGGCACGCGCATTGGCCCGACGAGGGCGAGAGCTTTCCCCTGCTGCAATCCTCTCGCACACCCGCGCACCAGCGCCTCATCTTCGAAGAACTTTACTTCCTCGAACTCGGCCTCGAGCTCAAGCGCCGCCGCATGCGTCAGCAACCCGGCATCGCCTTCCAGGTCACCGACCCCATACGCCAGGCCGTCAAACGCATCCTCCCCTTCCATCCCACCGCTGCGCAAAAGCGCGTGATGAAGGAGATCGCCTCCGAGATGCAGCAGCCCACGCCCATGCGCCGACTATTGCAGGGCGACGTCGGCTCCGGCAAAACCATCATCGCCTTCCAGTCCGCCATCATCGCCATCGAGAACGGCTACCAGGTCGCCATCATGGCGCCCACCGAGATTCTAGCCACGCAACATTTTCTCTCCGCGCGACGCATCCTCGAACGCGCCGGATACCGCATCGTCCTCCTCACCGGCTCGCTCGAAGCCGACCGCAAGCGCGACACCCGCCGGCACATCGCCAGCGGAGACGCGCAACTCGTCATCGGCACCCACGCGCTTCTCGAAGAAGGCGTCGAATTCGCAAAGCTCGGATTGGTCATCGTTGACGAACAGCATCGCTTCGGCGTCATGCAGCGCCTCAAGCTCATGCGCAAGACCACGCAGGTTCCGGACACCGTCGTTATGACGGCCACTCCCATCCCGCGCACGCTCGCCCTCACCATCTATGGCGATCTCGACGTCAGCACCATCGACGAACTTCCGCCCGGACGCACGCCCATCGTCACTCGCCGCGTGCCCGACGATCGTTCCGACGAAGTCTGGACCTTCGCCAAAAAAGTCATCGCCGCCGGAAATCAGGTCTACATCGTCTATCCCGTCATCGAAGAGGCCGAGGCCGAGCAAGCGCCCGCCGACTCTCCCGCCGATTCCAAGCCGCCCGGCACCGGACGCCAGCAACTCAAGGCCGCCATGCAGATGTACGACCAGCTACGCACCGGGCCATTTGCCAAAGCGCGCGTAGGCCTTCTCCACGGACGCATGGACGCCGCCGAAAAAGAAATCGCCATGTCGCGCTTCCAGCGCGGCGAGCTCAACGTGCTCGTCTCCACCACCGTCATCGAGGTCGGCGTAGACGTGCCCAACGCATCGCTCATGATCATCGAACACGCCGAGCGCTTCGGACTCTCGCAGCTACACCAGCTTCGCGGACGCATCGGGCGAGGCAGCGCAAAGTCCTATTGCATCCTCATGACCGGCCCCAAGATCACCCCCGAAGCCGAGCAACGCCTCGACACCATGGTCGCCACCACCGACGGCTTTCAGATTGCGGAAAAGGATTTAGAACTTCGCGGCCCCGGAGAATTCTTCGGCACCCGCCAGGCCGGAATGCCCTCGCTCCGCGTAGCCAACATCATCCGCGACCGCGACCTTTTAGAGGCCGCCAAGAAGGAAGCCCGCTACACCCTCGCCGCCCCCGAACACGAAGTCTCCCCCGAAGAACGCAACCGCGCCCTAAAATATCTCCAATCCCACTGGAACCGCCGCTACGGCCTCGTCGAAGTCGGCTAAGTTTCGCCGTCGCTCTGCCTCTGACTTTGCTCTTGCCTCTGCCTCTGCTCTTGCCTCTGCCTCTGCTCTTGCCTCTGCCTCTGCTCTGTTGCCTCTGTCTCGCGTGGGCCCGGACGCCTCGTCCGTGGCGGGCGAGCAACGCTCGCCTGGATGTTTATCTGGAGGCAAGCGGCCTCCCCCTCCCTTTTTCGTTCGTTTCTGAATCTTTGTTTTCAGCGGGTTGGGAGT
>JBBRZF010000004.1:0-45029 GCA_038236965.1 Terriglobales bacterium | reverse complement strand
TCTCTATTCCGCGGAGAGGTATGACACGTAGCACCGTCCTTGGCGCGTATAATCGTAAGGCGATATTCGGTCGTCGACGAGGAGCCCCATGGAAGAACGCGAGTATTACGACGAAAAGCAGGAAACGAAGAAACATTCGTTGACCTGTCCGCATTGCCGGGAAACGAACGAATACGAACTCAGCTGGTTGGTCCGCACCAAGAAGCGCCAACTGCCTCCCCGCGCGGATGAGCATGATCGCGCCAAGTTCGCCAAAGCGAAGTCGTACATGGTTCGCCGCGACGATCTCATGGCCTGTAAGAACATGCGTTGCCGCAAACGCTTCGAAGTTGCCGGCGTGCAGACCGTCGTCTTCACCGGAGAGGCTGCTCCAGGGGCTGCAATCGCTGACCCGGAAAACTTCGGCAACCGTTAACGGGAGTGCCGTGAGAGCCGCGTCAGAAGTCGCTCCATTATGTTTCTGCCCAGATTGTGATATCCCAATTGTGATAACCAGGACGGCTTCGGCCGTCCTTTTCCTTTGTTTAGTCGTTGTGATGCAATCTTCCTCGCGACACACTGCCGTCTTTTCACCCGCTCGTTTATACTTTAGGGTTCGTAGCGTTACTATCATCCGAACCCGGGTGGTTCGGTTTCCCTAGTCTCCTTTGTAATTACGTGGGTCATGTTCGCAACGGCACTTGGTGCCGTCTCTCATACGAGGTGTTCGGTGAAGATTCTGGTTTGCATGAAGCAGGTCCCGCAGAAAGATGCGCCGCTTAAGCTCAATGAAAGCGGTACATGGATCCGCGAAGACGTTTCCTATGAAGTGAACGAGCCTGACGCTTACGCGCTGGAAGAGGCGTTGCGCCAGAAAGAGAAGAATGGCGGCGAAGTCGTTGTTCTCACCGCTGGCCCCGCCCGCTCGCAACAGGTACTTCGCGAGGCGCTGGCCAAGGGCGCCGATCGCGCCATTCACCTGGAGGACGATCGCTTCGTCACGCTCGACGCCATCAACATCGCCAAAGCCATCGCCTCCGTCGCCAGGGAAGAACAGTTCGATATGGTCTTCACCGGCTTGCAGTCCGACGATTATGGCTACGCGCAAACCGGTGTTCTGCTCGCAGAGTTGCTGGGCTGGCCTCACGCCACCATCATCATGAATATCGAAACGAAGGACGGCGGCCTCCGCGTAAAGCGCGAATTGGAAGGTGGCTTCTTCCAGTTCGTGGATATGCCTTTGCCCGCCGTACTCACCATTCAGTCCGGCATTAACAAACTGCGTTACGCCACGCTCATCGGCATCAAGCAGGCAAAGAACAAGCCCATGCGCAAAGTCACCTTCGACGAAGTGAAGTCCGCCATCGGCGACAATCTGCAGAAGATCGAGCGCCTGTATATTCCGCAGAAGACCAAAAAGACAGAGATGCTCGAAGGCACTCCGTCTGAGATTGCAAAGAAGCTCGTTGATAAGTTCAAGAACGAAATCCACGTACTCTGATCGCGCTTTGCTTCTGGTCCCGCGCTTCCGGCCATGTGCATCTAACCGGAAAAGGAGCGATGGCCCATGACAAATCTTCAGAGAACGCAGCAGCAAACGGATTCGGAACTGGGCGCGCAGCAAGATGGCGCGATCATGATGGCGGTAGGCTGGACGCTACTGGGGATGTTCATCCTGGTCGGCATCTTCACCTTCTCCGCGGTTCGCCAGGGAACACCATCCTGGTTGATTTTTGAGGCCCTGATCGGAATACCTGGATTGGTGCTGGTCGGCTTGGGAGTAGCACGGCGTCACCGGAGTGGTTAAACGTTGGCCCCTCCCGCCCTTCTCCAGTCCGGCGCTGATTGCTAATTTTGCGCAAAGTGGTTGCGGAATCATGGAGGCGGTTTTGGTCAAAGGCAATGGAGTTGTTCGCAGAATCTCTTCGTGTTTGCTCTTGTGCGTTTTCGCCGCTCAAGTCTGTGCACAGCAATCCGGGCAAGCCAATGTTCAGCAGGGGAATCAGCCCGCTACCCCTACTACCTTCCGCTCGCGCTCGCAACTGGTACTGGTGCCGACCACGGTCGAAAAGAGCGGGAAAGCGGTGCTTGGGCTGAACAAGGAGAACTTTGTCATCGAAGAGGACGGTCACGACCGCCCCATCGGGGTCTTCGAGGCGATCACCACGAATAATCTTCGCGTCGATCGTCCCAAGCGCGGCAATGAGTTTGACAACTTCAACTCTGACCAGACACCGCGGTCAATGATGCTCATCGCTATCGACGCTATCAACACGCCGTTCGGGTATCAGGAAGCCGTCCGCAAGGATGTGTTGAAGTATTTGTCTAAGAATATTTCGCCAAACCAGCTCACTGGAATGGTCGTAATGTCAACTAAAGGCATTCGCCTCGTACACGACTTCACTGGCAGCACCAGTTCGCTCGTAACCGCTCTGCAAAACATCTCTGGCGAAAACAATCGCTACAACGGTCTCCAGGACATCGGTCACGCACCAACTGTAGATAACACCAGCATCTCGAGCAAGATGGATCAGCGCGGGGAGCCAACCCCCGACAATCGCGGAGGCACTGGAAGCCAGCCAGGCCTTAGCGAAGGCAAAGCCAGCACCGACACGAATCGGGAGATTTCAATTATTCAAAAGCAATTGACGGAATATCTGAAGGGGCAGGACAAGGTCGAAGAGTACCAACTTAAGAATCGTATTCGCCGCACCCTCGAATCTTTCCAGCAGATTGCTCAGGGTCTCGCCGGTTATCCTGGACGCAAATCCCTCATCTGGGCTTCGGCAGGCTTTCCAGCGCCACTTGATCCAACACGATTCAACGACATGGAATTGATGGGCATTTATGAGCGCACATTGAAGGTACTGGCTGACGCCAATGTGGCTGTCTATCCGGTGGACGTCAAGGGCTTGCAGACGGTTTCTCCCGGTGCGGACGCTACCTTGGATCAATATGATCGCCTAGCCAACAAGGATCCGGGCACTGCCTACAAAGAAGCAACTTTGAAGGTGAACACCTTCAATGAATTCGCCGAGCGCACCGGTGGACGCGCCTGGTTTGATATCAATAACAACGACAAGGCAATCAAGGCCGCAGTAGAGGACTCCCAATCCTACTATATGCTGGGTTATTACATTGACAGCTCCAGCACCAAGGACGGCTGGCACAAGCTGAAGGTCAAGTTAAAGAGCGCCGACGGTAAGGTCCGAACGCGCTCGGGATACTTCTTTACGGCCGCCGCTCTGGACCCGGAACTCAATCGCAAGAACGATCTTAGCGTTGGCGTACGCTCACCGTTTGACTACACCACGCTCAGACTCCGGGGCGAGATTCTTGGCGTGACCGGCGAAGGCAGCAAGAAGAAGGTCGCCTTCCGATTGGACGTGCCCGCAACGGATAACATCCTCACGGATGGGAATGCCATAAACCTGGATTTTGTAGCTGTGGCGCGCAAGACGGATACCGAAATCGCCGGCCAAAGTATGCGCAACATCGCGATGGTGCTGAAACCCGAGGCTGTGGCCGAAATACAAAAGGATGGGATGTCATACAAGAATTTCCTCGAGCTCGAGCCCGGCACTTACGAGATACGTTTCCTGGTGCGGGACAACAAGTCTGGACGAATGGGCAGTGCTCTTACATCGGTAAGCGTGAAATGATCCACAGGAGGCCAGTATGGCCGTCATTAGCAAAGTAAAAGAAGTAGACGTCGAAGAACGCCGAGAGACGGGAACCAGTCTTATGCTGGTCGGATTCATTTTCCTGGCATTCGCGTTCCTTGTCATGTTCTTCAATCCGGCGGCGATCAAGCTTGGCAAGATGAGCATGGTGGAAGTCGCAATCGGATTAGTGGCGGTAGGTTTCATCTTCGAGATCGTTGGATATCGCATTCGCGTCAAAGCCGCTTAGTTAGCTGTTTCAATCAGTCGTAGAGATCAGTGCGTGAATCTCGATCAAGAGCCTTGTGTGCGCACATTCAGAGTTGTGGCGAACTTATAAAGTCTTGGCCCCTTCGGCCGGAAGTGAGAACGGGAAATAAAAATGGCAGACACTATCCTCGTCATCGTCGAACAGCGTGAAGGCAAACTCAACCGCGTTTCTTACGAGACGCTTACCGGCGCGCAGGCCCTCGCCGCCGAAACAGGTTGGACGCTCGAAGCCGCCGTCATCGGCAACGGCGTCGGCGACATCGCTAAAGAGATCGCCGGAAAGAAAGTCGCGAAGGTCTACCAGCTCGAGTCCGCGCAACTGGCGCGCTACACCCCGGACGCCTACGTCGCCGCGCTCAAGCCCTTCCTCGCCCAGAAACAGCCCAAGCTCGTTCTGTTGCCGCACACGTATCAGGTGCGCGACTTTGCACCCAAACTCGCGGCTTCCATGGGTTCTACTCTTATTCCCGACGCCATCGGCTACAAGAATGAAGGCGGAAAACTCATCTTCACCCGGCAGATGTTCCAAGGAAAATTCGCAGCCGACGTCAGCTTCGCCGGAAACGGGCCCTGGTTCGCCACCTTCCAGACAGGCGCCTTCCGCGGCGACCAGGTTCAGGACGGCACCGCCGAAGTCGAAACCTTGAATCTCGACATCGCCGCCGACGCCGTTCGCAACAAGCCGGAAGATTCTTTCAAAGAAGCAAAGCAGGCTGTCGATCTCACGCAGGCCGAAATCATCGTCTCCGTCGGACGCGGTATCAAGGAACAGAAAAATATCGAGATGGCCACGCAACTCGCCGAAGCCCTCGGCGGCGAGATCGCCGCCTCGCGTCCCATCTGCGACTCCGGCTGGCTCCCCATGGATCGCCAGATCGGTTCCTCCGGACAGACGGTCGCGCCCAAGCTTTACCTCGCGCTCGGCATCAGCGGCGCCATTCAGCACATCGTCGGCATGAAAGGCTCCAAGACCATCATCGCAATCAACAAGGACAGCGAAGCGCCCATCTTCGAAATCGCGGACATCGCCGTAGTCGGCAACCTATTCGACATCGTGCCGCCGCTCATCGAAGAGATCAAGAAGGCCAAGGCATAAAGGCAAGGTTTCAGAAGTTTCGATGTTTAGTAGGTTTCGGTGCGGAGTTCAGAGCACGGCACTCGGTTATTGCACCGATGCTTTGTATCAGGGCACGACTTCAGTCGTGCCATATCACGTACTAAAAAGTTGGGGGTTTTAGCCTCGGATGCTTTGTATCAGGGCACGACTTCAGTCTTGCCATATCACGCAGCAATAATGGGGGCTTTAGCCTCGGCGTATTGCCAGTCAATCACCAAATGAACCCTGTACCCACCATCCTCATCGTCCCCGGACTGGACAGCTCCGGCCCCGACCATTGGCAGTCGCACTTCGAACGCGACCTGCCAAATTGCATTCGCGTCCAACAAAGCGATTGGGTCACGCCCGAATGCCTTGACTGGATCCAAATCATCGAGCAATACGTTGCGCGATATGACCGCAATGTGGTCCTCGTCTCGCACAGTTGCGGAAGCCTGGCAGTAGCGCACTGGGCCAAGCGAAGGTTCGGACCCGTGGTGGCCGCGATGATCGTCGCTCCCACGGATGTCGAGGTCCCGAATTTTCCCTACCAGATCACCGGATTCTTGCCCATCCCGCTCAAGCCGTTGAACTTTCCCGCCGTCGTAGTAGCCAGCCACAACGATCCTTATGCGAGCTTCGAACGCTCCGCAATGTTCGCAAAGAGCTGGAACGCCAAACTCATCGACATTGGCAACGCAGGACACATCAACACCACCTCAGGACACGGGCGCTGGCTTGACGGAGAACAAATCCTCCGCGCGCTGCTCGACTCCGCGCATCAAATCGCGGTTGCGCATTAATCACCCCGCGTGACAGAGTACCTAGCGTGAATGCATTTGAATCGGGATTAGAAGTCGGGTCTACTAAGAACTAGGAACTGGAAAAAGAAATGATCGTCTTCCGAAAGCCAATACCGAACGTCGACCATCCCCAGATGGATGCCGACGTTGTGATCGTTGGCGGCGGCCCGGCCGGAATGGCCTGCGCGCTGCGTCTCTCGCAACTCATCGACGAGCACAACGCCGCCCATCCTGACTCGCCGCTGTCGAAAGAAAACATCAACCTGCTCGAAAAAGCGCGCGAGGTCGGACAGCACCAGCTTTCCGGCGCGTTGCTCGATCCGCGTTCCATGGACGAACTGCTTCCCGACTGGAAGAAGGAAGCGCCCATCGAGTCCGAGGTCACCCGGGAAGGCGTTTACTTCCTCACGCGCAAATCGAAGTTCAAGGCGCCCATCACGCCTCCGCCTTTGCGCGACCACGGCAATTACGTCATCTCGCTCAACCGCTTCACCAAGTGGCTCGGCAGCAAGGTCGAGGAAGCGGGCATCACCATCTTCACCGGATTCGCCGGCAGCGAGCTTCTTATCGACGACAACAAAGTCGTCGGGGTTCGCACCGACGATAAAGGTGTGGACAAGCATGGCCAGCAGAAATCCAACTTCGAGGCCGGTTACGATCTCCGCGCGAAGATAACAGTCTTTGCTGAAGGCCCTCGTGGTTCGCTCACCAAGCAACTCGTCGGACGCTTCCAACTCGATCGCGAACGCAATCCGCAGACCTACGGCGTCGGCGTAAAAGAACTTTGGGAGGTCCCCAGCGGACGCGTCGGTGCCGGACAAGTCATCTACACCATGGGCTACCCGCTCTCGCCGAAAGAGTACGGCGGCGCATGGATCTATGGCGGCAAAGACAATGTCGTCTCGCTCGGCTACGTCACCGGACTCGACTATCAAGACCCGCGCACCGATCCGCAGCACGTTCTGCAGGCCTTCAAGCAGCATCCCTTCGTGCGTCAATTGCTGGAAGGCGGCAAGATGATTCGTTACGGCGCAAAGTCGCTACCCTACGGCGGATGGTGGTCCATGCCTCCGCTCGCCGGAGATGGATGGATGATCATCGGCGACTCCGCCGGATTCCTGAATGCGCAGCGACTCAAAGGCATTCACCTCGCCATCAAGAGCGGCATGCTCGCCGCCGAAACCGCTTTTGAAGCCCTGCTCGCCGACAAATTCACCGCCGACCAGCTACTCAAATTCAAGCAGCGCGTCGACGCCTCGTGGATCAAGGATGAACTCTACAAGGTCCGCAACTTCCATCAAGGCTTCGAACTCGGCCTGCTCCACGGAATGTTCCACGCCGGATTGCAGCAGCTCACCGGAGGCCGCGGCCTGTTTGAAAAGTACGCGGCTCACGCGGGACACACCCGCATGCGCCCTCTCTGGGACGTGATGGGACACGGCGAAGATCGCACCGCCTTCCTCGGCCCCACCAAGGGCGACGGCAAACTTACCTTCGACAAGCTGACCGATCTCTATCACTCCGGCACCAAGCACGAAGAGGATCAGCCTTCGCACCTCATCATCCACGACACCAACATCTGCAACACGCGCTGCATCAAGGAATTCGGCAGCCCGTGCCAGAATTTCTGTCCCGCCAATGTTTACGAAATGGTGGACGCGCCCGATGCACCCAACGGGAAGGAGATTCACCTCAACCCGTCCAACTGCGTGCATTGCAAGACCTGCGACATCATGGATCCCTACGAGATCATCACCTGGGTTCCGCCCGAGGGCGGCGGCGGTCCCAACTACGATGGAATGTAGCTCAACGAAACTCACTCGAAACGGCGGATTTACCTCCGCCGTTTTGTTTGCCCGCAACTCGCAAAATCTTGCAACGAGCTTTGGTAGTACTTTCTGAGTCCCATTAAATTTCCTTACAGCAATGGGAGAAGGTGCGGCCATTCGGAAGGCTCCGGCGGCCCGTACCGGTTTCTGGCCCTCCCCCAACCGCCTTACTTTCGGGCTAGGTACATTTTTGCAGCTTTGAAATGCAGTTCCTGTCGCCAAAACGGTGCATCCTAATATCTGCACATGTTTGCGGGCCATAGCGCTATGAACCATGTGCAAACAGATCAGCAGAGCGGCGGTGAGGCATAGGGGCCTCTCCTCCTCGATTTTCCGAGTTGATCAAAAGCCCGGTTTTGCCGCCGGGCTTTCTTTTGTCTGCTTACTTTTGTTCCTTTCCGTCCTCGTCTTCATCTCATATACTTAAGTTGTGTTTCTGACCGATGGCTCCTTCGGGCATACCCGGAGCCCTCGGCGGTGCTTCCATCAGTTTGGGAAGCCAAGGGTTCGGATGGAAACGTCCGTGCCTCCCGTGCTTGGAAAAGAAACGCGCAGCGCACACATCCACTTGTGTGTCCCTCCGCCTTTTCCTCGCACATTCTGTTCACGAATTTACGGATCGGGCGAACTTGTCTTTACACGACAAATCTCTACAAGATAAATTCGGACGCAGCATCACCGACCTGCGCATCTCCATCACGGACCGCTGCAACTACAAGTGCGTTTATTGTCGGACAGGCAATGAGGGCGCTCTTTTCAGCGACCTTCCGATGGCGGACTACCTGCGCATGGCGCGTGTCTTCGTCTCCTTGGGAATCGAAAAGATCCGTCTCACCGGAGGCGAACCGCTCCTGCGCAAAGGCATCGTCGATCTTGTGCGCGAACTCTCGCAGTTCCGCACCTTGCGCGACACACCGCTCGACCTCGCCATCACCACCAACGGACATCTGCTCGCCGAAATGGCCGAGCCTCTCAAACGCGCCGGATTAAATCGCGTCACCGTTTCCATGGACGCCGTCGATCCCGTCCGTTTTGCGCGCATCACCCGCGTGCCCAGCGGATTTGAATCCGTGCTCGCCGGAGTTCGCACGGCTCGCGAGGTCGGACTCACTCCGGTCAAAGTGAATTGCGTTCTCCTCCGCGGATTCAACGAAGACCAGATTCTCGCCTTCGCCAACTTCGCCCGTGAAGAACAAGTCGCGGTGCGCTTCATCGAATTCATGCCGCTTGAGGAAGACCGCGTTTGGACGCCGGACATTGTCGTCCGCATGGACGAGATTCTCGCCGAACTGGAAAAGCTGATGCCCTTGCGCGAAGTGAATGCCGACCCTTCCAGCACCTCGCGCAATTTCGTCTTCGAAGACGGACGCGGACATATCGGCATCATTGCTCCCGTCTCACGCCCTTTCTGCGGACACTGTTCGCGCATTCGTCTCACCTCCGACGGCAAGATTCGCACCTGCCTCTTCTCCGTCATCGAACACGACCTGCATGCCATCATGCGTCGCGACGGCTCAGATGACGATCTGCGCGCCCGCATCCTCTCTGCCGTCGAGCAAAAAGAAGAGCGCCACCACATCGGCGAACCCGGCTTCCAGTCCGCTAGCCGCACCATGGTCCACATCGGGGGGTAGCAACTCTGAACCAGGGAACTGGGAACTAAGGAATACTTGCGTCCGACCGCTATCTTCGGGCATCATTAGTCTTGTAGAGCAGTAATCGGCTTCAACATCCCCGCGGACGGGAAGTATGCGCGCCCGCTGGAGCCGTGAAAGCTTTCAACATCCCCGTTCCGAGCGCCAAGCCCGGAGCTGAAGGCGAGACTTAAATTGGCTACAGCAGTGCCCGGCGACACATCGTGTTCCCTCGACAGTTATTTGGTGCTACCTGACCAGTCGATGGATGAGCGCATCTTCGCGGCCAAGCAGACGCTCGGCTCCGAACTCGTCATCCTCGGACATCATTACCAACGCGACGAAGTCATCCGTTTTTCCGACATTCAGGGCGATTCCTATCGACTCTCCCAGCAAGCCGCCAACGCGCGCGGACGCTACATCGTCTTCTGCGGAGTGCACTTCATGGCCGAAAGCGCCGATGTCCTCGCGCGTCCCGGACAGGTCGTTATCCTGCCCGACCTCAATGCCGGATGCTCCATGGCCGATATGGCGGAAGTTTCGCAGGTGGAGGCCTGCTGGGACCAACTCGTCGCCCTCGGCATCACCGACCAGGGTGGCAAAGGCGTTACGCCCATCACCTACATGAACTCCACCGCCGCCATCAAGGCATTCTGCGGAGAGCGTGGCGGCGTCGTCTGTACATCCTCCAATGCCCGCGGAGCCTTTGATTGGGCCTACGCGCAGAACGAAAAAATCCTTTTCCTCCCCGACCAGCATCTCGGACGCAACACCGGTCACGGCATGAACATCCCGCTCGACGAAATGGTCGTCTGGGATCCCTACGCGCTGCAAGGCGGCCAATCTGCCGAGAGCCTGCGCCGTGCCAAGGTCATCCTCTGGAAGGGACACTGCTCCGTGCATCAGCGCTTTTTGCCGGAACACGTCGACCACGTCCGCGCAAAATATCCTGAGATGAAGGTCATCGTCCATCCCGAATGTCGATGGGAGGTCTGTCAGAAGGCAGACGACACTGGCTCCACCGACAAGTTGCGCAAACTCGTGCGCGAGTCCGCCGCAGGTTCGTCCTTCGCCATCGGTACGGAGATCCATCTCGTCAACCGCCTGGCCGCCGAGAATCCCGACAAGCACATCATCACGCTTGACGACTCCGGCTGCCTCTGCACCACCATGTATCGCATCTCTCCGCAGCATCTCTGCTGGGCCTTGGAGAATTTGGTGGACGGCAATATCGTCAATCAGATCAAGGTAGCGGACGACGTGAAACACTGGGCGCGAGTAGCCTTGGACCGTATGCTGGAAATCCAGTAGAACGATTGCGAATCGGGTAATTTCGAATCGGGAAATCTGAATTCAAAGTCTTGGCTTCTGACTTTCAGATTTCCCGATTCGCATTTCGCAATTTGCAATGCCTCCGCCGCCTCCGTAGTAAACTATCCCTACAGATGTCCGACCGCACGTTCACCTTGCAAGAAGCTCAATCGTTGTTGCCGATCCTGGAATCTCTCTTGCGTACCACCATCGAGAGCAAGAGCCTGATCGAGTGCATCGATGCGGAGTTTTCCAGTCTTTCCGAACGCATCCTCCTGCTCGGCGGAACCTTCGTCGCCATCGAGCGCTGGGCGCATCGTCGCGCCGAACGCGACAAGGCGCTTCGGAAAGCCAAGGACGCCTTCGCTGAGATCAATGCTATCGGCGTACAGGTCAAGGACTTAGACATCGGTCTGCTCGATTTCCCCTGCCTCGTCGGCAAGGAGACCATCCTCCTCTGCTGGAAGATGGGTGAGGCCACCATTACCCATTGGCACACCCCTGAAGAGGGTTTTGCCGGTCGAAAACCCATCGACGAACGCATCTCTCGTTCCGGAGAAAATCGCATTATCTAGCCGTGACACCGCAACCTTTTCCCCGGAATCCAGTCTTTACATTGTGGGAACACTGTTTTTGATAGAATCCTGTGTTCGTACGAGGGATGAATGAACTCGCGCACTCATAATCACAATCGTCGCATTACTAGTTTTGCCGCTTTTTTTTTCGTGATCCTCATGCTGTTGACGACTGCTGCTTGCGACGGATTTTTCCCGTCTGAGCGTTCTCTCGACCACATCAACGTAACCCCTACCAGTCGTTTCATGAAGGCTGGCGAAACCCAGCAATACTCCGCCTCTGGTGTGAACGGCAACGGCACTACTTCCGATATCACCAGCAGCGCCTCCTGGACCAGCAGCAACACTACGGTTGCCACCGTCAGCGCCGTCGGAATCGTCACGGCCGTTGCCGCCGGAAGTTCCACCGTCACCGCCGCTTCTCAGAATGTGCAGGGAAGCGCCGCCGTCAACGTCAGCGCCACTGCGCTTACCTCCATCACCCTCGCGCCCGCCGCCCCCACCATCACCAACGGGACACCCCGGCAATTCACGGCGACTGGCAACTTCGACAGCACCACCACCACGCAGGACATAACCTCGCTGGTTGCGTGGACCTCGTCGGACACTTCTATTCTCGTCATCAACAGCTCGGGGCTGGCCACCGGCGTAAAGGCGGGAACCGCGACCGTCACCGCGTCAGCCACCACCTCCACCGCCACCATCACCGTGAATACTTCCGTCACCGTCCAGTAGTTCGCACGCGCAACGCGCCCGGCATCTCGGGACTCATAGTGCAGCAGTATGGCTTTTCTGCCGATGTTGTAAACTCGGGAGCTTAAGTCCATGCCATCTATCCTTTACTGCGCACTGCCTGCCTATGAATGAGATTAGAAAGATTGGAATCTGCACCGGAGGCGGAGACTGCCCCGGACTCAACGCTGTCATTCGCGGAGCCGTAAAGACCGCCATCCTCAAGTATCGCTACGACGTCATCGGCATACGCGACGGCTTCGACGGCCTCATCTGGCCGGAAAAAGCCATCCCGCTCACCCTCAAAGATGTAAGCGGAATCCTGCCTCGCGGTGGCACCATCCTCGGCACCACCAATCGCGGCAATCCCTTCGCCTACAAATTGAACACCGAAGGCAAGAACACGGTCCGCGACTTGTCCGACGACGTCATACGCAACGCCAAGGCCCTCGGCCTCGATTGCCTCATCGTCATCGGCGGCGACGGTACCCAGAAGATCGGCCTCGACCTCTTCCACAAGGGACTGCCCGTCGTCGGCGTTCCCAAGACCATCGATAACGATCTCTGCGCCACCGAGATCACCTTCGGCTTCGACACAGCGCTCAGCACCGCCACCGAGGCGCTCGACCGCATACACACCACCGCCGAATCGCATCACCGCGTCATGATCGTCGAAGTCATGGGACGCGACGCCGGATGGATCGCGCTCGAAACTGGCATCGCCGGAGGCGCCCACATCATCCTCATCCCCGAGATTCCGTTCACCATCGACCGCGTCTGCGAACAGATCAACCAGCGCAGCATCTTCGGCAAGAAGTTCACCATCATTTGCATCGCCGAAGGCATCAAGATGCCCGCCGATCTCAAGGCGAAGTTCGACCACGAAAAGCGAGCAGTCCCGCGCACCGGCGCCGTCAGCAACGTCATCGGCGAAGCCATCGGCATGGTCTCCAAAAAGGAAGTCCGCGTCACCGTCCTCGGACACGTGCAGCGCGGAGGCTCCCCCACTCCTTTCGACCGCATCCTCAGCACGCGCTTCGGGGTCGCCGCCGTCGATCTCATCGCCCAGGGCGGCTTCGGCAAGATGGTCGCCCTGCGCGATGCAAAAGTACAGGTCGTCGAAATCTCCGAAGCCATCGGCCGACTGAAGACCGTCGATCCCGACGGCGAAATGGTGCGCACAGCCAAATCCATAGGCATCGGCTTCGGCGACTGATGATCCTCGGATGGAGGATGTTCTCTGATAGATGATGTGCTAGATGTAAGTGTTCTCAATGTGGCGCGAGCGCCCTCGCTCGCGACCGCACCCTCAATCTACAGACAGCCCTGTCACGAACCGACGGGGCTTTCTCCTGCAGCGCCGAACTAGTCCTGCATCGCCCCGCCCCCCCCCGTTCGCAACCGACGTTTCTTTATTCGGTTCCAAGGACTTTCTACGCACGAGTTCTGTATCAGGGCACGACTTCAGTCGTGCCATCCAGATGCCAAACAAATTCGGGCTTTAGCCCCTGCTCGCCGCCCTCCGCCTTTTCCGTGTCTCCGTGGTGGATTGTTTTATTCCGTGTCCACCCCTTCGTTGTGCCTTTACATTTCCATCAACTCATCCTCTCCGGTGTAATATTGTTCTCAGTCTCGTGACACGTCCGCTCTTATCAGGTGCCCACTCCCGCTCACGCGCACTTGCGCGCGTCATCCTTTTGCTCGTCTTCGTTTCCTTGCTTACCATCGCGTCGTGCAAGCGTGGCCCGCTCCAGTCCAAGGAAGTCGCCTACGTTGCTGCGCCGCAGGTGAATCTGCGCGACCGGGTCGCCGCCATCTATAACAAGGTCGGCCTGGTAAAAAATGGAGATCGCGTAGAGATACTCGAGCACCAGAAGCGATTCGTTCGCGTACGCACTCCGCGTGGCGAAGAGGGATGGATGGAGCAGCGCCTCCTTGTCGGCGAAGACATCTTTACCGGCTTTCAGAAGTTAGCCGACGAATGTAAAAATGCGCCTGTCCTCGGACACGGCACCACGCGCGCCGAACTCAACATGCACATCACCGCCGCTCGCGATTCCGAAAAGCTCTATCAGCTAGCCGACGGCGAGAAGATTGAAGTCATGAAGCGCGCCATCGGCGAGCGTGTCGCCAAACAGGTGACGGCCCGCCCCACGCAAAAGCTAGGTTCCAAGAACACCGACAACACCGCCGCGAAAGCGAAAGCCAACGCCAAGCCCGTGCCGGAAGACGCCGACAAGGACGGCAAGCCCGACGTCGAAATCGCCGTCGCACCCAAACCTCCTGCGGACGAAACGCCGAAGGCTTACGACGATTTCTGGCTGGTCCGGAATTCCCAGGGACGCGTCGGGTGGGTGCTCGCCCGCATGATCGATCTCGACGTGCCTCTTGAGATCGCCCAATACGCCGAAGGCCAGCGCGTCATGGCGTCTCTCATCATCAGCCGGGTGCACGACGAAGACAAAGACGTGCCCCAGTATCTCGTGCTCTTTTCCGAGAACAAGGACGGCATGCCCTTCGACTACAACCAGCTTCGCGTCTTCAGTTGGAACGTGAGAAAGCATCGTTACGAAACCGCTTATCGCGAACGCAATCTCTGGGGCTTGTTCCCGGCGTCCACCGGCATGGAAAACTTCGACAAAGAGGGCTCGCTGCCCACCTTCACCGTCCACGTGAAGAACGAAGACGGCACTACCGGCGAACGCAAGTACAAGATGAACGGCCCCCTCGTGCGACGCGTTCTCGCACCCGGCGAAGTCGTGCAGAAGCCGGCTCCCGCCAAACAAGCCGCTAAAGACGTAAACAAGCAATCCAAAGCTGCGAAGAAAAAGAAGAAACGCTAATCAGGGAAGCCCGCTGAGTTGTCCGCCGCTTATGCTTTCCTTTGTCTTCCCTGCGTCACGCGACGGACCTGCTCTCCCCCACCACCGCCCCCTCTGCCCGTCTTGCTTTTCTCTGCGTCTCCGTGTCTCCGTGGTGGATTTTGATCTCCTCCCGATACCGCGCATAGTCCCGCTGTAACCGCATCTCTTCTTCCGTCCCGCCCATAGCCTGCGCTGCCATTTTCGAATACGCGCATCGGAACGTCGCATATGCCAGCAGGTACGCACCCAGCCTCGGACGAGCATCATCGCCCGACAGCCTCTCATACTCTGCAACAAAATTCTCGCGCGCCTCTTCGCCAAGCTCCCACTCGACGATGACTCCTGCCAGGTCCCACGCGATGTCGCACGGTCCGGGCGCGAAGTGGTCGTCGCCGTGCGTCGTGCCATCCACTTTGTAAATCACGCCATCGCCTGCGCGCATCCATTCGTGCGGCAGCATACGCCCATCGGCAATCACCGGACGCACGATTTCCAGTCGCGTCTCTTTGCCCAGCTCCGTTCCGAAGATGGTCTTCCAGTTGTGGCGCAACATATTCTCGTTCTCGGAACCCGGCTCCGCCCCGGTCGCAAATTCCTGCGCGCGCATCGCACAGTACGAAGCCAGCCTATGAATCAACTCGTCCGACACCGCGTCCGACGTCATCGCCGTGCCTTCCATGAATTCGTAGCAGCCAAAGCCCTGCATGTTTCCCAGGTATTTTGGCGAGAAGCCTAGCTCCGCCATCCGCAGCGCCCGCTCTCCTACCTCCGTGCCGTAACGCCCAAACCCTTCAAAGCGGAAGAATCGCTTCCTGTCCGCCGACAGATACTTTCGCGCTTCCAACTGCAACCACGCACCGGGAACTTTCGCCCCGCGCAGAAAGTGCGAACGCCATTCGCCTCCGCCAATCCACAGCGACGCTCCTTCCGGCAGCATTGGCTCGCCCGACACAAACTCCGCGCGCAAACGACGCCAGCGTTCCGCCCCATCCGTTGCCCGCAGATGTTCCGGCACAGGCTTTGAGGTCCCGATCAAGGTGATTCGTTCCTTCGCGACTCCCGCAGCCTCCAGCGCCTCAGCCGTCGCCAGAAATGACGAGCCGCTCAATCCCGGCCCTTCGTCCACCACCAGAAACTCTGCGTCCAGCGCATCGGCCACCCATCGCCGCTGTTCTTCCGTAAGCGCCAATTCGCGATCGTAGGGATGCCCCGTCGGACGCACCGTCATTCGCGCAACGTCCAATCCTTTGGCTCGCAATCCAGCCGCAGCCATCGCCGACAGCGTAATCCCTATGCTGCGGATGCCGACCACCCGCACCGATCCGCTCTTCGCGACCTGCGCAGCCGTTTTCGCAAAGCTCAGCGGATGCAGCGCGTAATACGCGAAGCTCTCCGCCACGGAGACGCGAACCTCCGCCGGCATCGCTATCTTGCGGATTTCGTTCAGCAACGCTTTTGTTCTGGGCAATGCGCCGGTCAGCAGCGCGTAAGCAAGCTCGTCCGTAACCTTCTTCGCAAGTAACTCGTCGGGGGACGACGAGTCGCTCAGCGCACATTCCATTTCTCCGGCCCACAATAGCGCCGAGAGCGTATCCACCGAAGAGCGCAGCAGGGAATCGCAGAGGCCCTCTATCAGCCACTCACCTCTAACAGGCTTCCGCCCGTCGCGGAAGATCCACATGTTCCAGCCGGACTCGTCCATTTAGGCTGACGTCAGGCAGCTTTCTTCTTCGTGCCGCGTGGCGAGCGCGATACATCACCCTCTTTGTCGATAAAATATAGAAACTGATTATCGCGATCCACGGCGCTCTCTACCAGCACCTGCGAATCGCCTTTCCCAGTCTTTGGCTTTTGGCAGACGTTGCCATTCCCATCAATGAAGTAAAGGAATTGTTTATAATCCCTTTGCAGATTCAGTGTTTTCACCTTCTCAGCCATTTATTCGCTCCAATCCTCAAGTTGGATTCAGGGCAAAGTCCGCTGGATGGCTTACGGCTCAGGGCAAAAACAGGCAGAACAGGTGGGGATTGCCGGAGCAGGGTACTTACGCGGTGGCAGCTTTTGTTCGCAGCGGGAGTGCCTCAAATAGCAATTCGTTCTCGCGTCAGCACAAGTTGTTCTTCTATAAGAACTTGCGTTCTGGCGGTCATATAGGGAATGCAATCCTCCAGAGCTGCCATTTCACTATTCAGGTTGTGTAAGCGCTCTTGGTGGGACTCGCAATCCATTGGCACGGGTCGAGCAGAGCAGCAGAGTTCCTGGATTCGTAAAGCCCAACCTGCAAACAAAATTCACCTACGCAAGTTCGACATCCCGCTCTGCGCTCGCAGCGCTGCCGTATGACACAATGAAAGGGATGCAAGACGAACTTCTTCACGGCGTCGAACTGCTCAACGCCCAGCGTTTCTACGACGCCCACGAGGTGCTGGAGGACGTCTGGCGCGCCTCTCCGCCAGAAACCAAACGCTTCTACCAGGGACTGGTGCAGATCGCCGTCGCCATGCACCACTACTCCCGCTCCAATCTCAACGGCGCGCGTTCCGTGCATGAACGCGCCTGCCGCAACCTGGCCGAAGCACCGGAGGATTTCGCCGCCCTCGACATTCACGGCCTGCGCACGCAACTCGCCGAATGGCAGGCTTGCCTGCAAAAAGGCGCTCCCCAGCCTCCTTGGCCGCATATCATCGCGCACAAGGATACTGACATAAGTACCGCCCCAAAGTAGACTTTCGGCACTTGTTAACCACTACGCGAAGGATCGTTAACGGAACCCACGTTGAATAAACCAGTTGATTTGAATTTGCCGCCGACCGTCGCCGCCTCGCAAGAGCCCATCCCCACGCTCGACCTCAAGCGTCAGTACGCCACCATCGCTGCCGAAGTCATGCCGGCCATCCAGCGCGTTTGCGAATCGCAGCACCTCATCATGGGCGAAGAGGTCCTCAGCTTCGAGCGCGAAGTCGCCGCCTATACCGGCGCCGCCGAAGCCATCTCCTGCGCCTCCGGTACAGACGCCCTCTGGCTCGCCGTGCAAGCGTCCGGCGTTGGCCCCGGCGACACCGTCATTACCTCGCCGTTCACGTTCTTCGCTTCAGCTTCCACCATCGTGCGTTGCAGAGCACGACCCGTATTTGTGGACATAGAACCCGGCACCCTCAATCTCGACGCCAAACTGGTCGAGCATTACCTCACCTCCACCGGAGACCAGCGCGTGAAGGCCGTCATGCCTGTTCATCTCTACGGACAGTGTGCCCGCATGGATGACTTCGATGTTCTTGCCGCGCAATTCAAACTCACCATCGTCGAAGACGCGGCGCAAGCCTTCGGCGCAACTTGGCGCGGACGCCGCGCCGGTTCCCTCGGCAAGGCCGCCGGCTTCAGCTTCTATCCCACGAAAAATCTCAGCGCCTTTGGCGACGGCGGCATGGTCACCACCATGGACGCCGGTATCGCGGCCCGCGTCCGCCGCCTCCGCGCACACGGCAGCGACCGTCGCTACTACCACGAGGAGCTTGGCTGGAACAGCCGTCTCGACGCCATACAAGCCGCCATCCTGCGCGTGAAGATGCAGCACCTCGACCAGTGGAACCTGCGCCGCCGCGAGATTGCTTCCTTGTACGACCAGCTGTTTGAGAACGCAGGACTCTCGCAAGGCCGCCCCCTGCCGGGCGAGATAACCATGCCCGACCCCGACCGTCCCGTGCAATTGCTCGAGACCGTCGTCGAAGCCTCGCACATCTTTCATCAGTACGTGGTGCGCGTGCCTCGTCGCGACCATCTGCGCCAGTTCCTTGCCGCACGCAACATCGGCAGCGAAGTCTATTACCCCGTGCCGTTGCATCTGCAGAAATGCTTCACCTACCTCGGCTATGGCCCGGGCGATCTCCCCGAATCCGAACGCGCCGCCGCCGAAGTCCTCGCCTTCCCCATCTTCCCCGAACTCACGGAAGATGAGCAGCACCGCGTAGTCCAGGCCGTCGCAGAGTTCTACAATTAGAATTACGAAACTCTAACGGTGTCTACTAGGCCCGACGTTGGTATAGGTGGGGCCTTGATTTTGATTTAAATAACGAAGATTTCGGAGAGACCGACATGTTGCCCGAAAAATTACTGCAGGTTTTAAAGCACGAAGGCGTCGTCGCGATTGCGACGCAAGGCACCGATGGTCGCCCTCACCTGGTCAACACCTGGAACAGCTACGTGCAAATCACGGCAGAGGAACACCTGTTGCTGCCCGTTGGCGGAATGAACAGGACGGAAAAGAACGTATCAGAGAACAACGCCCTCCTGCTCTCCATGGGAAGTCGCGAGGTAGAAGGACGGCGCGGTCCCGGCACCGGGTTCCTCATCACCGGAACAGCTGAATTCCTCTCCACAGGTTCAGAATTTGAAACCGTAAAGAACAAATATCCATGGGCCAGGGCAGCCCTGAAAGTATCAATCGAAGACGTCACCCAAACGCTTTGACGTTTGCTTTTCCCCGTCTGCGCCGGAACCCCGTCGTTCCGGCAGTGGTGGGTCCAAGAACTCGCGAAGCGCAATCTGCCAGCGATGTACAACTTATCTGTGTATCCTTATGCCATGAACAAGAAAGAAATCGAATCCCCAAAGCTGACGATTAACTTCCTGGTCTGGATAAGCGCGTTCATGCTCCTGCTGTTTGCCTTGCTCGCCCACTTCGTCTGGAAGATCTTCTAGACCGCAGGAGAATTCAACAGGCGCGAGAACGTTGCCGCTTGTGGGGATGGGATGAACGCCATTATCCGTCAAACCGGGCAGAACGAATCCCATCCAACCCAAAAACGAGCATGATCGCCTACCGGCCTTGCTTCCTGCGCCTTTCTCGTGCCTTCGTGGTGAACCTCCAACGCAACCCCCCTAACCCGCCTTTCTCCGTAACTCCGTGTCTCCGTGGTGGACGTTGACTTTCAGCTTTCTTAACCACTCTCGCGCAATTTTTCCTTACACCAGCACAACCCAGTGCGAAGCCATCGCCATAAAGAACAGCATCGGGAACGAGAGCCAGAAGTTCGTCCTCGACGCCACGTAGCTCATTCTCGCCAGCTTCGCCGCTTGCGGAGAAGTCGTGCCTTCGGCCGTCCACTGTATGAGCCGCTTTTGCGCACGCCAGATCACGCCCCAGACGTTCATCATCATCACCCAACCCATGCCTCCCCCAATGCCGATGGCGAGTAACTTATTGCTCTCCCAGCCATGCGAGTTCAACGAAACATAGAGGTAGGACGCGCCCGCGATCAGCACTACGAAGATGATTCCCAGCAGCGCGGGCTTGTCGTTCAGCTTGCCCATGCTGAAGATGCCGACCATCACTACCGCAACCACCGTCCAGATAAGGAAGAAGCTTCCGATAGCCATCCCGCCGCTCACCGCCGTAAAGCCTTGGGCGATGGCGCCGCGTTTGTCGGTGCCCACGATGATCATCCAGTACCAGACTCCGGCCAGCACCGTCGGTACCGATGACCAGCGGAACCACCACAGCGCGCGCGGCATCAGCAGAGGAACCACCGTCTTGCGCGAAGCCGGGTCGAG
Organism: Terriglobales bacterium; assembly: GCA_038236965.1. Lineage (GTDB taxonomy): Bacteria > Acidobacteriota > Terriglobia > Terriglobales > Acidobacteriaceae > JBBRZF01. Next base: position 24,724 of record JBBRZF010000004.1, on the reverse strand, counting down.
TTCGGCTTGGAAGGGAATGTTGACGAGGTTGAAGAAATACAGCAGCCCCACCCATGCAATGCCCGCAACCAGGTGAACGAAGCGGAGAACGATGAGCAGGTTAGCGGTCGAGCTTTCCGGTATGGCAATCACCGGCGCTAAGACAGCAGACGCAAAGGCCGTCGTGACGCAGTTCATCGAAGCCAGAGTTCCTGAAATGAGCATTTATTCCCCCATGTGCAGCACAGGATTGGGGCCTGCAGGGCTGCACTTCCATGTTGCGGAAATTGTATAACGCCGCACGTTTGCGTCGTAGAGTTGAAATTGCGCGTGTCTAGCCGTATCGTTAGGGAGCAGTACTGTCCGCCCGCCGATTTGCGCCGGCCTGCGAACCTTTTTAGCGCAACAACTGTTGTATTTGACTGTTTAACACGTGAAGGCAGAACACCGGCGTCACGTGGCAGTTTGGCTGTTCCGAAACAAGGAGATCACTGAGCGATGGACAACAAGCCAGCACAGAACATCCAGGACTCGTTCCTCAATACAGCTCGCAAGGATAAGGCAGTCATAACCATTTACTTGCTGAGTGGCGTGAAACTTTCAGGCCGCATACGTTCTTTCGACAAGTACTCGGTTGTATTGGAGACGAATAACCAGGAGCAGCTCATCTTCAAGCACGCAATCTCAACCGTGGTGATGGCGCGTCCCATGCATCCAGCGGAGCGCGAAACACGAACGGTGACGCCCGGACAATCCTCCGCGCCCACCACTCCCGTCACCACCGAGGGATAAGTCGTTGAAATAACCCGCGAGGAAGCCAGAGAAAATCTACTTCTTGCAGCGGAAATGCAATTTTGGAAAAAATACCGCGCCCCCTAAGGCGCAAGGTTTAGGCTCGTGGTTCGCGACCTGAAAAGCCTTTCCCAGGGAAAGGCTTTTCTTGTTTGCGCCACTCCGTAAGAGACAGAAGACAGAGGCTTTCCATTGAGTCGGCGAAGCAAAAACGAACCACCCATCGAAGAAGAACCGATAGAAGGCGAACCCATCGAAGAAAAGCGCGAAAGTAAGAAGGCTTTGCGCCGTTCCTTCCCGCCGGGCAGAGCCCCCGTTGCGGCGGATGAACGAGAGCGCGCCTTCCTCGTCGGACTCGATTATCGAGCGCTACATCGCGAAAAACGCGACGAAGAGAAGAAAGATCCGCAGGCCAAAACGCCCGCCACCGGAGCCCGCGTCGGACGCACCGGCCCGATCCCGGCTGGCGCGCGCGCCGCTCGCAATGCCGCCACCCAGACCGCACCGCCCGACGAAACCACCGGCGTTCCATTCACCGCCGAAGAATCGCTTGCGGAATTACGCGAACTCGCCGCCAGCGCCGGAGCCAACGTGGTCGGCGAATTCATTCAGAAACGCGACCGTCCCGATCCCGCAACCCTCATCGGACGCGGCAAGCTGGAAGAGATTGCCGCCACCGCGAAATCGGCCGAGACCGACCTCGTCATCTTCGACCACGAACTATCGCCCTCGCAGCAACGCAACGTCGAGCGCGAACTCCATTGCCGCGTCATCGACCGAACCCAACTCATCCTCGACATCTTTGCCCGCCACGCGCGTACCCGTGAAGGACAGTTGCAGGTGGAACTCGCGCAGCTCGACTACATGTTGCCGCGTCTCTCCGGACGCGGAAAAGAAATGTCGCAGCTAGGCGGAGGCATCGGCACACGCGGTCCCGGTGAGACGCAGCTGGAGACCGACCGCCGAAAAATCTATCGGCGCATACGCCACGTGAAAGAACAGCTGGAGAACGTGAAGCGCATCCGTTCGCAACAGCGGCAGCGTCGCGAGTCCGTTCCCGTTGCCACGGTCGCGCTCGTCGGATACACGAATGCCGGAAAATCCACGCTCTTCAACGCCCTCACCAAGGCCGGAGTGCTTGAATCGTCGAAGATGTTCGCCACGCTCGACCCCACGCTGCGCTCCATCACCTTGCCGTCGAAGCGCCAGGTGTTGTTGTCAGACACGGTGGGATTTCTCCGCAACCTGCCGCACACGCTCGTCACATCCTTCCGCGCGACGCTGGAAGAGGTGCAGCGCGCCGTGCTTCTGCTGCATGTAACGGACGCAACCAGTCCCTACGCGGCCGAGCAGAAGGAGCAGGTCGAGTCCGTCCTAAGCGAGTTGGAAGCCGCAACCAAGCAGCGCATACACGTGATGAACAAAATCGATCTGCTATCGCCGACGCAACGCGAGTCACTCATCGATTCGCCCTATGCGGTCCACGTCTCCGCCGCGAAATCGACCAACATGAAGGGCCTTCTCGAGGCCATCGACCAACTCATCTCGCAAGACCCAATCGTGCGTGTGCGCCTCTCGGTGCCACAAGGCGATGGCAAGGCGCTGGCACTACTCGCAGGCAAAGCGCGCGTCTACTCACGCGAATACAAAGATGGATTTGTAGAGATGGAAGTGGACGCCCCGGAATCGGTGGTGAGAAAAGTGAAAGAGTTTCTGCTGCACTGAGAGAAGAAACATCTATTACGGCGACACGAAGAAAACCATAAGCAGAGAGCGTCATGGTCTTGGTGCCCCATGTATGCCTGACGTTGGCATACATGGGTGTTGCCAACTCGTTATCAGGAGAGAATTTCACCCATGCCGGACCGGGTTACTTACGGTATTGGAACTCCGTTCGATAGCAGCCGGTGTCCCGTAGTCGCATTGGGAGCGCGTCTCGACTCGCACCTTGGGTCAAGTCCATGACCATTGCAGTCGTATCTGCGGTGCTGCCGATGGATTTCATCCCGCCTGCAATCGTGAGGATGTAAATGCCGTCCGGCACAGAGTCAATAGTGAAAAAACCAGTACTGTCTGAAACGGTTCGATATTCCTCGTTGGAAAAAGCCGCTCTCAGCGTGATGGAAACACCGGGGTACACAGTTTCTTTCGGGTGAACGATGTCCATCAATTTGTTGCCTGTATCTCCCGGAACAAGTCCTGTGAGAGTGCCAGCCACACGGCGGGTCTCATACCCGGAGTCTCCCCACTCGAACTCAAGACGTTTCTTGGTCTTTGCGTTGGAAACCCGCACCACCTCAATCCATTCTTTCCCCGCCTCGAACTCGTGGTGCAACGCGGTCAGCCAATATCTGCCAGGTAGCAGGCCGCGAATATGAACCGTACCGTGTTCGTCAGTTGTGCCGATGAACACAGGTCGTGCCGTTGTTTCCGTCTGTGCAGGCGTGACCTCTACCTTAGGCGTCACCTCTACCTCAATACCCGCGATGGGCTGCTTACGATGGGTGACGACAACAGTGAAATCAGTGGACATTTGGCGCAAAACCACTGCGCGAGAGAACAAGCGAAGACGGCGGGCGCACCGAAGTTGATTGCCACCAACAGCGCGAAAAGTGCGTGCCTCATACGAAATACTCTACGCCCACGCCGAGCAGAGTTCCATAGTTGGCGTGAACAGACCATACCAGAACCTATCTCGCTGCGTTAAAGTCTTTGACGTTGCTTCTCGCTAAATCCCAATCACTCCGCTCTTGATCAGCACCAGCGTCACCACTCCAACGATGACCCACAAAATCACGCCTTGCAGCAGCGGACGCGGTCCTACCTGCTTCACCTGTCGCGGCGAGAGGCTTGCCCCGATGAGGAACAGCGTCACCACGAGTCCGATTTTCCCCGCGTAATAGAGCCATCCAAATTCGCGCGCCGCTTGCGGGATGTAGGAGTGCGCGACCGCCGCCAGCACAAAAATAAAGATGAACCACGGCATCTGTACCGAGGCGTGCTTGGTTCCTTCCACGGCAGTTCGTCCCTTGGCGCGTGCGCGCAGGAAGGCCGCCGTCCCCAGCGCCAGAGGAATGATCCACAACGCGCGCGCCAGTTTCACCGTCGTGCCCACCACAAGCGCTTCTGCGCCGTATTTGGCCGATGCACCGACGACGGAGCTGGTGTCGTGTATCGCCAGGGCCGCCCACAGTCCGAATTGCGATTGCGTTAGTCCCAGCGAATGTCCGATGAACGGGAAGGTAAGCAGGGCGATGGAATTCAGGATGAAGACGGTTCCGAGCGAGACGGACATCTCCGCGTCGTCCGCGCCGATGACTGGGCCGACGGCGGCAATCGCGCTTCCTCCGCAAATCGCCGTGCCGGTCGAGATCAGGAATGCGGGGACGGGCAGCACCTTCAACAATCGTCCGAGTATCCACCCGAGGGTGAGCGCAAAAACTATTCCGCAAGCCGTGTAGAGGATTCCGCTGCGTCCGGCCTTCAGCACCTGCTGGAAGCTGATGCCAAATCCCAGTCCCACCACCGAAGCCTGCAACAGCCATTTCGACGCTTTACGCGCCGGCCCGGGAAACGGATGTACGGCGATGGCCGCGAAACTAAGGCCGACAAGGAGCGCCAGAGGAGGCGACGCCCAAGGCGTCAGGCAAAAGACGATCAGCAGAAAAAAGAGTGTGCGGGGAAAACTCACGATTGGGATGTTAGCAGAAGCCAAATTAGGAGGCAGAGCAGCGGGGGAAAACCAAAAGCGGGTGAAAATTAAAATGGGCTGGAGGCCAAGAAGCGGTGACATTTCCTTGGCCACAAGCCCATTCGATCCTGAAACGGATCGGAGGTGATATAGACATCCTACCCCTCCCATGAACGAAGTCAAGCGAACTCGGGAGTTCCTGGAAAATGCAGGGCCAAGTGGGGCAAATACTTGTTTTTGTAGGCATTGAGAAGCGCAAAATGGCACCTTGGCGCGTTGACACTCTGGCCTGCAGAATGATAGTTTTTAATGTTCCACAGCCCTCACAACTTCTCGGCAGGCGTTCACTGAACAGGAAATGGATCTCATCTTAAAACAAGTAGGCGAATTACTGCTCGGAGCCGTCCCCACGGTTGTGCTCCTGCTGTCTTTGTACGTGGCGTACCATTTCCTGGTGCACAAGCCTCTGCTGGCCATGTTGGCCCAGCGCCGCGGTCGCACGGAAGGCGCGGTGGAGAGGGCTCGTGCCGATATCGCCGCCGCCGAAGCCAAGACAGCCGAATACGAAGCCCGGCTTCGCGAGGCCAAAGTTGCTCTCTTTAAGCAGCAAGAAGCCCGCCGCAAGCAGGCGCAAGAGGCTCGCACGACAGCCGTTGCCGCCGCCCGCGCCCGCGCCGATGAGCAGGTCAAGCAAGCCCGCTCCGCCCTCCAGCAGGACATGGCGACCGCTAAACTTGGACTGCAGGCTGAGTCCGAGCGCCTTGCTAACGAGATCATCCGCGCCATTCTTCAACCCGCCGGTACGGGACGCGTCCCGGCAGTAGGCGGGCAATAATGAATAGATTCTTTCGTTTTCTCACCTTCGCCATCGTTTTCGCAGTAGTGCTTTTTGCCATTGATGCCTTGAGCCCGTTGGCTCACGCCGCGACTTTGCAGCAAGCTCCCGCAGCCAGCACCGAGAAACAGGCGGCACCGGCCGACAAGGTCAGCGTCGAGCACGAGACGGTAAAGCCCGAATCTTCCGAACACCAGGCGGGACACGGCCCCAACGGCGTTCCCGAGGCTGCGCTTCGCGAAGAGTCGAAAGAAGCCGCTGGCGAAGAAGGTGCCGAGTTCAAGCAGTCGCCCATGGTTCGCAAGCTGGCGAAAATGACCGGTCTCGACCCCACGGTCGCTTATTGGATTTTCATCACGCTGAACTTCGTGATTCTCGCCGTCTTATTTTGGTGGGTATTGTCGAAGAAGGTGAACATCGGCCAGTCCATGCGTGACCGCACCTCCATGATCCAGAAGGGAATGGAAGACGCGAAGAAGGCCAGCGCCGAAGCCAATGCCCGTCTCGGAGACATTGAGAGCCGCCTCGCCAAACTCGATGGAGAAGTCGCGTCGCTTCGTTCTACCGCGGAAGCCGACTTCGCCACCGAAGAAATCCGCATCAAGCAGGCCGCCGAAGAAGATGCCCGCCGCGTCGTCGAAGCCGCCGAGCAGGAAATCGCCTCGGCCTCCAAGAACGCGCAGCGCGAATTGAAAGCCTTCGTTGCGGAACTTTCAGTGGACCTGGCGACGAAGAAGATCAAAGTCGATGCCGCCGCCGACCAGGGCCTGGTCCGCAGCTTCGTCGATCAACTCGGAAAGGACGGCAAGTAAACATGGCAGCTATCACCAGCCGTTACGCCCGCGCCTTTGCCGACGTAGTACTTGACAAGAAACTTGATTCGGCTGCGACCGTGCAGCAACTGCGCGACATCGTAGTGCTCGCCGAACAGAACGCCGACCTCCGCAAAGTGTGGGAAAATCCCGCCGTTCCGGCCGACCAGAAGCGCAAACTTCTCGACGCCATCACCGCACGCCTGGGCTCGTCGCGCTCGGTGCGCAACTTCGTTGCGGTGCTTATCGACCACCATCGCATCAATGCCCTCGCTATCATCGCCCGGCAATTTGAGACCGAGTTGAATACGCGCTTGGGATTGGCGGAAGCCTCCGTCACCAGCTCGCGCGAACTCAATAGCTCCGAGCGCCACGCGCTGGAAGCGCAGCTGGAAACCGTGGTTGGCAAAAAGGTTCGTGCGCATTACGGCATCGACCAGGAGCTGTTGGGCGGAGCAGTCGTCCGCGTCGGCAGCACGGTGTACGACGGCAGCGTCCGCGGCCAGTTAGAAAAAATCAGGGAACAACTCAGCGCAGAGTAAGCGCACGCAGTAGCGGCTCAATGCCGAAGAAAGCATTCTTCCCGGCAACGGGACTAGAGAACGGAATTTATGGCGCAGATCAAAGCAGACGAGATCACAAAACTCATCCGGGAACAGATCGAGAATTACGAAACGAAGATCACGGTCGACGAAGTCGGAACCGTGCTCAGCCTGGGTGACGGTATCGCTCGCGTTCACGGCCTCGACAAGGTCATGGCCGGCGAGCTTCTTTCCTTTCCGCACGGAGTTGCCGGAATCGCCATGAACCTGGAAGAAGACCAGGTTGGCGCCGTGCTGCTCGGTGAGTACACGGAGATCAAGGAAGGCGACGAAGTGAAGCGCACCGGACGAATCATGAGCGTACCTGTGGGCGACGCCATGATCGGCCGCGTCGTTAACGCTCTGGGCGTTCCTATCGATGGCAAGGGACCGGTCAACACCACCGAGTTCATTCCGGTGGAGCGCATCGCTCCCGGCGTTATCGATCGCCAGCCTGTGCGTGAACCCATGGCGACCGGCATCAAGGCCATCGACGCCATGATTCCTATCGGCCGCGGCCAGCGCGAACTCATCATCGGCGACCGCCAGACGGGCAAGACCGCCGTCGCGCTCGATACCATCATCAATAGCAAGGGCAAGAACCTGATTTGCATCTACTGCGCCATCGGGCAAAAGCGTTCGTCCGTCGCGCAAGTGGTGAAGATTCTCGAAGAGTACGGCGCGATGGAATACACCATCGTCCTTTCCGCTTCGGCATCTGATCCCGCTCCGATGCAGTACATTGCGCCTTACGCCGCCTGCTCCATCGGCGAATTCTTCCGCGACAGCGGCCGTCACGCGTTGACCATCTACGACGATCTTTCCAAGCACGCTGCGTCGTATCGCGAAATCTCTTTACTGCTCCGCCGTCCGCCGGGCCGCGAAGCCTATCCGGGCGACGTCTTCTATCTCCACTCCCGTTTGTTGGAACGCGCTGCCAAGATGAGCGACAAGCTCGGCGGCGGTTCGCTGACCTCGCTTCCTATCATTGAGACGCAGGCTGGCGACGTTTCCGCCTACATTCCGACCAACGTGATTTCGATCACGGACGGCCAGATATTCCTCGAGTCTGATTTGTTCAACTCCGGCATTCGTCCGGCAGTTAACGTCGGTCTTTCAGTGAGCCGCGTAGGATTCTCGGCCGCCATCAAGGCCATGAAGCAGGTTGGCGCCACGCTGAAGCTCGAACTCGCGCAGTTCCGCGAACTAGCGGCCTTCGCGCAGTTCGGCAGCGATCTCGACAAGGCTACGCAAGCGCAGTTGAATCGCGGCAAGCGTCTCGTCGAAGTCTTGAAGCAGCCGCAATTCCAGCCGCTTCCGGCCTACAAGCAGGTGACCATCATCTACGCCGGAACCAACGGCTTCCTCGACGACATGCCGGTCGAGCAGGTGAACGCTTTTGAAAAATACCTGTTCTCCTACATCGAGGCGATGAATCCCGGCCTCTTCAAAATCATTGAAGAGAAGAAGGCGCTGGACGACACCATCAAGGCCGATTTGAACAAGACCATCAAAGAAGCGAAAGAACGCTTCGCTGCCGAACACGCAGCCGTCGTTGGCACGGCGAAGTAAAGAGCAAGCACAATGGCAAACGTACTCGACATTCGCCGGCGCATACGCTCGGTGACCAACACGCGGCAGATCACCAAAGCCATGAAAATGGTTTCGGCTGCCAAGCTGCGTCGCGCGCAGGAACGTGCGTTGTCCTCGCGTCCTTACGCGCAGATGTTGACCAACGTCTTGAAATCGTTGGTCTCGCGCGCGGAGACCTTCGACGCCGCCACGGGCGAAGCGCGTCATCCCCTGCTGGCGCAGCGTCCGGAAAACAATATTCTCGTCATCGTCGTCAGCGGCGATAAGGGATTGGCCGGCGCCTTCAACGGCAACATCATGAAGGCCGCCTTCCGTTTCCTCGAAAGCAAGCCCGGCAAGAACATCGACATCGAAGCCATCGGACGCAAGGGCCGCGACTTTCTTCGACGCCGCTATCCGGCGGCATTGCCCGATGCGGAAACCCGTGCGGACCTTATCCAGGTCATCGGCGAGCACGTCAACGTTCTCAACAAACTGGAGTTCGAACAGGTAAGCGCCATCGCGGAAAACGTGATCGAGCGTTATACGCGCGGCGAGATTGATTCCGTTTATCTTGTCTTCAACGAATTCAAGTCCGTCATCGCGCAGCGCCTCGTCGTCGATAAGATTCTGCCCATCGGCCAGATCGGCGAACGCGAAACGCACATGGCTGAGGAGATGACGGAAGAAGACCGCAGGCGAGCAGGCGAAGCCGCCGCTCACGCCGGCGTCAGCACACAGGAAGTTGATACCACGGAGATTGATCGTGTCGCCGCTTCCTTCGGGACCGCGCCCGTGGATTACATCTACGAGCAGTCGGCGGAAGAGTTGTTTGCCGCCCTGTTGCCCAAGTACGTCGTCATACAGGTGTATCGCTCCATGCTGGAATCGGTCGCTGCCGAACACGCGGCCCGCATGACGGCGATGGAATCGGCCAGCAGTAATGCTTCCGACATGATCGATTCTCTGACGCTGACCATGAACCGCGCGCGCCAGGCATCCATCACCAAGGAAATCATCGAAATCGTTTCCGGCGCGGCAGCGCAATAAGCTGCTGAGCCACCAAGTTTATTTAGCTGTGAGCTGATCGCTCGCAGCCGAAAGCAAAAGGTTTTTATGGCACAGAATATTGGACGCGTAATTCAGATCTCCGGACCCGCCGTGGACGTGCAGTTTGCCGAGCATCATCTGCCGCCCATCTACCAGGCGATCCGCGTTGTGAGCGACGGCTTTGTTTCGCCCACGCCCATCGACGTCACCCTTGAAGTGCAGCAGCATCTCGGCGAAGGCCGCGTGCGCTGCGTTGCCATGCAAGCCACCGACGGCATGGTTCGCGGCATGAAGGCCATCGATCTCGACGGCCCCATCAGCGTTCCCGTTGGCCGCGAAACCCTCGGTCGCGTGATGAACGTAATCGGCGAACCGGTGGACAATCTTGGTCCCATTAAGTCCGACATCCGTATGCCGATTCATCGCCAGGCGCCCGCATTCGACGAGCAGGCGACCTCGGCCGAGATGTTCGAAACCGGCGTCAAGGTCATCGATCTCATCCAGCCCTTCTTGAAGGGCGGCAAGATTGGTCTGTTCGGCGGAGCCGGTGTAGGCAAAACCGTCGTCATCATGGAATTGATCAACAACGTCGCCAAGCAGCACGGCGGATTCTCCGTCTTCGCCGGCGTTGGCGAGCGTACTCGTGAAGGCAACGATCTTTGGCTGGAAATGTCGGAGTCGGGCGTTATCACTCCCGGCGATCCCTCCAAGTCGAAGGCGTCGCTTATTTACGGACAGATGACCGAGCCTCCAGGGGCCCGTCTACGCGTCGCGCTCACCGGACTCACCGTGGCCGAGCACTTCCGCGACTTCGAAGGCGCCGACACGCTGCTCTTCATCGACAACATTTTCCGTTTCACGCAAGCCGGTTCAGAAGTTTCCGCGCTGCTTGGCCGCATGCCGAGCGCCGTTGGATATCAGCCGAACCTCGCCTCGGAAATGGGCGAACTGCAGGAGCGCATCACTTCCACCAAGAAGGGTTCGGTCACATCGGTGCAGGCGATTTATGTGCCTGCCGACGATCTTACCGATCCGGCTCCGGCAACCACCTTCGCTCACCTCGACGCCACCACCGTGCTTTCGCGTCCGTTGACCGAGATCGGAATCTATCCGGCGGTCGATCCCCTGACCTCCACTTCGCGCATTCTCGACCCGCGCATCGTCGGTCAGGAACACTACGACGTCGCGCTCAACGTGAAGAAGATTCTGCAGCGCTACAAGGATTTGCAGGACATCATCGCCATTCTCGGTATCGACGAATTGAGCGAAGATGACAAGTTGCTCGTCGCCCGCGCCCGCAAGATCCAGAAATTCCTTTCGCAGCCCTTCTTCGTTGCCGAGCAGTTCACGGGCATCGAAGGACGCTTCGTAAAGGTCGCCGACACCGTTCGCAGCTTCAAGGAGATTGCCGAGGGCAAGCACGACAATATCCCCGAACAGGCGTTCTACATGGTTGGCGCTATCGAAGAAGTGCTCGAAAAGGCCGAGAAAATGAAGTCGTCTGTGACGGCGTAAGAATCAGTTGCCGGTAGCCAGTTGCCAGTTCCCAGCGAACGGCAACTGGCAACTGGGAACCGGGAACTGGAAACTGCTTCATGGAAACTTTCGAACTCGAAATCGTTACACCCGAAAAACTCGTTGTGAAGGACGTCGCCGAAGAGGTTCAGATTCCTGGCAAGAACGGGTATCTGGGCGTGCTGCCCGGACACGCTCCGCTCATCACCGAACTCTCCGTCGGCGAGATCACCTATAGATCCGCGGGCGTGACGTACTCGCTGAGTGTGGCGTGGGGCTTCGCCGAAGTGCTGCCGACGAAGGTGACCATCCTCGCGGAAAGCGCGGAACGTCCCGAAGAGATCGATGTGCCACGCGCCCAGGCCGCCAAGCAGCGCGCCGAAGAGTGGCTCAAGAATCCCGAATGCGATGTAGCTCGCGCCATGAACGCCCTCAAGCGCGCCGAAGTCCGCTTGGAAGTGGCGCAAAAGGCGGGCATCCGATCCAAGTAAGTTTTTGATTCGCAAGTGCAAAGTCCCGAGCTTCGGCTCGGGGCTTTTCATTTAGGTGTCCCTCTTAGCGCAGTCGTCTGAATGCTGACAGCTGACGGCTGACAGCTTCCATTTGGTAAACTCATCTGTCCTTCCAATTCGACGAGGCAATCATGGCAGTGAACGACATCAAGACAGTCGGCGTCATCGGCGCAGGAACCATGGGCAACGGCATCGCCCACGTTTTCGCCAAGAGCGGTTTCAAAGTCATCCTCGTCGATGTCGAACAGCGCTTCGTCGATCGCGGTCTGCAGACCATCACCAAGAATCTCGACCGCGAGGTTTCCAAGAGCAAACTCACCGCCGAGCAGCGCGACCTTGCACTCGCCAACATCACCACCGCGCTCGACCGCAAGCAGCTTGCCCCGTGCGACTTCATTATCGAAGCCGCCTCCGAGCGATTCGATATCAAGTCGGAGATCTTCCGCGACCTCGACCAAATCTGCCGCCCCGAGGTCATCCTCGCCTCCAATACTTCTTCCATCTCCATCACAAAGCTCGCGGCGGTCACCAAGCGCCCTGCGCAAGTCATCGGCATGCACTTCTTCAATCCCGTGCCCATGATGAAGCTGGTGGAAATCATTCGCGGCCTCGCCACCACACAGGAAGTCTTCAACCTGGTTAAGGAACTCTCGCTCAAGTTGGAAAAGACTCCGGTGGAAGTGAACGACGCGCCCGGCTTCGTCTCCAACCGCGTGCTCATGCCGCTCATCAACGAAGCCATTTACACGGTGATGGAAGGCGTCGCCACCCCGGAAGCCGTGGACGAAGTTTTCAAACTTGGAATGGCGCACCCTATGGGCCCGCTCACCCTGGCCGACTTCATCGGACTCGACGTCTGCCTCGACATCATGCGCGTCATGTTAGCCGGCCTGGGCGACCCGAAATATCGTCCATGCCCGCTGCTGATCAAAATGGTGGACGCCGGCTGGCTAGGAAGAAAATCGGGCCGCGGCTTCTACAACTATCAGGAAGCAAAATAGTCGCCGATCCAGCAAATGCCGGAAACGACCACATCCCGCGCCCCGCTCTTCTACCTGCTGGCCATCCTCTTCGGCATCTTCAGCGGCCTTCTCCACGTCACCGTGCAGGACCCGCTGCTGACCGCGCTGGCTGTCACGATGGCTACGATGTTTCTCGGCTTCATGCGCCCGCTCAAGCCTTGGCGCTGGACGCTCATCGTCGGACTCGCCGTCCCCATCGTCATGATCGCCGCCAACCTGGCGAAGTATTACGTTACCCTCACCCGAGCCGGAATCTACGGCTCCGTCCTCATCATGCTCCCCGGATTCGCCGGAGCCTACGGCGGCATGTTCGGACGTATGTTCATGAAGGAGATGTTTGGAAAGAAAGAAGAGCCAAGGGAAATCGACCGAAAAATAAAGATGGACAACGCGCGTGAAGAAAGCATCGAACAGCGGCGCCACCTCCAAGCGCAATATGGCGAGTTGTTCGATTCGACAGAAGCTCTGCTGTTTCGCCACGACCCAATCGGTATCAATTTTGAAGACAACACAGACGAATATGAGGCTGAGGTTCGCACCATCCTCCCTCGTCTAAACACTTGCCACTCCGTCCCTGACGTGCAGAAAGTTGTCCATGAAGAGTTCGTTCGCTGGTTCGATGATCAAATAGCAGGTCCACCTGAGCGATACGCGCAAATCGCCTTTGAGCTCTGGGAAATGTGGATGGCTCATCAGGCCAGCAAATAGCCCCCCTAAGCCTTCCCCCTTATTCCCTCGACTTTTCCACGTCTGTTGACTAAATCGTTACTACCGTTCGACAGCCACTACGGTTATGCTCGGCAGATGGGTGTTTCCATCACAGTGCTGGCCAGCGGAAGCGGAGGCAATTGCTCCGTGGTTTCTGCGGGTGGCACCACCCTGCTGGTGGATATCGGCCTCTCCTGCAAGGAGACCTGCAAGCGCATGGCGGAGCGCGGTATCGATCCCGCCTCCATGACGGCCATCCTCATCACCCACGAACATTCCGACCACGTCAGCGGACTCTACGTGATGGCGAAGAAGTTCGGCATCCCCGTCTTCATGACCGGAGCCACGCACCACGCCTGGTCGCGCTGGGCGCATGATAGCAAGGGACGCCGCATCACCCTGCAGCGCCTCGAAGTCTTCGAGTCCGGCCACAAGTTCGTCGTCGGCAGCATCGAGGTCACGCCCTTCACCATTCCGCATGACGCCATCGATCCCGTCGGCTTCACCTTTCAGTCCGAGGGAATCAAGCTAGGCGTTGTCACCGACCTCGGCTTTATGCCGCCGAATGTGAAGGACTGGATTCGCGGATGCCACGGCCTGCTGCTGGAATCGAACCACGATCTGGAGATGCTGCGCTCAGGACCTTACCCCTGGTCGCTCAAGCAGCGCGTCATGAGCCGCAACGGACATCTATCCAATGATGCTCTCGCAGAATTCCTCGCAACCGACTATGATGGAGATGCAGCGTTCCTGATTTTGGCGCACCTTTCGGAGGCCAATAACCATCCCGAGGTGGCGCGCCTTTGTGCAGAGAAAGCGCTCGGGCCACGGCTATCGTTAATACATAATCGCCTGTTGCTTGCATCGCAGCACGATTCTCTGCCGACAATAACGTTGTAGAGCAGACATGAGCCAGTGCATCGATAGGGTAGTGGGAAATATTCTCGCGGGATGGCGCTACGACATTTCGGGCATCACGCCTGAGATGCGCGGCGACTATGCAGCCCACTTCGTCGCCTGCGAACACTGCAGTTCCCGCCAACGCCTGCACCGCACCATCGACATCTCACTCATCGTGCTGGCATCCGTCTCGGCCGTCATGTTCCTCATCGCCTTCGCCTTCATACGCCATTTCAATCCCCACCACGCTTTCCTCTTCGAGCTCGGCGCGCTCGGCGGATTCGTTCTCTCCACCCTCATCTGGCTTATCGTCGCCGTCTCCACGCCCGCTCCAATGGTCATGGTCGATGTCGCCCGCTTCGGCGCTCGAAAAGTCCACGACCGTCTGCCCGAAGAGATCCGCGACCGTATCCCCGAAGAATTGCGACTGAAGATCTCCGGCGGAAGCTAGCCTCGACTTAACAAGAATGATCTGTATGAGGGCGCGACTTCAGTCGTGCCGTAGAGCGCCAACAGCATTGGGCTTCAGCCCCTGTGAGCCTTTCCCGCTTACTGAGCGCGCCAACTATCTTCTGCATCTAAGTTTTTGTTCGATAAATTCCCGCACAGGTGTAATACGGCGCCCATTCCTACGTCTTCATGGCAGTTGCACATTTCCATACGCACGAGGTTAATCTTGTTCTTCCGCAAACTTGCTATCGCACTTCTGTCCCTTTCGCTTGCGGCCTTCGCGCAGCAACCGGCCGAGCATCCGCACGACATGACCATGCCTATGCCCGCTGCGCCCGCGCAACAGCCTCAGCCCACCGCCCCAGCACAGGACAAAGCCGATATGGGCGGCATGCAGATGGACGGCTCCGATTCCATCGACGCCGAGGAACTGAACTTCTCCTCCGGCACCGGATGGTCTCCGCGCTCTCAGCCCGAATACATGTGGATGACCAAGTTCCGGCAGTGGCAACTCATGGCGCATGGTTCGCTCTTCCTTACGTTCAACAAACCGACCGGCCCCCGTGGCGCGGGCAAATTCGAATCCATGAATTGGCTCATGTTCATGGAAGAGCGCAAACTCGGACGCGGCACTTTGCAGTTCCGCCAGATGCTCTCCGCCGAATCGCTCACCTCGCCGCATCCCGGATTCCCGCAACTCTTCCAAACCGGAGAAACCTACAAAGGCGCGCCACTCATCGATCATCAGCATCCGCACGATGTCTTCGGCGAACTCTCTGCGCGGTACGTGCTGCCCTTGGGCGAGCACGTAGCATGGTCGCTCTATGGCGGACTCGCCGGAGAGCCCGCGCTCGGCCCTGTGACCTTCATGCACCGCGTCAGCGGCTGGGACATTCCCGCCGCGCCGCTCGGACACCATCAGCAGGACTCGACGCACATCTCGTTCGGAGTAGTAACCACGGGCCTTATCGTCGGCAAAGTGAAGGTGGAAGGCTCCGCTTTCAACGGACGCGAGCCGGACGAACGTCGCTACAATTTCGATTTCGCGCCCATGGATTCCTTCTCCGGACGCGTCAGCTTCGCTCCCTCGGCGAATTGGACGATGCAGTACAGCTACGGACACCTGCGTCATCCCGAAGCCCTCGAAGCCACGAACATCAATCGCCAGACCGCCAGCATCGAGTACAACCGTCCGCTGGCGAATGGAAACTGGGCGAGCACGCTGCTCTGGGGACGCAACGAAAAAACGACAGAGAAGACGACGCAGAACAGTTATCTCGCCGAATCCACGCTCAACTTCGCCGCGCGCAACTACGCCTACACGCGCCTGGAGTTGGTGGACAAGGACGAACTCGGTCTTCCTGGCCATCTGACGTATCGCATCGGTGGCTACACCTTCGGTGGCATGCGCGACCTGGTGCAGAACGCGAAAACGCAGATCGCACTTGGCGCAGACCTGACCTTCTACTCCAAGCCCGACGCGCTCAGCCCCATCTACGGCGAACACCCAGTAGCAGTGAAAGTGTTCTTGAGATTCAGGCCGGGTAGGATGCAACACTGAAGAACAGTAGTGAGTAGCGAGTGGACAGGCGAAGATCAGTAGTGAGTAGCGCCACACACACCGAACTTCGACAAAAGAATTTGTTGCCGAAGTAGGTTTTCTTCGTGTCTTCGTGGTGAATTATTCGGGCTACTCCCGACTGCTCTTCCTCAACCACAATCTGCTCTTCCTCACTACTCGCTACTCACGGCTCACTACTCCACCTTCAACGCCCCCGTCAGCTCCGTGATGTCGCCGATGCGATGTTCCAGGCACCAGCGTTCCAGCGAGTCCACCAGCTTTTCCGACGCGCAGGGATCCCAGAAGTTTACAGTTCCCACCTGCACCGCCGCCGCTCCGGCCAGCATGAATTCGATAATGTCTTCCGCCGTCGAGATGCCGCCCATACCGATGACCGGAATCTCTACCGAGTGCGCCGCTTCGTAAACCATGCGCAGTGCTATCGGCTTGATTGCCGGACCGGAGAGGCCTGCCGTGATGTTCGAGATGCGCGGCCTTCGGGTCTCCGCGTCAATTGCCATGGCCACGAAAGTGTTCACCAGCGAGATCGCGTCCGCGCCAGCGTCTTCTGCCGCACGCGCCATCTGCGGGATACTGGTAACGTTCGGCGAAAGCTTCACGATCAGTGGACGCGTCGATGTACCCTTCGCGCACGCCACCACTTCCTGCAACAGCACCGGGTCCTGCCCAAACGCGATGCCTCCGTGCTTCGTATTCGGGCACGAAACGTTCAACTCATAAGCGGCGATGCCTTCGCCTTCGTTCAGAATGCGGATCGTCTGTTCGTAGTCTTCTGTCGTGTGCCCAAACACATTTGCGATGCAGGCAATGTTCGGCACCTTGCGCAATAGTGGCAATTTTTCTTCGATGAACGCAGTCGCGCCAATGTT
The DNA here is from genome assembly GCA_038236965.1 of Terriglobales bacterium. Taxonomy (GTDB): domain Bacteria; phylum Acidobacteriota; class Terriglobia; order Terriglobales; family Acidobacteriaceae; genus JBBRZF01. Next base: position 7,854 of record JBBRZF010000004.1, on the reverse strand, counting down.
TTGCAATCCAATCGCATTCAGCATGCCCGCAGCGGTTTCAAACAGACGCGGCGGCGGATTCCCGGCCATCGGTTCGCGTGAAAGTCCCTTCACCACGAAGCCGCCCAGCCGTTCCAACGTGACGATGTCCTCGAACTCGATTCCGTACCCGAAGGTTCCAGCAGCGGCGATCACCGGATTCTTGAAGGTCAATCCCGCGAAACGCACGGACATATCGAGTTGTTGATTGCCGCGCGCTCCTGTTATCGCAGGTGTTTGCTTGGTGCTCATCGGCGTCCTTCCTTGGGTGTGGCCGGATTATCGACGAAGGCTTCGTGCAGTACGCGTCCCGTGCTGCTAGCCGGTGGATTGATGCCCAGCAGCGAACTCAAGGTCGGCGCCAGGTCTACCGGTTCCACCGCCTCGCGATACGTCCCCGCGCGGAAGGAAATTCCCCAGAAGCCCAGCGGCACATGCGTGTCGTAGCTGTAAATGCTGGAGTGGTCTGCCGGCACCGTATTCGCTCCCGTAAAGAATGGCGGTTGCACGCCCAGCACCCACCATCCCGCGTAGGGAGAATAGGAGTTCAGATACATCCGTCCTTCTTCGTTGTTCGGCACATCGCCCACGGCCAGTTGCGTTTTGGTGTAGTAGCGACGCATGCCGCCTGCGGCCATGGCCTCGCCCGCGATGCGCTCGGCATCCGCTTCTTTCACGCCTGCCGCAGTGAAGGCTTCTTCGGACAAGTAGACGATGGGATATTCCATTCCGTAAACGTATTCCGCCTTGCGATTCAACTTCGCGGAAATCGCGGCATTCCATTGCGCGCGCAATTCGTTTGGCCTTACGCGCTCCGCCGGTTCGCGAACTGCATTCGCCGCCGCCGCAACCGGAGAGCTGCCATGGTCGGCCGTAAGTACCATGGCGACATTAGCCAGTCCCACTTGCCGTCCTAGGAAGCTGAAAAAATCCGCAAGCTGCCGGTCAAGTGCGAGCAGCATCGCACGATGCTGCGGCGAGTCCGGGCCAACGTTGTGTCCCAGCACGTCGGGCGCGGAGAGGCTCACCACCAGCAGGTCCGTAGCTTCGCCCGTACCAAGCTTTTCCTGCGTCACCAGTTCGCGCGCAAACTCCAGTTCGTATTCGTTTGCGAAGGGCGTGTTGCCTAGCCGGTAGTAAACGTCCATGGCCGTGCCGTCCGCGTTTTTCTGCTGCGCGGTCGTGCGCATCACTTTGTCTTCCGAATCCTTCCACTCGCGGTCGAGGAACTTTGTCACATGCCCCGCGGCATTGAAGGCCGTCACCCACGCGGGCGCGCTCTTCATGTAATAAGACGAAGTGATGTATGCTCCCGTGCCGTGGTCGATCCAGAAGGCCGCATCCGCCGCAAAGCCCACCGGCAGAATCGCCGAGCGGTCTTTCAGCGAGACGCCGTAAACGTGTGCCTTGCCCTGCGTCGCCATCTTCAGTTCGTCGCCGATGGTGTCCGCCAGCAGACGTCGTGGCGAAGCGCTTGCCCCTGCAATGTTCGCGCCCAGCACGGTCGTCGCCTCGTCATCCACCATGCTGACCTTGCGCTTTTTCTGCTGGTCGTAATAATCATTCACCAGGATGCCGTGGCCGCGCGTATAGGTTCCCGTGCCGATGGTGGCGTGGCCCGGCGCGGTGCGCGTGTTCGCATAGCGATAATTGCAACTGGTGAAGTACGCGCCGTTATCCAAAAACAGGCGGAAGCCGCCTTCCGGCATCTGGTCGTGATACCGCTCCAGCAGGTCTTCACGCAACGCGTCCACCACGATGACAACAACAATCTTGGGACGCGCGTTATAGGCGGAAGCAACCGCGGAGCCGCACAGGACGGCAATCAAAATAAGGACAACGCTTATACGACTCAGGTTTGAGGACATGGGCGTTCCTAGTTTACGACACCAACCTCGCCAGACGCCGCCATTTGCATCTCCCTCGCCGGCGCTAGTGCCGCAGGCCTATTTCCGGTAAAGTTAAGGATTCAAAGAAGGACGGACGCACTCTTATGCTCGATCTCTCCTACGTTCGCGAACATCTTCCAGAAGTTGAACAAATGCTGCGCAACCGCGGCAAAGATCCCGGCGAATTGCTGAAGGATTTTCCCGCCATCGACCAGCGCCGCCGCGCCGCCATCCAGGAGATGGAATCGCTCAAGGCCGAGCGCAATAAACTGACCGAAGAGATCCAGCGCAAGAAGAAGAACAAGGAAGATGCGAACGAACTCATCGAGCGCACCAAGCAGATGCGCGAGCAGATTCCCGCGCTCGAGAAGCAGGTTGAGGCCTCGGAAGGCGAATTAAAAGGCATCCTCACCGGTATCCCCAACGTCCCTGACCAGAGCGTTCCCGTCGGTCGCGACGAATCTGCCAATGTCGAAGTGAAGAAGTGGGGAACGAAGCCGGCGTTCGATTTCCAACCCAAGCCGCATTGGGAGATTGGCGAAGCGCTCGGCGTGCTCGACTTCGAGCGCGCAGCCAAAATCACAGGTGCCCGCTTCGCCGTCTTATGGGATATGGGCGCCAAGCTCGAACGCGCCCTCATGAACTTCATGCTCGACCTGCACACGCGCGAGCACGGATACACCGAAGTCCTTCCCCCATTCCTCGTCAACTCCGAATCCATGTATGGCACCGGCCAGCTTCCAAAATTCGAAGCCGATCTCTTCCGCGTCCCTCAAGGCGATCGCGACCTCTGGCTTATTCCCACCGCCGAGGTTCCCGTCACGAATCTCTATCGCGATGAAACTCTCGAAGGCGCGAAGCTGCCGATTTCGCTTACCGCCTACACACCATGTTTCCGCAGCGAAGCCGGTTCGTATGGAAAAGATGTGCGCGGCATCATCCGCCAACATCAATTCCAAAAAGTTGAGTTGGTCAAGTTCGCTAAGCCGGAAGACAGTTACGCCGAGCACGAAAAATTGACGCGCCACGCCGAGACCGTCCTGGAACGTCTCGGACTGCACTACCGCCGCATGGTGCTCAGCACCGGAGACATGGGCTTCTCCGCCTCCAAGACCTTCGACATCGAAGTCTGGCTACCCGGACAGGGCCTCTACCGTGAGATCTCTTCCTGCTCGAATTTCGAGTCCTTCCAGGCGCGACGCGCCAACATACGCTTTCGTCCGGAAGGGAAGAACAAGACCGAACTGGTGCATACGCTCAACGGCAGCGGATTGGCCATCGGACGCACCTGGGTCGCTATCGTTGAGAACTACCAGCAAGCCGACGGCAGCGTCCTCATTCCCGACGTGTTGCGTCCTTATATCGGCGCAGACCGTATTACGCCGCGAACGCTGTAAACCACTACTCTCGTGGTGATAGACTTAAGCTGAATTCATGGGCATCTGGAAGACAATTCGGGGCTACATCTGGTGGACGCATCCGCGCGGCAACCTGCATTACGACATCATGGTTACCGCCATTCTCGTGTTCATCTTCATCACGCCCGTCTATGTCAATTTCAAGGACAAACCAGCAGAGCGCACTCCGCATCCCACCGGAGTACAGGTAATCCCGGATAAGAGTGGCGGGTTCATCTATCGAGTGGATGCTGCCGCCGTTAAAGGCCACTCAGACGCTGAGATCAGGGCTGACCTGATCAGCGTCATCGAGCCTATCGCCGGAGAAGTAAAGATTCAGCGCTACGAGCCTGTGCAAGATGTTCACGGCAACATCGTTGCCTACAGAGTTTGGGTGCGCCGCGGAATCGGCGGCTAAAACACATCTTCCGGCTGTACCTGGTGTTTCCAGTATTACTAACATGGAAGAGGAGAGCCGCATGAAGCGAGTTCTAATATTTACCGTCGTACTGCTTGCGATGGTTGCGACGATTTCGGCGCAAGCGAAAGACAAGAAAAAGAAACCGGCAACGCCCGCCGCCGTTGCCGCTGCCGCCCCCGCCGCTGTGGCCGCAAAGCCCGCCGCACCATCTGATTCCTCTGCGCAGAAACTCGAAGACATCCTCAAGACAATGGACGCGACCGCCGCATCCTTCCAGTCGGTGCAGACTGATTTCGAATGGGACCAGTACTCCAAAGTCATCGACGAAATGTCCACGCAGAAGGGCACCATGTACTTCCGCCGCCAGGGAAACAACATCGAGATGGCTGCCGACATCAACTCGGTGGACAACAAGCCTGACCAGAAATACGTGCTCTTCACCGGCGGCAACGTGCAGGTCTATCAGCCCAAGATCGACCAGATCACCAGGTACAGCGCCGGAAAGAACAAGGCCGATTTTGAAAGCTTCCTCGTCCTCGGCTTCGGCGGACGCGGACACGACCTCGCAAAATCCTTCGACGTGAAATATGCAGGCGAAGAGAACATCGGCGCCGTCAAGGCCGTCAAACTGGAATTGACTCCTAAGGTCGATCGCGTGAAGAACATGTTCTCGCTCATTACGCTTTGGATCGATCCTGCGCGCGGCGTCTCCGTGCAGCAGAAGTTTCTGGAATCCAGCGGCGACTATCGTCTCGCGAAATACAGCAACATCAAGGCCAACCAGAAACTTCCCGAAAGCGCCTTCAAATTGAAGACGACCAACAAAACACGGGTAGTTACTCCACAAAGCTAACGTCTGGCTACCGAGCTACTGAGCTACTAAGCCTCAAAGCAAAAACGGCTACGTCTCAACGCGTAGCCAGTTTTCTGTCTTCGCGACTTCTTCCGCCATTGAACCTGTATTCGCTCAGTGGCTTAGCAACTCAGTAGATCAGCATTTTTTTTCTATGGAACCAGAGTAGATGCCCGGCTATACTCCGTTCACTTTTGTGGGGCCTGCGGTTTTCCGGGCAACGAACCTGCCACCTGAGCGCGTCTTACTGCGTTGCTATCTAGATTTGAGGATCCATGGGCAAGGTCTTAATCATTCCGGCTCGTCCCAGTACCGAGCACTTGAAGCGTCAGCGCAAGTCCGATCCGCGCTATGTTGAGGGACAGCGTTTGCTCGTTCAGGCGATGCGCTACCTTGCAAAGGAAAACCCGGAGTCCAACCGCAATGCCATCGAATTGCTCTCCGAGCATTTCCGCACACGATTCCGCATGAGCGACCATCCTATCCAGTGATTCGGTTTCGCTATTCAGACAAAGGTTTTCACGCAGGCGCGGCTTCGGTCGCGCCTTTCGTCTTTATGCCGACATTTACCAGGAAATGCGCGGCAAACGCCATCAGCATGGGCAGGCATTCGATGGTGTAGCGGGGCTCTATCGTTCCTGCAAACGTAAGAAAAGCTGTTCGCACCACCATGTACGTCACGATAGGCGCGATGTAGCGCATTCGTTTGCGCAGAAACAGTGCCGCAAAGCCCAGTAACGGGAGCGCGATGTTCAGCACTCCCAGACCGATCGTGGACGCCGCCGAAATGATTGCTAGCAGCATCTCTCGCAAACTTCCGCCAGACGCTTCGGTAAGTTCGTTCTTTACATGCCACCAGTGAATATCCAGTGGCAGAAACTCCGTTCGTGGACGGAACCACATATCCAGCATCCGCAGGAACGGCAGCCAGACGTGCACACGTATCGGATGCCGTGCAGTGCGTTCGTCCGCCAGATTGCCGAATTCGCGATCCAACTCCGGGCTCAAGGAATTCTCTTCAGCAGTGTATTGAGCGAATAGCTGTTTCGTCCGCACCCGTTCTTCCGGCGTATCGAAGGCCCTATCGGGAACAACTTTGATATCCGCGACCTGCCCCGGAACGTTGAACAACAGGTCCTCGGTCGAGGAGTAGTCCACTACCCACGTCATCGTCCAGCGAATGAATCCCGTAAGCACTTCTTCGCCGGGATCCGATGCGCTGAACGGCGCCAGCGGCTGAATCACATGGAAGACGCGCCAGTTGCGAACCGTCCACGGAACCAGCGGAGCCAGCGCAGTTGCCAGCACCAGTGCCCCAGCCAGAAAGATGCGCTTCTTTTCCGGACGCCGCAGAAGTCGCCAGATGATCACCAACCCGATGGCTATCAGAACCATTCCGCCGTCTGGACGGAAGAGAATGCAGCCCCCGATGGCCGCTCCGCAGGCTATCCACATCCAATGTTCGCGGCGAGTTCCCCAACCGGCTGTCGTCGCGGAACTGTCTTCCCACTGCCTCGCCATTACGTACACGTCAAAGGCCAGCACCGTGAAGAACATCGTCATCGTTTCTGTCAGCGGCGTGGCCACGTAGTTCAACGTCATCGGACACAGGACGGCGAACGCAAATGCCCAGCGCGCAGCACGCTCGCCAGATATCCGCCGCGCCAGGTCTGCAACCAGGAAGCAGCTTCCAACGTCCACGAACATCTGGACGTACATGGCCGCCCGGTAGTTCTCCGCCCCGAATACTCCGAAGACCACCGCCAAAAAGGCTGGATAACCCGGCAACCGGAACAGCGTGGGAGTGGGTCCATGTTCTCCGGTCATGCCTAGCACGCCGTGGCGCAGCAGGTTCAGCGCCATCTCGCCGTAGACCAGCGCATCGCCCGACACGATGGCGAGCTTGCGGATGAACATCCACCGCAGCGCAAAGGCGAGCAACGTGAAGGCGGCGAAATATTTTCGATGGCAGCGGATCAAAGCGAACACTCTGGAATGGTAATTGGGGAGCTTGTGATTAGCGAATCAAAATGGAAGCCCACGTTCCGGTGGAAACCTAAAACAATCGATTCGACGGTCGCATGCCAAATCATCGACCAGCCCTCAGGTGCCGTTGACGCACCCTGCCGCAACCGCCTAACATCGAATCAGAATACCTTCATGTCTAAGCCCGTCTTTTTCGACCCTCAACGTAAGCGCTGGAAGCGAATACGCCGCGTTATTGACGTGACCGTTGTCGCGCTCACAGTGCTGGCGCTTTTGTTCGTCGTTTCCATCATGAGCGGCACCGACATTCCCAGCATCCTGCTCGCCGACCAGAAAAAGAATTACCACACCCTCAAGCAGAAGGAAAAACGACATCCCGTTCGCAAGGGTTCGCACCGCAAGACCCAGACCGCTCCTTCCCAGGTAGTGCTCAACCAGACCGAAGGAATCCGCGCCGCCTTCTATGTCACCTGGGACGCCGCTAGTTTCGCTTCGCTCAAGGAAAACGTTCACCAGATCGATCTCCTCTTTCCCGAGTGGCTGCACGTTCTTCAACCGGATGGCCGTGTTCAGGCCGCCAACGAAAGCAACACGTTGTTCGACGTATACAGCAGCGGACACGTGCAGCGAGTCGATGACAAGGTAATGCCTTTCCTCAAGCAGGAAAACGCCAACACCGACGTTGTGCCGCTCATCAACAATTTCGACCCCGTCGCCAAAACCTGGAAGTCCAGCATTGGCGACGTATTGATGAACCCTCCAGCACGCGCGCGCTTGCGCCAGGATCTCGCAGCTCTATTGGCCAGCGACAATTTCGGGGGCATCACGCTCGACTTCGAAGAGGTGCCGTATTCCGCCCAACCCGGATACCTGGCGCTTGTGCAGGAACTCGCTGCTGACTTCAAGCCGCATGGATGGAAGCTCTACATCAGCGTTCCTCCTGATAACGCCGATTTCGATTTCGGCGCGCTTGCCCGGTTTGCCGACGGACTCATCCTCATGAACTACGACCAGCACTTCTCCAACGGGAAGCCAGGTTCCATCGCCGGTCAGGATTGGTTCGAGAACAATCTGGAAAAAGCGCTCAAGACCATGCCGCGTGAAAAGCTCATCTGCGCCATTGGAAATTACGGTTACGAGTGGGCTACAGACAAGAAGGGTAATTCCATTCCGTTGCCCGACCCCAGCCGCAGCGTGCAACAGGCTTGGCTCACTGCGACCGAATCCGAGAGCAATATCGAGTTCGATCCCGACGCCCTCAATCCTCACTACGCCTTCATCGACGAGGAG
>JBBRZF010000003.1:0-48876 GCA_038236965.1 Terriglobales bacterium | reverse complement strand
AGAGTATTCGGCAAAAATCGCCGGCGTACCTGCGGCAATGATCGTCAAGGCCGCGGAAATGTGGGGACCTGCGCCAACCAGTTTCCTGCTCCACGCGCGCGGACTCGAACACCACTCCAAAGGTGTTGATAACTGCATTTCAGCAATGAACATCGTGGTCGCCAGCGGACGCATTGGTCGCGAAGGTTGCGGATACGCCATGATCACCGGACAGGGAAATGGCCAAGGCGCGCGCGAGCAGGGACAGAAATGCGACCAACTCCCGGGCAGCCGCGACATTACCAATCCCGAGCATCGCAAATACATAGCGGGAGTTTGGGGAGTGCCTGAAGAATCCATTCCCGGCAAAGGCCTCTCGGCCATTCCGCTCGTCGAAGCCATCCATGAAGGCAAGATCAAGGGACTGATTTCCATCTGCTTCAATCCGATGGTCTCGTTGCCGGACGCGAACTTCACGCGCGAAGCACTGGAGAAACTCGAGTTCTACGTGAACATCGATTTCTTCCTCGCAGAAACTTCCCGTTTCGCGGACATCGTTCTTCCCGGTTCATTGATGGAAGAAGACGAAGGCACGACAACCAACGTCGAAGGCCGCGTCATTCGCCATCGCAAGGTCGTCACTCCGCCCGAGGGCGCGCGCGAAGACTGGAAGATCATCTGCGAAATCGCAGCCAGGCTCGGGCACGCCGACAAGTTCACCTATAACTCGCCGAAAGACATCTTTGAAGAATTGCGCGTCGCGTCCAAGGGAGGCGTGTCGGATTACTACGGCATGACATGGGAGCGTATAGAAGCCGACTACGGACTGTTCTGGCCATGTCCGGAGATCGGTCATCCGGGCACTCCGCGCTTATACGAAGGGGGAAAGTTCGGTCATCCCGATGGCAAGGCGCACTTCATCCCAATCGAGTGGCGTCCCTCGGCGGAGATGCCGGATGACGAATATCCCATCATCCTCACCACTGGCCGCGTGGTCTCGCATTTTCTTTCCGGCACGCAGACGCGCCGCATTGGAGCATTGATGGATCAGTATCCTCAACCTCTCTGCGAGATTCATCCACGCCTTGCCGAGTCGCTCGGCATTGTTGAAGGCGACTTCGTCAAAGTGGAAAGCCGTCGCGGCGCCATCGTCGTGCGCGCACAAGTGGTGAAGACCATTCGCCCGGACACGGTCTTCGTGCCCTATCATTGGCCGCTCGATCGTTCCGCGAACAAATGCACCATCCGTGCCATCGACCCCGTTTCGCAGATTCCCGAATACAAGATTTGCGCCGTGCGCGTTTCAAAGACCACGGAACCGACCGATCCGATCGCGCTCCTGCAAGTTGAGGCCGGAGGTATCCGTTGAGCGAGATGGCGTTCTTTATCGACTATTCGCGCTGCATCGGATGCCAGGCTTGTCTGCAGGCCTGCGCCGAGTGCGACACGCATCGCGGCGTAAGCATGATTCACCTGGAAACCATCCAGCGTAGCGATAGTGTGCAGACGGCCCCTCAGGTTTGTATGCATTGCGAAGATCCCATCTGCGCCCTCGTCTGCCCGGCTGATGCCATCAAGAAGACTCCCGACGGCGTGGTGCAGAGTTCACTCAAGCCGCGCTGTATCGGTTGCTCCAACTGCGTTGTCTCCTGTCCGTTCGGCGTACCGAAGTACGATGCCGAGATCGATCAGATGATGAAGTGCGATATGTGTTACGACCGCACCAGCGTTGGCAAAGGACCTATGTGCGCAACAGTCTGCCCGTCCGGCGCGCTCAAGTACACGACGATGGAAGAGATTCAGCGCAACCGCCGCGGCATCCCCATCAACACCTGGAAGTTCGGTGAAGAGGTTGTGAAGACGAAAGTCTATGTAATGGTGCCGCGAGAAGTCGAACGCGTGAATGTGGACCTGGTGCAGATTGCCGGCACTCCGTCGCCGTTACCAGATGATCCATACGATGTCGCGCTCATGTTGGAGGACGGGCAATGAATGAGGATGTGAACGAGTGCAAGCTTTGCTCGGAGAAGAGCAAGACTTCCAAATGGCGTAAAGATTTCCCCATTGAATGGGAAGGCGATCACTACGTAAGCCGTCGCGAGATGGTGAAATTCCTTACCTTGGGATCTCTGCTGCTCGCAGTGGCAAACTGGGCGACTGCTTTTGCCAGCGGTTTGCTTCGCCGCGGTTCCAGTGAACAGCGAGTGGTTGGCTCTGCCGCGAAGCTTCAACAAACGGGATCGATTCTCTTTCGTTATCCGACCGACCAGGATCCCTGCATCGCAGTGCAAACGGCGGAAGGGAAAATCGTCGCCTACTCGCAAGTCTGCACACATCTCTCGTGCGCCGTCGTATACGACAACAAGGAGAACGCGCTCGTCTGTCCCTGCCACAAGGGAATGTTCGAAATCGATGGAGGCCGCCCTACGGCAGGTCCGCCCATCCGACCGCTCCCCAAGGTGAATGTCGTAAAACGCGGCGACCAACTGATCGCCATTTCCAGGGAGGCCTAGTATGAGTATCCGCAGCCAAGGCACTACGCTGTTCACGGCTATCCTCATTCTGGTGGCAAGTGCGGTCGTGCTTCAACTCTGGTTGCTCACGGTATCAATGGAAGCCCTGCTGAGTCACCAGACACGAACTTTGATACCCGCAGCCTTGGGATCGACCATTCTTCTGGCCATCAACGCCGGGCTGCTCAGGTATGTCTTTCGCTTCGACCAGGAAGCGGAAAAGGAAAATGCAGAATAGAAGCCTCGACGCGCCCTTTACTGCCTTGAGCGCACAATAAGAGACGGCCAACTGGCCGTCTTTGCTACATATGCTCCAGGGTTAATGGAATGGAACGCTAGTCGAGCAGCACTACATTTACCAGCGTGCTGTTGATCTGCATGCCGTCGCCGTCGTAGTTGATGAAGCCGAGTTCCCTGAAGCGGTTGAGGAAGTAACTCACGCGGGAGCGCGTGGTTCCGATCATTTCCGCAAGAGTCTCTTGGCTGACTTTTGCGAGGACGGGGATTGGCTTCGATTCCTGACCGAAGTTGGCAAGAAGAAGCAACAACCGCGCAAGTCGTTTTTCACTGGAATTAAAGAGGTGATCGACCAAGTCCGCTTCCATGCGGATATTGCGTGCCAACAGGTAAGTGAGAAAGCGTGCCGCGAATTCCGGATCGTCGTGAAGCAGTTTCAGCATGACGGGCTTTTCGACCCGGATGACGGTGCCAGCCTGCTCGGCACTTGCCGAGGACATGCGCAAGGGCTGACCGGCAAGACAGCCTTCGCCAAAAAAACTGTCCTTCAGCAGGATTGCTACGACTGCTTCCTTGCCGGCTTTAGAAACGACGGTGAGTTTAACTCTGCCAGATTGTACGTAGAACACCGCATCCGCAACGTCACCTTGCGAAAAGATGGAGTCATCGACCTGACAAATCCGACTGGTCTTTCCTGCGGTCAGTTTTGTCAGCATCGCACGGGGATCGAACGTGGTTGCCGCATGCGAACCGTTCGTCTCCTCTATCGTGGCAATCAAACTCCTGATTGAACTCGAGTTCGCGGACGCACTCCGTTTCGGGGCGCGTTTCCGCAGCTTTTTCGGTCCTTCAGTAGCACTGGTGGCCAAGCGCGTCTCCAACCCGGAGCCGTGCGCGTTCTTTCCGAGTTCGAGAAATTATAACCTACTGTTCCGGAATACCTCGAAGTCTCTTATTCTTCGAGCCCTTAGGTAGAAATTACGCAGCTCGTGAAGCTGAACGCCCTGCGATCATCATACCCGCCCCGACGATCATCAGTGTCCCGCTGATGATGGGCGAAACCTTTTCGCTGTGTTGCGTTTGAATTCCCATGGACACGCCTCCGGCCTTGAATCCACTGCGCTCGGTGTGAGGTATTGGCACAAAAAGCGACAGAATACCCAGTCCAAGGATTGCGATTCCTATCCCAAACAATAGCTTCATTTCTAAACTCCTTTTTCGGTGATGATCGTCGCCTGGCCGATGGCAGTATCCAGCAGCCAAGTCGCCGACTCGACAGTGCTCGCTACAGACGCCCCCCGGTTATAAGTCTGATGATGATTACAACAAGGCAGACGACGAGCAGGATGTGTATCAAGCCGCCAGCGATGTGCAGGCTGAAACCGAGAAGCCACAGGATCAGAAGTATCGCAACAATAGTCCAAAGCATGGCTAATCCTCCCCTTGCTGGATTGGATCCAAAGAAAAAATGAACCGGCGTGGCAGGGCCTTTTCTAACAAGGACACCGAGCAACGCCGGCCGGAGAAATCAGTCGGACAGATTAATTCTTCTCCGCCCCGCGAGACTGCGCGCTGCCTTTATGGACGGCAGACAAGAACGAACTTGCTGCTGAGGGAGTTCGTACCGAACCGCTCAGAATGCTTTTCTGGCTGATCATTTTGCGATAGAAGTCGCGAGTGGAGTCGTCGTCCTGTTGCACGACGGCGCCCGTAAGGGAGATTCCGGCGAAGATGCCCTTTGCGCGCGAATATGTCAGAATCTGGCTATCGGCCTTCCAATCGGTGCCTGCTGATGCGTGACGGCCAACCGGACCGGCGACGGCGGCGGCGTCTCCGCCAACCTGGAACTTGTTGGACAACATGCGCTGCATGCCCTGTTCGTTCATCACGGTCATAACTAGATCAATGCTTTCGGCACCGATCTGCAGGCCCCAGCTACCACCACCGACGGAGATGAATGCCGGAGCGCTCCAGCCAGTCGCCGTACGGCAGGTGGCGACGCCGCGTCCGTGTTTCCCGCCGAAGACGAATGCCGCTTTTACCATTTTCGGCACTACGGCGATGCATTTAGCGTTGTCGAATACTTCTTGCGGAATGCCCTTGTCGGGCGTAGCCATAAGCTCGTGCAGCACTTGAGCAGCATTGTTCAGGCGATCGACCGAATCCTTGTGTCCATCTGCCCACGACAAAGTGCCCATACAAACTACCAGCGAAAGTAAGAGGAATTTTTTCATTGTTCCAGCCTCCAGGCTGAGATCACGTTTGGCTGCTGTTGAATCGCAGCGTTGCTGTTGATCAATCAAAAGACTTGATTGAGTCACGACTAACGTCGTGTCTGTAATCGCAGGTCCCGATCGAGTCTGAAGTTAAGGACGGTCTCAGAAGGAACGCGTACCTGTTTCCCCTTGGTGAGTACTTCGGTTCCAAGGCCTGCACCGGCTCCAATGACGGCTCCGATGGCCGCACCTTTCGCGCCGCCGACGAGGGCGCCGATAAGGGTTCCCAATCCGGCGCCGCCACCCACCATGATGCCCGTCTTCTTGTTCGCGCCTACACCTTCGCCGCCCTGCTGCTGCAAGTCCTCAGTGCTGATGTAGTACTTCGATCCGTCAACTGTGACCGAGTTCATATCAAGAACAAGTTCGGAGGCCGAAGTCATGCCTCCGCCGTTCGAACCACGGATCACCAATTCGACATCCGAGCCGCGGGGAATCAGCACCGCGCCTGTGTTGTCCAGCAGATCAGTGGCGATAGTGCCGGAGAACGATTGGCCTTCCGTCGCATTCTTGGAATCGATCACTTCGTTGGTACGGACGGAGACCACGGTCCCCGTCGCAATCGTTGTGCCGCCGGTGATGCTGGAGCGGCGGCGGTTGCCGCGCATCTCGAATTCACCGCGGCAACCGCGATCGACCCACACGCCACCGTTGTCATACCCCCAGGTTGAACCCTCGGTGCATTGCGAGTCGCCTAGTGTGCGGCTGAGGCGAACCCCGCCACTGGTGTTCGCTGCGCAATACTTGCGACGATTGCTATCCGACTGTAGAGACTCGCAGACAACCCGCTGCGTCAATTGCGCGTTGTCGTTGTTGCCGTAGTTGTTGTTGTCGTTGCTGAGGTATCCATTGCCGTAGGGCAGACGAAGCGGATCGCCTTCGCGAACAACCACCTGATTGTTCTGACCGTTCATTGCATATTGCACCGTCAATGTCTTGGCCTCATTCGGGGCCGGGTCGCCGCCCATGGTGTCGTTGTTCACCTGGAGATTGAGTTGATCGTCGCGTATCTGTGAGTTGAGGCGAGAGGTGACGTCAGAGGTTCGGTATCCCGATCCGTAAGTGGCGCGGTTGATCTGCAGAGTGTTTTGAGTTGGGTAGCCGCTCGTCAGGTTTAATGTTTCGTTTTCGCGAACCGTGGCGCGTTCGTTGCGGCCGTTCATCATGTACTCCACAGTGAGCGTCTTCCGCTGGTTCGGGGCCGGGTCGCCGCCCATGGTGTCGTTGTTCACGAGCAGATTGAGGTGATCGCCGCGTACCTGCGAGTTCAGGCGCGAGGTGACATCGGAGGTGCGGTTTCCCGAGCCGTAAGTGGCGCGGCTGATCTGCAGAGTGTTTTCGGTTGGGTAGCCGCTCGTAAGGTTCAACGTTTCGTTTTCACGAACGGTGGCGCGTTCGTTGCGGCCGTTCATCATGTACTCAACAGTAAGCGTCTTTCGCTGGTTCGGGGCCGGATCGCCGCCCATGCTCTGGTTCGTGACCAGGATGTTGATCTGGTTGTTCTGCAGCATAGAGTTCAGGCGCGACGTCACATCCGTATTGCGGTCATCGGTGCCGTATATGGCCCGCGTGACGCGCAAACTTCCTTGGTACGCGTTGTAAACCTGCAGGTTGACCTGCTGGCTTTCCCGGAAGGTCATCTGTTGAGTGCTTCCATCGCGGCCTTTCAACAGAAGGCGCAAAGTGCGATTGCGTCCCTGGCGTTCACTGGCGCCAAGAGTGTTGGCATCTACGCGGAAGTTCAGAGAGTTGTCCTGCACGAGCGAACGTACGCGGTCGGTCACGTCAACCCAGCGGTTACCCGAGCCGTAATCGGCGCGGACGATCTCCCATGTGGTGATCGGTGCTGCGAACGAGGTGATCGCGATCAGGCACGTTAGCAGTAAAGCGATGCACAATTTTCTCAAGGTGGATCTCCTGTCAAAACTTTAGGAACTTTGAATCGAACTTAGCGGTTGATCTTCAGTTCGCGCGACCGCGACAGCATCGTTGGCTATTACCGCCGCTCGAACTCCAACCTTCCTCCGGGACTCGCGAAGCGCAACGGCAATCTGAGGGCGCCATTGCTGGCATCATCAGCATGCAAAGAACGATTGCAGACCCATACTGTGTTGCACGCTTCATTGCCGAGGTCTCTTCCATCTGACTCCACCTTACAAGCGACGGAGCAGCGGGTCTGGTCACAACTGCTCACATTGGAAAAAACCTCCTGCCCTCAGATTCGGCCCGAAAGCGGTTGCCTTTGTCCGCCTCACCAGTGGGTTTCGTGCGCGTTCCA
Source organism: Terriglobales bacterium (assembly GCA_038236965.1). Taxonomy (GTDB): domain Bacteria; phylum Acidobacteriota; class Terriglobia; order Terriglobales; family Acidobacteriaceae; genus JBBRZF01. The sequence continues at coordinate 41,593 of JBBRZF010000003.1, read as the reverse complement.
TCTAAAAATTTAATCGTTCGCGCCCGGGTCATCGGGTGCCTAATGTAGGTTTGTCTCTGAAGTGAGCATTCTTGCTCAGACGCGCGATTCTGTCCCTGTCATCCTTTGAGTTGCTGAATGAGGCAAGGGAGAGATGTAAGCACTACTTTGTTGGCCTCTCATGTCGGTGGTTTATCCGCCGCAAGATCCTTCGAACGACAAGATTCGGTTGTTCCGTTCAGGAACATCACTAAGAAACTTTGACGCACGAACACAAGATCGCTGGAGACACTTTGAAAATCACACAACTGCTGTCCGTCGGTTTCCTCCTCGTTGTGAGCGCATTCGCTCAGACCAATTCTCAATCCAGTATGGCCGTAGAGCCGCTAAGTCCCACGCCGGTATTCCGCGTAAACGTGACGAGTCGGAGCATTCGAGCCATCAATTACAAGCACCGCAGCGGAGCCACCAAACTCGACTTCGCAGGTACCGACCTGATGCCGGGTGCGCGAGGGGAAGCAAAGGTCGAGAGCAAGAAGGGCTACATCGAAATCGAAGTTGAGTACGCTGGACTGGAAAGCCCGAAGAAATTCGGCAACGAATATCTGACCTATGTCATGTGGGCGATCTCGCCGGAAGGCCGCGCCGTCAATCTGGGAGAAATATTGGTCGGCGACAACCATCGCGCCAAGGTCGACGTGACCACCGATCTGCAGGCCTTCGCTCTGATCGTGACAGCCGAGCCGTATTACGCTGTGCGCCAGCCGAGCAATGTCGTCGTCATTGAAAATGTGGTACGCGAAGACACGAAGGGCGCTACGGAAACCGTGAGCGCCAAGTACGAACTAATGGAGCGCGGCGGTTATATCCCTACTGGATACAAATTCGACCCCGTGATCCTGAATGCCAAACTGCCGTTGGAATTCTTTGAAGCGCGCAATGCGTTGCGCATCGCGGAATCGGAAGGCGCAGAGAAGTATGCCAGCGCCAGCTATCAGCGCGCGGTTCAGTTGATGAACACCGCGGATGGCTACGCGACGAGAAAGAACATCGATAGGAAGCCGCTTATTGCGGTCGCTCGCGAGGTCGTGCAAACGGCGGAAGACGCGCGCGCCATTGCGGTCACCAAGATCGACGAAGAACGTCTGGCCAACGAACGTCAGGGTGCAGTAGATGCCCAGGCACAATCGCAACGCCAGACTGACCGCGCCATAAGACAGAAAGAATTGGCGCAGGATGAGGCAGCCCGAGCGGAAGCCGCGAAAACACAGGCAGAGATCGATGCCGCTGCGGCCGCCGCCAAGGCCAAGTCCGATATGGCCGACAGCCAAGCCGCTTCCGCCAGCGCTCTGTCCGCAGCGCAAGCAGAGACCGAAAGAGCCAGACTGGCAGCGCTCGGCGCGCAGCAGTCCGCAGATAAGGCGGAAGCTGATAAACAGGCCATGCGCATCCGTCTGTCGGAGCAACTGAACAAGATCCTTCAGACTCGCGATAGCGCACGCGGCCTTATCGTCAGCATGTCCGATGTGTTGTTCGATACCGGAAAATATTCTCTAAAGCCGGGAGCGCGAGAAAAACTGGCGAAAGTTGCCGGCATCCTGCTCGCATATCCTGGACTCAACATCGCCGTTGGCGGTTACACGGATAATGTAGGCAGCGACGCGATGAATCAGAAACTTTCCGAAAACCGCGCCAGTTCCGTGCGCGATTACCTTGTGCAGCAAGGCGTCGCCAGGGATTCGGTCAGCTCCGTCGGATATGGCGAGACGCTGCCGGTTTCTTCCAACGATAACTCCTCCGGACGTCAGCAGAACCGCAGGGTAGAACTGGTCGTATCCGGCGAAGCTATCGGGCACCCAGTCGGCGTTAGCGCGGAAAATTAACTCCTAAGGTGAACACAGACGTAAGGTAAGAGCGAGTCCACATGGTGGGTTCGCTCTTTCTTTGCCTTGGCCGCATGCCCGTTAGTCCTCACTATTCGGCAACTCTGAGCAGTATTGACCAGCAATCGGTTTATCTGCCGCCTATAACTGGAGATACCCGGAAAGGGTCTCTCTACCAAACGAGAGAAGGAGACAATATGCTTGGAATGATTCTGATCGTGATCTTGATCTTGGCACTGTTCGGCGCACTGCCGCGTTGGTCGCACAGCAAGGATTGGGGATACGCCCCGACCGGAGGATTGGGCCTGATCCTCATTATCGTTGTGATCCTGCTGCTCCTCGGACGCATTTAACCCATGCATCTCCTCCAGGTCTGTTCGCGTGTGATCGGCGAAAATTGGCGGCTGCTCGCCCGACGTGGAGGAGCCGCGCTTCTTGTAGTGCTCATGTTCAGCGCAGGCTCTTCCGCCTATTCGGTCCTGACGCACGAAGAAATCGTTTGACCTGGTCTGGACCAGCGAGATTCGTCCTTTGCTGCTCAAGCGTTTCCCGAAGCTTACGGAAGAACAGATCACGGAAGCGCACGGCTACGCTTACGGTGGCGCCGTCATTCAGGACCTCGGCTACTATCCATTCGGCAATGCGGAGTTCAGCAACCTCGTGCATTACGTTCGTACGGGGGATTTTGTGCGCGAATTGTTATTCCATTTCGACCACGGGGAACTTGCCGTTGATAGGGAAGACATTCTTGGCAAGCCACGGAAACCTAGTTACGAGTTGGTCGAACCCCTTCTCGACCGCCTTGAGTTAGAGCGCTAGATTGCCAGCTAGTTGAAGTCCTTTCAAACGCCTCTCTTTGATGTCTTCGTCCTTCGTTTTGACGTCTTTGATCGTTGTTTCCCGATTCCACGATTCGGTGTCCTTGGCGTAAGTAGCTGCCTTGAATCCGTCCAGGAGGTTGAGTGAGCGTTTGTACAAAGCCTCCAGCTGATCTTTTTGTATCTGGAGGTCTCTCACTTCCGCATCGACTTTTCGAAGTTCCTCCGCCCTTAGCGGTGTGGTCTTGAGGGCTATCTTTCCACTGATCTGGTCCAAGATCGCTTTACGAGAGGCTTCGTAGTCATTCTTGTACTTGTCTATTGGGAGACTGGTCAGCAAATCAGAAGCTGCTTCCATAGCGCGAATAACCGCCTCGTCATACCTTTTTGAAAGGTCGTCGGTCATCTGGTCAATCTGTACGCACCGGGAAGCCCATTCAATTTCAGCGTCGCTGTGAGCCGGTTACTGATCGCTTCCAGTCGCAGTGCTTTTTCGATCTTGTGCTGGCGCTCGGCTTCCGCCTTACGGCGCGCCAGTTCCTCCATCATCTTTTGCTTTTGCGCCGCCGCTTTCGAGTCGGTGCTGAAGAGCAAGTTGATGAATGCGTCAACGACAGTCGCAGCCACCTGCTGCTTTATGACGTCATTCATACTTGGCGAACTCTTCTTACTCGATGCGCTGGAACTGCCAGAACTACCTTTAGAGCAACTGGCCTTGCAGGTAGCACAGGCGCAGGTACAGTGCAGCTCTGGATTGGTGACGGCGAGGGATTGCAAAGTCGCTGCACAGTCGTACGAAATGCTCTGGGCTCGGGCTGGAGTGGCGATTAACAGGAAGATGCCGACAGACAGAAGAACGACCGCGAGGAGCAAACACTTTCTGCTCATGAAGACCTCTTGAATGAAGGCGAAGGCGGGTCGATTGTAGCGCCGGCAGCTCAGGATTGCATTATGGAACATCACGGCAAGTGTGCAAATGAGGTCCTCAAAGCGTATCGGCCACGGTTACGAAAGTCATGAACCATGGTTCTTTGATGGCTTCCATCGTTGACACTCACAATCCAGCAGCACAGAATATTGGCAAATTCGTCTTCAATCGATTTCACGTGCACTAGCGGCTCTACGCACGTTGCTATGCGGATTCGCCTCGACGAAGGAGACTAGATGATACACGCACTGAAGAATCTCGCTATCCTGTCGTACTAGTTATGTCTCTTATGCCTGCGATCAAAGCCGAGGATGAGACGAAACAGACTCCGCCCCATTCAGATTCCATGACGGTAGGGCAGGCCCGTCGCGCGGTAGTGGCCGGTTTTCGTGCCGCTTATTATTATCACCTCGGCGTCGACCCAGGCAGCTTTCGCTTCATCCTCGACAGCATAGAATTTGACGCCAAACTTCACGAAAAGGGCAGTCAACATTTCAAGGTAGATTTGAGGACGCTATCTCCTGTGCTGGCCAAGCGACGCTGGGACCGTGCCTATCAGATCAAGGACGAAGCAGGAAAAGATCTTCCTTACCCTCTAAATCAAGTGATTTTCTGGGGAAAAGACCGAGAGGGGCATGCGGCGTTGCTTACGTCCGGCCTCAACAGTCTGCGCGTAGTTGCGATGAACAGACAAACTATGAGGGGCGAGTTCCGTCAACGAGCGGCAGCTTGGCGAACTCTGACCGTGAAGCCTCCAATCCCCGAAGAAGTTCGTGCACAACGCTTGCTGGCAGAAAATGCAGTCAAGGAAAAACAGTTTGAGAAAGCGTTGGACCATTACGAAGCTGGATTGGAGATTCTGCCCACTTGGCCGCAGGGTCAGTTCAATGCAGCTTTAGTCGCCGCAGAGTTGAAATACTACGCCGACGCAGTTGAGCACATGCAAGCCTACTTGGAACTTGTTCCTGATGCGCCGGATGCCCAAGCCGCTCGGGACCAGATTGCTATTTGGCAATACAAAGCGAAAGGGACCAAATGAAGCGCGTTGTCCAAAAGATTGCTACACTGGCTACTCTCGCGTTGCTGCTCATGCCCACGATTCAGGCAGCCGATGGTCTGGGGAGATAAAGACCGCGCAGCCTCAGTGACAAGGTGAGGACACGTCGACGTTGACGGAGTCATGCAGCAACGAGAGTCGGTTCAAGGTCCGACCAACCGTTCGCACCGCCTTCAATGGCAGACACACAGTGTCACACAGCAGTCCGACGGGAGCCGATTACATCCAGCAACCACGTGTCCACGAGCCGTGTCCACCGGAGCGGGAGTGTGCCCACGAGAGCCGCATGTTCGGTGGAGGAAGTACCTCAATCTAACCTTCTGCATTGGCAAGGTATAAGCTGTTTACTATCAATAACTTGCTGTATATTTATTTCGCATTGAAAGACCTTATTTCCATTGCCGTGAATCTTCAATGTGCCTCAGAACGCAGGATCTGAAATGAATGGCTGAATCGTTGCTGGAGCTTGTGTACGGTCAGGTAGAACGTCGGAAGCGCAAGCAGAGTAAAGAGAGTAGATGTTATTAAACCCCCAATCATTACAACTGCGAGGGGCCGTTCGATTTCTGTTCCGTGCAGGCGGAGAACAAGCAGCGGCAGCAATCCCAGGATGGCCGTCGCTGCCGTCATGATCTTTGGACGAACGCGGCCGATGCATGCGCCCCGAAGCGCTTCTTCAAAGGGTAACCCTTCAGCGAGAAGTCCACGCGTTTGGGAAATGAGTACCAATCCGTTCTGCACTGCAATTCCGAAAAGGCCGATCAGTCCAACGAGCGAGGATACGTTCCACGTCTCACCGGCAATCAGCAAAGCGACAATCCCGCCGACAGACGCGGTGGGCAAGGTCGCCAGGATCACAAATGCCTCTGCCGCAGATCCCAACGCCACATAGAGGAGAAGGAACACTGCCAGGATCGCAACGCCTATGGCGATTCCGAGCGAGTGCACAGCACGAGACTGACTTTCCACGCGACCACCGACATTGAAGAAATATCCAGTCGGGAGATCAAGTCCACGCGAAAGCTTGCTGTTGATCTCACTGGCGGTGCTGCCAAGATCTCGTCCATGCACGGCCGATTCCACTGCGATTCGCCTACTTCCGGCTTCGCGTCGAATAGTTCCGGGGCCGAAGGTCTGCTCGATTGTGGCGAGTTGGCTGAGTGGGATGCGTGACCCGTCGTGTCCGTCGATTAACAATGTGCCGATCGCTTTTGGGCTATTGCGGTGTTCGTCCTGCAGCTTGACCACCATGTCGAATCGCCGCTGCCCAATCCAAATCTCTGACTCTTCTTGCCCAGCAAGACCCACGCGAATCGCCCGGATGACATCGCCCGGCGTCAACCCCACGCCCGCCACTGCCTGCCTATTGATGCTCACTTTCAACTGTGGCATGCCGGTAAGTTTCTCCACCCGAAGGTCCTCAACACCTTTTATTCCGCGCATCAGTTCCTGTGCCCGGGCGCCGAATACGGCCAACTTGTCTAGGTCAGCGCCGAAGATACGAACAGAGATGTCGGCGGGAGTGCCGCCTAGGCCTTCATCGATGCGCATACCGAGCGGAGTGGTGAACAGCGCCGTTGCTCCTGCGACACCTCGAAGTTTCTCGCGCATTGCCTCTTCCAATTCGTCAGGCGTGCGTCCGCCCTCCGGTTTCAGGATCACAAGAACGTCGGACCAGGTGTGGGGCATTGGATCTTCACTGCGTTCGGCACGGCCGGTACGTCGAACCACGTCCTCAACCTCGGGGAACGTGCGCAGAGCATCTTCGACACGGTGATTTACTCGATCCACTTCATCTAGCGACGCCTCAGGCGGTAATACTGTTTGAATCAGGAAGGCCCCTTCGTTTAACTGGGGCATAAAGTCCGACCCAACGAAGAGCGCGAGAACCAAGGTGGGAACCGTTATCACCAGCGCCAAAATAAGCACCTTCCCCCGGTTCCGCAGCGCCTGATTCAGCAACGGCGCGTACCCGCTTTTCAACTTGCGCACCAGCCACACGTCTTCTTCTTCGACGCTGTGCTTGGGACGCAGGAATATGCCGGCGACGACGGGAACGAGCGTGACCGCGAGGACGAGAGATGCGGCGATTGCCGAAACTACTGCGGCGGCGAGTGGGCTATACATCTTGCCCTCGATACCGCTCATTGCGAACAGTGGAAGGAATACCGCCATAACAATGAAGGTGGCGAATGCGATCGGTCTTCCGACCTCGATCGCAGCTGCCAGCGCGATTTCACGTCGATTGCCGCTCGCGTGTTGCGCCGTAATACGATGAACGATGTTTTCGGTAACGATGATCGCGGCATCCACCAGCAGGCCTACGGCAATCGCCAATCCGCCGAGAGTCATTGTGTTGATGCCGATGCCGAGCGGCTTCAGAAGCAGTCCTGACAGAGCGATCGACAACGGAAGCGTCAGGGTCACAATGAGTGCGGCGCGGAGATCTCCTAGAAGAATGAAAAGCACCAATATGACAAGCACGGCTCCGAGAAGGATCGCTCGCCCGACGCCTCCGAGTGAGCTTCCGATCAACGCCGATTGGTCATAGACGACGCGTAGCTGCACTCCCCTCGGCAAGGTCTTCCCGATGTCGTCGAGAGCCTCGCGAATACCTGCCGAGACCTTCATTGTGTCTGAGCCGAACTGCTTGATGACCCGGCAGCTCACGACTTCGCCGTTTAAGCGATGTGCGATACCTCGGCGGACTGCGGGTGCTTCGCGCACCTCTGCGACGTCGCCGAGCAGGACCGGAGTCTTGCTCTTCATTGCGACTACAGTGCTACGCAGGTCTTCGACATTGTTCGCGCGTCCGACAGCGCGAACAGTCCACTCCATCGATCCTTCGGTGACAAATCCTCCGGCGGCGTTGATGTTGCTGCCTTGGACCGCGTGCTCCACATCGTCGAGCGTGATGCCTCGCGCTGACATACGCTCGGGATCAAGCTGCACCTGGAATTGACGGAGATAACCGCCAAGTCGCTCGATAGAAGCGACACCTGGAACGGCCAACAACCTGTTGCGGACTTCGAATTCAGCAAGGTCGCGCAGCACCATTGGATCAGCGGTGCCCGGTTGCGCTTCAAGGGTGAACTCGAATATCTCATTCAGGCGTCCCGTCAGGCTTGAGATGTTGGGTGCTTCCGTGCCGGGTGGAAGCTGCGATGCCGCCTGGTTGACGCGCTCGGCGACGAATTGTCGCGAGCGATAGTAATCGGCGTCCGACTCGAACTCTACCGTGACCTGTGTTACACCGAGCATTGAGGTCGAGCGGATGCGCCGCACATCGGGAAGCCCCGCAAGCGCTACTTCCATCGGAACCGCAACTCCCGTTTCCAACTCCTCAGCTCCCATCGCAGGGTTCTGCACGATAACGTTGAATACAGGTGCGGAAAGATCGGGGAAAACGTCGCGCCGCAGGTCCTGTAGCCAGACTGCGCCGAGGGTACAGGCTGCGAGAACGAGTACCAGGGTCAACGCTGGGCGGGCGAAAGAACCTTTTAGAATCTTTGTAATCATGTCCTTTGCTCCTTAGTGTTCGTGCTCTTCGCCTTCGCCAAGCGACCGTTCGGATTGCGCTTTTAAAAGAAATGCGCCATCAACTACTACAATCTCTCCGGCCTTCAGGCCGGAGAGAACCTCGACCTCACCGCCCAGGTCTCGTCCTCGTCCAATCGTTCTTACTTCAAAATCACTTTCGCTTTTGGGGATAAAGACAACCCATTTATCCTGAAGACGCTGAAGAGAAGCCGCCTGAACTGCCAGCACTTTGCCGCCGTCTTCGCCCACCTTGAGCCAAGCCGTAGCCGACATTCCGGGGCGCAACACTTCATCCCGGTTCTCGACTTCAATCCGTACGGGAACAGTCCGGGAATCTGCCTCAACCTGTCTGCCAACGAGAGTGACCTTGCCAGTGAAGGAGCGACAGGGAAGTGCCGCGAACGCAATTCGTGCGGTACTCCCTTGTTTAAGCCGCACTGCGTCGCGTTCATATGCGTGGACTGTCAGCCACAATCGACTGAGATTGCCGACGGTGAACAATGGCTTGTTCGGCTCGGCCAATTGACCCTGCACCGCATCACGATCGATGACCGTGCCTGAGACAGAGCTGCGCAGAGCGAAGTTCGGGTTATCGGTGAGATTCTCTGCATCGGCTCCAGTAAGGCCGAGAGAGCGTAGCGTTGTCTTCGCTGCCCGAAGCTCGGCGGTTGCGGCCTCCATGTTGGCTTCGGCTTCCTGAATGTCGCGTTGTGCGACGATCCGCTCGGCTCCAAGCCGTTGCTTCCGTTCGAGCGTTCTATTCGCCAATGCTAGCCGGGCTTGCGCGGTAATGGCGTCCGCTCGTGCTTTTCCTACATCGCTGCTCTGTAAGACTGCCAGCACCTGGCCTTCGCTCACGACCTGACCGGGAGCGACATTGACCTTCACAACCCGGCTTGGAATCGGAGAGCCGACCTGAGCGTAGGCATTCTCGTTCGGATGCAGTTCGCCCAAGATCGCAGCGCTTTCACCACCCGTACGAAGCTCGGCTGCTGACGTCGTGATGCGCAGATCCCGAAGCATTGACTGCTCGATGTGCAGAGTGGACGTGCCTTCGTGCTTTGCTTCTTTCGCGATCGGAGTCGCGGGACTTTCTTCGGCCTGCTTTTTTTCTGACTTCGAGCATGCGGCTAAGAAGAAGAGAATCACTATTAGTCCAAAGGAAACAACTTTCATTGCAGTACTCCCGCTCGTGCTTCTAATTCAATTCTTGCCACAGCGGCGTCCAACAGACGCTCTGCATACGCGGTGCGCGTTTCGAAACCTTCGCGACGGATCAGCAGCAGTTCTGCCAAACCGATCTCGCCCTCTTCGAAGCTGCGCCGCGCTAACGTTTCGTTCTCTTCCAGGCTCGGCAACGCTTCGCGTTCAAGCTCCTCGACTGCGGAGACCTGAAGGTTATAAACGTCGTACGCCGTCCGGACTTCAACCGACACCGCTCGCGTCGACGCCTCAAGTTCGCGTTCCAGCCGCAGAGCGCGAGCCTGTCCTACTGCTTGCAGTTCTTGTCCTCGATTAAAGACCGGCAGCGTGAAGTTGACTCCTCCCTGGACTACTCGGTCTCCCTGGTCACGCTTGGAACTAAAGACGGGAGCGATAGTTGGCCAGCGGAAGCCATTACCGAGCCTAACGTCAGCTTGCGCCTCCGTTCGTTCGGCTACGAGTGCTCGCAGGTCTGGTCGTTCGGCGGCTTGCACAGTCAGGGTAGCTAAATCGAAATGACGTCGTTCGCGGAAATCACCCGCAATGTCGAGTGGTTCTTCAGCGGTCATTCCCAGCAGGATGCGAAGATCCCCGATAGCAGATGCGTAGGCTGCTTGACCTGATCGAAGCTCGGCGTGTGCCCTCGCGGCGCTGTTACGAGCGAGGTTCACGTCGAGAACGGGAACATCTCCCGCCTGATAACGTCGCTCCATACTCTGAAAAAGTTCCCTCGCAATCTGGCTCGATTGCTCAGAGAGCTTGAGCCGCTCCTTCGCGGCTAACCCTCTGGCAAAGGAAACACTGACATCGCGCAGCAACCGGCGAAGCACGTCGTGACCAATTGCAGTTTCGCGATCGATCCCAGCGCGAGCCCCGGCTATACGCGCACCGCGCCGTCCGCCGAATTCCAGCGACTGGCTCACGGACACGTCGTAATCCGTCGTGTTGCCATTCGGGGAGAGACGCGGCCCAATCGCGGTTTCGACTGTCGGGTTTTCCTGTAGGAACACAGAAGCTCCAGCGAGCCGGCCGCGTGCTTCATCAATGCGTCCCTGCGCCGAAACTATTTGTGGACCCCGAGTGCGCGCTCTTGCCAGAGCCTGTTCAAGGGTGATGACCGCAGCTTGTTGCCCAACGACGGTTTGCGCAACCGCACAGGCCAAGAGCGTGAATATGGTTCCCCTAACTTTCACTAGAGATCTCCAGTTTTGCTTCCGATTCCGCTCGGTGTACCGGGCGAAAGTAACCGATGTAGCTCAAAAAGACCCTCGACGAAGAGCCGCTTGGATTCCGACAGACCCATACCTGTGACATCAGGAAGGTCCTCAATCGTGAGGCCTAGCCCTTGAACGAGTGCTACAACAACCCGCGGTGTGTGCGGCAACAACACGCACGCACCAACAACACGGTCCTCGCCGTTCGGCGGGCAATGTGCGGTTTCAGCCTTCCTCAGCGCGAGCCGTATTAGCGCGGTCCGCGATCGAGTCCGTCTGTTCCCGACGAATTCAGCGAGCGTGTCAATCGCCAGCGATTCCGCTGATTGCTGATCGCCGTTAAGCAGATAAAAGAAACGCAGCAACTGCGGTACCCATTCCGTAGGGAGCAAAGCATTATCAGCAGTGGCGTGCTTGGACGAGTACATATAGCCCTTGCCTTATGGCGAACACAAAGACGGACGAGCAGACGCACTAACGCACCTGCTATCAGGGGCGAGGACTATGCGCGAGGTGGGCGATAAGGGGGGATTTGTAACCCAGCGAGCGCTGGAATCTTCAGTTCAGGCTCTGCCATTGAGGTCATCGCTGCGGTATGCACAACAAACCCGCGGGCTGGAACAAAGTGAGCGCAAGCCAAGCAATCTTCTTCGAATTGGCATGAATCACCGCCAGTTGCGCCGTGCTGAGTTTGGAACTGAACGCTGCTCCGAGTGGCCAAACCCATTTGCGCGCCGCAAGACTCGGGCGTGCTCACGTCAAACAACGCAAACGCGAGCATGAACAGCGCAACGAATCTGATCCAGCGAGGCATGTTTGATTGGATAATAAGGCAAGTGCCGGGAGTATACAAACCTCAGATCGGGTGCACGGGTTTGAACGAAACCCCTCGGCATCTGTGTCCACGGGGTGTGTCCACCTTCTCTGGACAGCCGAACTGGAAGCCTCATAAACACTGCGCGGAGTGGCTTAATCTTAATTTCTGCATCGTGGAATAGGAGTAACCGTTGTGTGATCAATAACTTAACAGGAATTCAAGTTCAGCAATCGCCAATTTTAGACCTTGAGACCTAGCTGCGTTAGTGCTGCTCCGTCGTAGGAATTATCAACCGTACCTTTTGATAGATACCGTCAACCTCCTACGGAAATTGTCAGTGGGAGGCCAGCGGAATGCTTGCAGGATATTGCTCGTCCCAGTCAGCGTCAGATTGTAGGTTTAGGGCTTGTGGCCTAGGAACCAGTTGGAACCATTGGGGGCCCGGCCCGGAACGTGTCAAATCGCGGCCGATGGTCAGTTTACATTTGCCTGAATGCGTCCATCAGCCATTTGATAGACCCTGTCGAATCCTTCCACCATGCGAACGTCATGCGTCACGACGATTACGGCAGCGTTGCGCTCACGGCTGACTTTTCGTAAGAGTCCCATCACGATCTTGCCGCGCTCTCCATCGAGAGCGGCAGTAGGCTCGTCAGCGAGCACCACTTTCGGATTGTTCGCCAGTGCCCTCGCGATAGCAACTCTCTGCTGCTCTCCGCCCGAAATCTCAGACGGGTAGTGGTGTCCACGTTGGCCAATCTCGAGATAATCGAGTAGATGTTGTGCTCGCTCTCGTGCCTCGTCTTCTTCAACATCGTTCAGGTGGAGTATCAATTCCACATTTTCCAACACGGTAAGAAAAGGGATGAGGTTGTACGCCTGAAACACAACACCGATCTTGCTGCGCCGAAGTGCGCGAACGTCTACACCCGTCCAGCCTTCGTCGAATACACACTCGCCATCCAACTCAATGCGACCATGAGTCGGCTCGTTGATGCAGCAGATCGAAGTAAGAAGCGTTGTCTTGCCCGATCCGCTCGGGCCGAGTAATGCCACTAATTCGCCTTGTTTCACTGTGAGGTCTGCATCGATGAGGGCAACCGTTTGTGCGTCGCCCTTACCGTAGATCTTCGTCAAGTTCTCTACCTTTACGACTTCTTCCATCCCTATCCTCCGGTCAGTGCCGTAGCAGGATCGACTTTAAGCGCCCGCCAGATCGCCAGGATGCTGGCCAGAATACAAATCACGACAACCACGATGAACAGCACCACCATGTCGAGTGCCTGCAGCAAAACCGTGCGCGGAAACGCTGTGTACGTGCGGATAATGACTGCATATCCGACAGCAAACCCAATCGCTCCCAGCAGCAGAGCCTGTTGCAAAATCATGTTGGCTATCGTGCTGTCCGCAGCTCCGATGATTTTGAGCGTGGCAATCTCGCGCAACTTGTCCATCGTTAGCGTGTAAATGATAAGGGCGACGATAACTCCAGACACGATGATGAGGATTGTCCGAAAAAGCCAAAGCTGCTTCTGCGACTTTTCGATGAACCCCTTCAGGAGAAGGTCGCGTTGCGCATCCGACGAATACACCTGATAGTGATTCCACCGCCGGATGGACTCTGCAACCTGTGCCGTGTTGTCGGGAGAGTTCAGTTCCGCAATGATCGCATTCGCGAAGTGCGGGTTCTCGGCCGCCGCGAGTGCCTTCTGCGTGGCTCGATAGCGTAGCAGCGGATTCATGTTATTGAGCTGACCGTACGTTGACGTGACCCGCTCACGGTTGTTTCGGATAGCATCGTTGTCGAGTTGAAATTGAATCACCTGCGCGTCCGCGAGCGAGATGAAGGCCGCCGGATCGCCGGAGGGCGATGTCATCCCTTCCGTCAGTCCAACGACGGTGAAGTCCTCAAGCCCTAAGCGAATATGGTCGCCAACGGCGAAGCCGGTCTTGCGATCGACCACCAGTTCGTAATGCTTCTTCGTGATCGCCCTTCCTTCGATGATCTGAGAGGGGCCGACAAATGAACCCAGCTTGTAACCGATCAGAAAAAGCCGTACCATTTTTCCATCGCGCGCTATCTGAACGTATTGAAATGAGACGGGAGTTGCCGCCCGAACACCTTCGACGGCCGCGATGGAGAACTCCACATCTTCGGGAAGCCGAGAGCTCTCGGCGAATGGCCCGCGCGTGTCTTTCTGCACAATCCAGACATCGCCGGGAACAGCGTCGATTACCTTGGTTGCGTCCCCAATCAGACCGCGGTAGATGCCGCTCATAGCCATCACGACGGTGAGTAGCAGACCAAGACCTACGCAAGTCAATACGAAACGAGCTTTGTGCCTTCTAATGTCGCGTACGGCGAGATTCATACCTACCTCGCCACTTTGCCGGGCTTCGTGACTGAGGTTCGGACTCGTGTTCCGGAGGCAAGCTCTATTCCGGTGGCGGTCGGGTTGGCGACAATCAAGTCTCCTTGCCTGATCCCATCCGCAATTTCAAACAGGCCGCGCTTATCGCGGATACCGATCGACACGTGCTGCAATCGGAGTCGGCCATCACGAACGGCCCATACACTCGGTCCGTCGCTGCTGCGCACGATAGCGGTTGCTGGTACGCTTGCCGCTTCCGCCTTTTCTGCTTTCAGAATCGTGACCTCTGCAGTCTCGTTGAGCTTCAGGTCGGAAGGCGGGTTGACGAATGCAACATCAACAACAACCTCCTCCGTCACCGAGTCCGCTTGCTGAGCAATCCGCGCGACTGTGCCCGCAATCTTCCGATTGGGATTTGAGCGGAGAGTGATCGCCGCCGGTTGACCGACTCTGAGCCCGGCTATCTCTCGCTCGTCAATGTTCGCCGACACCCATACCACCGACGATTCAGCGACGGTGAATACTGGCAAGCCGGGTACGACTGTCCCCCCTTGTTCAAGGTCGCGGCTTATGACATATCCATCCACTGGGCTGCGCAGGATTGTGTACTCCAGATTGGCGCGCTGCACATTCACACTAGCGGCCGAGCCAACCACGTACTTTTCCGCAGAGGCCGATTCGGAACGAGCAGCAAGGATCTGCTGTTCGGAGGCCTTCCGCAAAGCCTCAGTGTTGTCGACTTCGCGCGCAGCCTGGTCGTACGTAGTTTCGGCTAGGTCGAATGCCTCGCGTGAATAGACACCCGCAGCGTAGAGATCTTTGGCACGCTTGAAATTAATCTCGGCGAGGCGCAAGGTCGCCTTGCTCTTTTCGAGGGCGCTGGTCGCTGCCTGCAGACGTGCTTGCGCGGCTGCCAAATTCGCTTGCGTAGTTGTAAGCCCTGATTTCTGGGCAGCCAATTGACTGTTTGCCAGGCTAATTTGGTTCTGCACATCATTGCTCTGCAGCTCGGCAAGAATCTGGCCTTTTCGGACTGGATCGCCTTGGTCGACGTAGGTCTTGACGACCACTCCGTTGATCTTGGCTCCTACGCCAACGAGGACTTTCGCTTTTATGAATCCTGTCCCGACCGCTTCGTCGCGCAGCGACATCGGACTGGGGCTGACCACGACAACTTTGGGCGGCAATAGCGCGAGAAACGCAACCACTATAAGGATTGGCACTGCGGAGAAAGCAGCACGTTTGTACTTCTTCCATTTTGAAGTAGCAACTGACGTTTTCCCAGTTGGCTTCGGTTCTTCCACTGACACAGTACTCATACGATAAGTCCTGACCGGCATCGCGCTATTTCGCGCCAATACCAAACACATATACGACCGACAGATAGATCCCGACAGGCGTATGAAAGCGATCGCGCGCAACCTTAGTGAACTTATCGACTGTAGTTTCCAGGTATTCCGGCATCTCGCCTCCTTCAGACGCGCCACGGTTCGGCGCGGGGAGCTTACTGCTTCGTCGCCGCCGTCGCTAGCCAAGTTGTTATCTCGGCGGAGTTCGGGATCCGACCTGCCGATTTCACCTCTCCGTTGATAACCAGAGCGGGCGTGGCGAGGATCTTGTAGGCCATGATGTCTTTGATGTCTTCCACCTTTGTAAGCGTGGCGGCGGCAGACAGTTGGGTTACAGCCTTTTCCGCCTCAGCGTAGAGTCGTTTGCAGTTGGTACAGCCCGGTCCGAGAACTTTGATTTCAATACTCATTTCGATTTCTCCTTGATGACTTGAGTAGCGCATGCGAAGAAGTTACAGACGCACGGTGTAAGAAGCGTGTAATAAACGGTTGTTCCTTGGCGGCGGTCTTCTACAATCCCGTGGGCCCGCAGTAGGGCAAGGTGTTTCGAGACTGTCGATACGTCGGTACCGATCAGTTCGGTCAGCTCACCCACGGAACACTCACCGCGATTCAGACGATCAATTATCTTGAGGCGGGACTCGTTGGCTAGTGCCTTCAGTACCCGCGCCTGTTGTTTAAAATCGTTGCACTTTGTCATCGGCTTCTAGTATTCGCTTACTTGGCCAAATAGGCAAGTAGTGGGACAACGAAATTTCCATCAGTTGCCATTTGGAATCTCTACATCAGCACGTTGAACAAATAGCCGACCAAGAGGATTCCCGCGGCCACGACAGCTACAAAGACCGCGATCAGTTGCGGGCGAAGCACCTTTCGGAGAATGATTGTCTCTGGGAGCGACAGGCCGATCACCGACATCATGAATGCAAGCACCGTGCCCAGAGCTGCACCTTTTCCGAGAAGAGCCTGCACGACCGGGATGATCCCCGCCGCATTCGAGTACATGGGCACGCCGATCAGGACTGCCAGCGGCACAGACCACCAGGCTCCCTTACCCATGATGTGAGCCATGAAATTCTCGGGAACATAGCCGTGGATTCCAGCTGATCCACTTTGCGGCAGGCAGCAGATGACTGTAAAGCTTCTTGCTGTCGCTCTTGCGGGGCCACGAACGAAGCTGCAGAAGCGGCGATTGAAGCTCGATTAGTCGGACCGACCCGACGGACACGACCTCTGGCAGATCCCCTGCACCTCGGAAAATACGTGCGCTTCCGTTGGGGAGCACCGGAACTAGACAGCTGGCTCGATCGTCGTATGATCGGATCGAACAACAGGTCTGCTGTCGTTCGCCGAATCCAGAAGTGCCATCTGCTAGCACCCGTTGCTGGGCTCACACGGTCCCGGGAGGCTGCAGAAGCACTCGCCCGGGAGTTCTTGGAGCCGCTCAACGAAGGTTCCGAGACACCTCACAGCACCATGAGCCTCAATCGGTTCATCGAGCTCACGTACATGCCCTACATCGAAGAGCAAAAGGAGCCATCGACGGTTCGGGGCTACAGGAACATGTGGAAGCGATACATTGAACCGCGCGGCGACGATGCGCTTCGCGACCTGCGTACCTACGAGATCGAACTGATGTTGCGCGACATTCATCGCGAGCACAAACTCACGAAACGGACGTTGCAGCACATCAAGCATTTTCTCGACGGCGTGTTCAAGTATGCGTGCCGGACGGGTGTGCTGCGAGGTTCGAATCCTGCGCGGGACGCTGAGATTCCGGCGGGGCGAGAATCAGCCGAAACCTACGCCCTGTCGATGGATGAGATCTTCGCCTACCTCAGCGTGCTTCCTGAACCTGCGGCAACGATTGTCGCTGCGGCAGCGTTCACCGGGGTTCGGGAAGGCGAGTTGCGGGCGCTTCGCTGGGAAGACTACAGCGATGGCGTACTACGTGTCACACGAAAAGTGTGGCGCAGCCATATCGGTGCACCGAAGAAAGGAAGCCGGGGTGACATTCCTGTGATCGGGATACTCGCGAAGTACCTGGACCACCACAGCATTGCTTGTGGCGATCCGGTATCGGGCTACATTTTCGCGAACTCACGGAACAAGCCGATGTGCCTTAACAAGCTCGCGCGGGATGTGATACGTCCGGCGATTGAGAAGATAGGGTTGAAGTGGCATGGCTGGCACGCTTTTCGGCGCGGCCTTTTAACGAACCTGAACCATCTCGGCGTTGCCGACAAAACGATCCAGCGCATCTTGCGGCACGCGAACATCTCGACCACGATGAACATCTACGTCAAGGCACTCACGACGGATACGATTTCCGCGATGGATCGAATAGGTAGCGATTTTTCGCGGGTTTCGCTTCGGCAGGGTGCCGAGAGGGTCATGTGAGCGGGTTCAAGCCTCCAGTGCACGCGCTTCGTGTGCACCAATTGGCTGGGCACAGCAGTGGAAGGGAAGCGCGCTTCAAACTGTATGGATCTGGAAGTCTTTCTGCTGGAACAGGTTGGAAGGTTCTGGCGGAGAGGGGGGGATTCGAACCCCCGATACAGCTTTTGACCGTATAACGGTTTAGCAAACCGCCGCCTTCAGCCACTCGGCCACCTCTCCGCGAGGTACGTCTGTGTGCGGCAGCCCTCATTATATGCGAACGTGCGTCTTCGCGGTTAAATTGCAGTGGAAATTCTTAAAAAATTACCGCGCCGGCTCGCAGATCGTTTTCGGCAGCTCTCAAATTTTCGGTCGTACCCAGGTCGCGCCAGTAATACTCGTCCGATCGCAAGCCGACGATTCTCTCTCCGACCGCGGCAGCTTCCATGTATAGAGCGATGATCGAGAACGAGGGACCGCTTTTCATTGTGGCGAAAATACGCGGCGACATAACCTGTACGCCTGAGAATGCCAGTGCTTGCGTCTTTAGCGCTGGCCGAGCCATCTCGACTTCACCTTGCTCTCCGCTTCGACGTCCGCATAAAAGCATCTGTTCGTCGAAGAGCAGATAGCGCGAAGTTTTCCTTTCGCGCACCGCCAGTGTCGCTAACGCTTTTCGCTCAATGTGGAACTCCACCATCTTCTTCAGATCGATCGTGCTCACCACATCGACGTTGTGCAGAAGAAATGGTTCGTCGCTCGCGTCGAAAAAGTGAGCAGCTTTCTTCAGTCCGCCGCCAGTATCGAGCAAATGCTCTTCGCGCGAGACTTCCACATTCAGTCCGAAATTTTCATGTTCGCGCAGGTAGTCGACCACTTGGTCGGCGAAGTGATGGGCATTGATGATGACGTCCGTGACGCCGAATATTTGCAGGCGGGTCAGCGTGATTTCCAGCAGCGTTCGTCCATTCAACTGCACCAGAGCTTTTGGGCGATCATCGGTCAGCGGACGCAATCGCGTCCCCAGGCCCGCAGCCAGTACCATCGCCCTCATCTGCCCATGCGCTCCAGTTCGCGATGTTCCAGCACGACGGTTACGCCCGTGCGTCCCCGCAGTTTATGAGCGAACCACTCGGCCAGGTAGACGGAGCGATGTTGCCCGCCCGTACATCCGAAACAGATCATCAGGTTTTGAAATCCGCGTCTCTGATATTCCTCTACGCTGCCGTCCACCAGCGTAGTCACCGCGGCGACGAACTGATGCAGCGCGGGTTGCCGCTGCAAGTACTCAATCACCCGCGCATCTTTGCCGGTCAGATTCTTATATTGTTCTTCGCGTCCGGGATTCGGAATGCTGCGCGCATCGAATACGAATCCACCGCCGTTGCCCGAATCGTCCGTAGGCCAGCCGCGGTGAAACGAGAAGCTCACGATGCGAACCGTCAGCGTCTGCGTTTGCACAGCAATGTGTTGGAGCTCCTCAGAACCGACCATCGTGCGGAATGCTTCCATCAGTGTTGGCAGTTCAATAGGCAACTCCACGTTATGCAGCAGCCAGCGCAGGTTGCGTAGCGCGTAGGGAACACTTTGCAAAAAATGCGCCTTGCGCTCGTAGAATCCGCGGAAGCCATACGCGCCCAGCGCCTGCATGATTCGAACGTAAACATACGAATAGTAGAAGCGCAGGAATTCAGCGCGATCTACCTTCGCGTACTTCGCGAGTGCGTCCAGATAATATTCCAGAAGGTGCTCGCGCAATTCGGGGGGCAGGTCCGCCTTGGCATCAAACAGCAGGGAAGCAATGTCATATTGCAACGCGCCCTTGCGTCCACCCTGGTAGTCGAGGAAGTACGGCTGCTCTCCCTGCAACATCACATTGCGGGACTGGAAATCTCTATAAAGAAAATAGTCGGAAGGCGCGGTCAGCAGGAAGTCTGTCAGCTTCTCGAAATCATCTTCCAGTGCCTGTTCGTTGAATGGGATGCCCGCGAGTTTGAGAAAGTAATATTTGAAATAGTTCAGGTCCCAGGAAATCGATTGCCGGTCGAAACGTTCACGAGGATGGCAGACCTTGTAGTTCAATCCAGGGCCGACTTCGACCTGGAAGCGCGGCAGCATATCGATCGTCTTTTTGTAAGCCTGGATTGCTTGCGAGTTGATTTGGGTGCCGTCGCGATTTGCTGCGAGGAAGTCGAAGAGCGTCGTATCGCCGAGGTCTTGTTCCAGGTAGGCGCCTTCGTCGAGCGCCTCACCATAGATCTCCGGCACAGGCAATCCATGCTGGCGAAAGTGACGCGAGAATTCCAGGAACGCGCGATTCTCCTCGCGCACGTTGTAGAGAATGCCGATGGCACTTGCATCGGCGCTCGCAAGGCGTACGATCTTGCGGCCCGACCCGCCAAGCTGTCCTTGCAACCGCTCGACAGTTGCCGCAGGCGATCCAAAATGTGTGACGAAAAGTTTTTTCAGAACTTCCATGCTTAGGATTCCCACGCGAACACTGGCCCGCATCACGCAGGCCGCAGTTCAAGATATCACTTTAGGGGGACGTGTTTCTGGGATGGCATGACAGGGGTGTCGTACTAGCCTTGTCCGCGCTTTTCCGCAACCCGTGTCGCCGCTTCCAGCGCCTTCTGTAGCCGACGCTCCCGCCCTCCCGGTGTGCGGTAATAGAAGATACCCAGCAGATGCGAGCGCCGCTGCGCCGCAGTCATCAACCTCCATCCATCATCCGCCGCGGAATTCAGTGCCAGTGCGCGACGAATCAGCGGCGGCAACTCAACTTCCGCCTCCATCGTCTCCATCATGCGTTCCGCAATCTGTTCGGTGCGGCGATCGCGGCTGGCTGAGGTCTTCGGTTGTGCTATCCAGCGGTTAATGTCCTTGCGGGTGGAATCGTTCAGCGTGGCATACCACGTGGCCAGCTCGCGCTCCTGTTTCAGCAGTTTCTGCAATTCCGCTGGAACTTCTACTTTGCGTTTGCTCAGGTCGGGCTCAAGGACGAACTCTGCTTTGTCGCCCAGGCGGATGCCGGCGGCGCGCTGCATCTGCTGGTTGACGATCATGAAGTGAACGCCCGTGCCGCTCGGAAAGAGGCAACTCTGAAATCCCATTCCATTCACTCGCACGTGGACCTTGAGTTGTCCTCGCGTTCCCCCGATATTCACCACAGAGAATGGGATGCGCACGATGACCCAGTTCAGTGCATTCTTGGAGCGCTCCAGCGTGGCTTGGAACTCTTTGACCTTCGTCATCGCCATCAATGCTTACCGTTTGTTGACTGTCAATTCCGCGCTCCCGCCGTGGCGTTCAGGATGATGTTCAGAAGTGGAACCTGTGCCGGACGCGTGTAGTTGTTTACCAGGAAGCGCTTCCCATCATGGCTTACGTCATAAGAAAAGATATCGGTGGACGAGATCAGCGGGCGCGGGTGCATCTGGAAGAGCGTGGAGGTATGCGACGTCGCAAAACCGCTGTCACTGGATACTTCCCCTGCAACCAGCATTGAGTCCAGCGTCAGGTAGTAGATTTCTTTGCCGTCGGGGCGCCAGCGCGGTTCCGTGCCGCCACCGCGCGATACCTGCCACTTGCCTCCAGGCGCAGGAAAGGTCGTTACATAGATTTCCCATGTGCCCGATTCGTTCGACTGGTACGCGACCCATTTTCCGTCGGGCGATATCTGCCCATTCATCTCGCTGGCCGGCGAAGATTGGAAGGGCGTGATCTTGCCGTCCATGGTTACGTACACCAGATCGGTGCCACCATTATTCGGCTGGAAGGTGGCCATGAACCCTTCATCGTCGGGGGCCCATGAAGTCGGCAGTATGTCGCCGGCCCCACCTGGGTATGCCAGCAACTTATCTTTCTCAGCGCCATTACTGGCCTTGATATGGAGTTCGCCACCATTCACGGATGAGCGGTACGCGATTGCCTTGCCTTTGCGCGACCACAGTCCCGTCGTCTCTTCCGAAGGATCGAAAGTGAACCGCGTCGAACCGCCGCGTTGAATATCCATCAGCCAGACATCGACGTTCACCGACCGCGTATCCGCCACGTCGAACGCTACTCGCGAATTATCCGGCGACAGGATCGGGTTGGAGAGCAAGCCTGCATCTCCGATGCGGCCTGCTTCTTTTCCCTCGCGATCGAACCAGGTGAGCTGCGAAATCGGCGCGCCCGAACCGGATTGATAAACTACCGTCCCGTTCTGCGCGACCGTGAACGAACTGAAGTAAGTGGAAGGATTCTGCCCAACACCGCTGGCAATGAATTTCGGCTGCCCTGTGAGTTTGGCGGTGGAGATATCCAGCTTCGCTGAAACCAGCGCGCCCGAATCGTCGACATAGAACAGTTCACCGTTCGCGTAGGCGGGACTACAACGCGAGTCCACAATCAGCTTCTTGCCTTTCGCTTCCAGCGTCGCCAGGATGATGCCTTGTCCCGTGCGATTTTTGTCGAAGGTATCGCCTGTACCGGAGCGGAAGATGAAATGGTCCCCATCTGGCAGGAAGAACGGCCAACGATGGGTCGATTCGGCATTCGCGAATATCTTGCCGGTCAGCGAATGAGCGTTACTTCCGTCCTCGTCCACGCGCCACAGTGGTCCGCCTGCTTCGGGAGCATAGATGATCACGCCTTTTTTGCTCCAACTTCCTCCGCGCGGAGAGCCTGCCGTCGCCAACACTTGGGCCGAAGCGCCATCCGTGGCAATGCGTTTCAGTTTGCTGTCGGCAAAGAATCCCAGCGACTTGCCGTCCGGTGACCAGAAAGGATACATGGCGCCATCGGTGCCATTTACGCGCGTGCCGCTGGCTCCGCCAATGCGTCGCACGTACAGAACTCCCTTGCCCGTCTTGTCGTCCGGAGACACATACGCCAGCATCGTTCCGTCTGGCGAGAGCGACATCGCGCTCACTTCGGTCGACATCGGGATGGCAAAATCCTGCCGCACCGCCTGCGCTGCCGGTCGAAGGAACATCACGGCGGCAACGGCAATCATGGCTAGCACCGCGATCGCCCACGGAAGCCATTCCAGAGTCTTTTTCTGCGGACGCAGGCGCGTCATTCGCGAGATCGAAGTCTCCGAACCGGAGAGCGAGCCCAAGGCAAACGTCAGGTCGCGCGCCGACTGGAACCTGTCCGCAGGATTCTTTTCCAGGCAATGACGCACGATGAGTTCCAGTCCCGGCGGAACATGCAACTTCGCAGCATCGATCTCCGGCGGCTCCGATTTAAGGATGGCGTTCATCGTCTCCACCGACGACGCACCGTGAAAGGCACGCTCTCCCGAGATCATTTCGTAGAGCATTGCGCCAAAACTGAAGATGTCCGCGCGATGGTCCACCTCTCCGGCCCTCACCTGCTCGGGAGCCATGTAGCCCGCGGTTCCCAGTACCATGCCCGCTTGCGTCGCAGCCGCGATGGTGGCGCTCTCCGGCGAGATGGTCTTCACTCCCGACGCGGTGATCTTAGCCAATCCAAAGTCGAGTAGTTTCGCGTGCCCATCTTTCGTCAGGAAGACGTTTTCCGGCTTCAGATCGCGATGCACGATGCCGCGTTCGTGCGCTGCCGAGAGTCCTTGCGCGATCTGCTGCGCGTACTCGACCGACCTCCGCACGGCGATTGCGCCCTCGTCGAGCCGCTGCCTGAGCGTCTCGCCTTCCAGGAATTCCGTTACCAGGTAAGGCGCGCCTTCGAAGGAACCTACGTCATAGATGGCGAGTATGTTGGGATGGCTCAGCGCGGCAACGCTGCGCGCTTCCTGCTCGAAACGGTGCAGCCGGTCGGGATCATTGGCCGCGATGGTGGGCATCACCTTCAAGGCGACGACGCGCTCCAACCGGGTATCGAGGGCGCGATACACCTCGCCCATTCCGCCCGAACCGGCAGGAGCTAGTATTTCGTACGGACCTATGCGCATCCCCACTTGCACTGGCATAAAGCTCCCAAGGCCATGCTCGTCCTCGCATCTTCTTTACGGGTGCAAATTATAGTCCCGCAACTCGCTAATCACATACGATGCCGACAGTGCCGGTTCCGACCTTAAAACCGAAAATCCCAAAATCCGCAAATCGCTCCGGCATTTTGACTTCTATTCCAACTCTGCCTCCCTTCCACTTCCATTCTGAAAATGATTTTCGACTGTGACTCTCGTCACAACCCCTCGGTTCAGCATTTTGTTACAGTTAATACATTCATGAGTGCCCCAGAGTCCATCTTCGTTCGCACCTGTAAAGGCCTCCCAACCCCCTCGACGCCCGTTTGGTTCATGCGTCAGGCCGGTCGCTATATGGCCGAATATCGCGAGGTGCGCAAGCACTACTCGCTCGTAGACATCTGCAAGAAGCCCGCCGTCGCCGCCGAGGTCACCATCACCGCCGCCGACTACCTGGGTGTGGATGCCGCCATCATTTTTGCCGATCTGCTTCTGCCCCTCGAAGTTATGGGACTACCGTTCCATTTCTCCGCCGGCGAAGGTCCGGTCGTAGAGAAGCCTCTCCGCACTGCCGCTGACGTCCGCGCCCTGCGTACCGACCGCGCTGCCGACCTCGGCTATGTCGCTGAAGCCATCAAGCTCTGCATGAAGCACTGGGGCTCGTCGCTCCCGATGATCGGCTTCTGCGGCGCGCCATTCACGCTCGCCAGCTACATGATCGAAGGCAGCGGCTCGCGCAATTACATCGAAGTAAAGCGCATGATGTATCAGCAGCCCGAGGTCTTCGACGAACTCCTCGGCAAACTCAACGACGTACTCGTCGAGTACGCAACCGAGCAGGTACGCGCCGGCGCCGATGTCCTGCAAGTGTTCGATAGCTGGGTCGGATGCCTTAGCGTCGAGGACTACCGCCAATACGTTCTTCCGCGCACCACCGAACTCATTCAGCGACTAAAGAAGTCGGGCGCGCCCATCATCTATTTCGGCACCGACAGCACCACCCTGTTGCCGTCGATGAAGGAGACCGGAGCGAACGTCATCGGACTCGATTGGCGCGTTCCCTTTGACCAGGGATGGGCCATCCTGAATCACGACGTCGCCGTCCAGGGCAATCTTGATCCCGTCACCCTCTTCGCCGACTGGAAAGCCATCGAGTCGCGAGCCAAGAACATTCTCGATCAGGCTGCCGGACGCCCCGGACACATCTTCAATCTCGGTCACGGAATCCTGCCACTCACTCCGGTGGACAATGTGAAGCGCTTAGGCAAATTCGTGCAGGATTATTCCGCTGAACTCAAAGCAAAGGCGGCCAGCACACGGTGAGTGGGAAAACAGCCATCCTGTTACTCGCACATGGCAGCCCTGAAAACGCTGAGGATGTTCCTGCGTTCCTGCTCAATGTCACAGGCGGACGTCCGCTACCCGAATCCGTCGTCTCGGAAATCCAGCATCGCTACTCGCTCATCGGCCAATCGCCTCTCACCTGCTGGACCATGGAGCAGGCGGAACGCGCGGCGCGCGAAAGCGGCCTGCCCGTTTACATCGGCATGAGAAATTGGAAGCCCTATATAAAGGACACCGTCCGGCAGATGACTGCCGATGGCGTGACCCATGCGGTCGCAATCTGTCTCGCGCCCCACAATTCCCGCACCAGCGTCGGCCTCTACAAAAAGGCCATGCTCGACGAAACCGGGCACGAACCCTTCGCCGTGGAATTCATCGACAACTGGCACGACCATCCCCTGCTTATCGAAGCGTTCGCCGAACGCCTGATGGCCGGATGGTCACGCGCATCGCGAGACGCCGGAGAAAAACTCCCCGTCATCTTCACCGCGCATTCCGTTCCGCAGCGCACCATTGCCGATGGCGATCCCTACGATGTCCAAGCCAAGCATACTGCCGCGCTCGTAGCCGAATCGCTGCCGACAGGCGTCCCCTGGACCTTCGCTTTTCAGAGCCAGGGTATGAGCGGAGGCGAGTGGCTCGGCCCCACCGTGGAAGATACGATTTTGCGTTTGCAAACCGAAGGACACACCGGCGTATTCATTCACCCCGTTGGCTTTGTCTGCGATCACGTAGAAGTGCTTTACGACATCGATATAGCCTTTAAGAAATTCGCCAATGAACACGGCATGAAACTCTGGCGCGCCGAATCGCTGAATGGCTCCGCAACATTCGCCAAGGCAATCGCGGCCGTAGCTGCGGAGCGACTTGCATCCGGAATCACGAGCCATTAGCCGCTTTTCTTTCGTGACCTTTGTGGAGTTTTGTGTCCCTCGTGGTTCCATCTTTTGATTTGGTTTTTGGATTCTGTTTCGGGAATGCGGAAAGACTTATGCGAGTAGCTATCATCGGGGGCGGGATCTCAGGTTTGAGTGCCGCGTTCTATCTGGAACGCGAACGCCGCAACGGCGCGCCCATCGAGTACACGCTCTTCGAAACGTCCTCGCGTCTCGGCGGTTCCATGTACTCCGAATTCATGGAAGGGTGCGTAGTCGAGGCCGGCCCCGATTCTTTCGTAAGTGAAAAGCCCGCAGCCGCTCAGCTCGCCGCCGACCTCGGCATTGCCGACCAGCTCATCGGTTCCAACGACGAAAAGCGCAAGACCTACATCCTCGTCAACGGACGCCTCATCGTGATGCCCGACGGCCTCATGTTCATGGTGCCGACCAAAATCCTGCCCACCGCTCTCTCGCCCCTCTTTTCCTGGGGAACGAAGCTCCGAATGATGATGGAACTCTTCCATCCTCCGCGCCCCATGCAGAAAGATGAGACTGTCGCGGAGATGGTCGAGCGACACTTCGGTTCTGAGATGGTTGACCGTCTCGCCGACCCGTTGCTCTCCGGAATTTATGGAGGAGACGCCTCCATGCTCAGCGCTCGCGCCGTGCTACCCCGTTTTGTCGAGATGGAAGAGAAATACGGCTCGCTCAGTCGCGCCATGCTCATGGCCAATAAGAAGATGCGCGCCGCCGCTTTCAAAGCCAACAAGCAGCCCGCAAAGCCTCGCCCGCTCTTCACTTCCATGCGCAACGGAATGCAGCAGATGGTGGATGCCATCATCACTCAGATCGACACATCGCGCCTACGCACCAACACTTCCGTCAACGGACTTACCCGCACAGCTCAAGGATGGGATCTCCACCTCGATGGCCGTTCGCAATCAGTTGACGCCGTCATCCTCTGCACCCCCGCGCACGTAGCCGGAAAACTGCTGGACGCCACCGACTCCGCTCTCGGGGCCGATCTTAAGGCCATCCCCTACAGCTCTTCGGTCACTGCGATTCTCGGATACAACATGGACGACTTGGTTTCACTCCCGCCCGGTTTCGGCTACCTGGTTCCCAAGAGTGAAAACATGCGTATGCGCGCATGCACTTTCGTTCATAACAAATTTCCCCACCGCGCGCCCGAAGACAAAGGGCTGCTGCGTTGTTTCCTCGGCGGCGCTGGCAATGACGATGTCCTCAACATTTCCGACGCCGAAATAATCAGCATCGTTCGCGGCGAACTCAAGCAGGTACTCGGACTCGGAGCCGAACCCCGTTTTGTACGAATCTTCCGCTGGCGTGGTGCCATGGCCCAATACGGTTCCGGACATCTGGCGCGCGTCGCCCGCATCGAGCAAGCCACCGCAGCCATCCCCAGCCTGGCTCTCGCCGGAAACGCCTATCGCGGCATCGGCGTCCCCGATTGCATCCGCATGGGACAGGCTGCGGCCCTGCAAATGGCGAAACTCACCCAGTAGCCGTCACCTACCAGTCTGCTACTAAAGTGGATACACACCTCCCCAAAGCCTGTGGTATCGTCCCAGTACCGCTCCTCCCCCCCAATCTCTGAATATTTCGACAGCGGTTGATCCGAACTTTCGGTGTTGCCAACCTTGTTCTCCGCCTACCTAATGGGCCGCCGCCACGCCACCTTGACTGCCTGCGCCAGCGTCTTCCTCGTCATCGGCGGAATCGCGGCGGCTCTGCTGTTTGACCTGCGCGATTTTGATCTTCATGAGGATCTCTTGCGGAAACTTGCGCGCCTGAGCGTCACAGCTCACAGCGAAGACAACTCCTCCACGAAGAACGATTGCGACGCGCTCGCACGACTTTGCCGTGTTCTGCCATTGATCATC
Source organism: Terriglobales bacterium (assembly GCA_038236965.1). Taxonomy (GTDB): domain Bacteria; phylum Acidobacteriota; class Terriglobia; order Terriglobales; family Acidobacteriaceae; genus JBBRZF01. Next base: position 13,993 of record JBBRZF010000003.1, on the reverse strand, counting down.
AACACCGAAGGCAAGACATTGAAGGAGATTCCAATGGAGTCGCGCATCGTGGAACTTGCCGAAACCTTCGACTCCTTGACGCACGACGCCGACATGCGCACGGCCCTGCCCCCGTCAGTAGCCCGCAATGTAATCGTTCGGGGCTCCGGAACGAAATTCGACCCCGAAATCGTCGGCGCGTTCATCGCTGCTTACGACAAAGGCAAAATAGTCTTCCTACTGCCCACCGAAATCGAAGTCAAATAATCATCGTCGCTCTCCTCCGGTTCGCCCGTCCCCGGCGCTCCTGTTGCCTTACTTGAATCCCTTACGCCGCTGCTGCGAGTACCGATGCAGCGCGTCTTCGATGATCGGATACGCGTGTGCCGCCGGTTCTATCTCGTCCACTTCAACCGCTTTTTCTTCCAACTGTTTGTAATCCTGAAAGAACCTTCGCAGCATCATGGCCCGGTGTGGAGGCATCTCCGCCGCCTCGTTATAGGAGTTGAACTCCGGGTCCTTGGTGGCGATGGCGATGATCTTGTGGTCTTTCTTGCCCCCGTCGATCATCGTCATCAGGCCGATCACGCGCGAGTGGATCAGTGTCAGCGGAACCACCGCCTCCTGGCATAGCACCAGCACGTCAAGCGGATCGTCATCCTCGGCCAGCGTCTGCGGAATAAAACCGTAGTTCGCGGGATAGTACACGGCCGAGTACAGTACGCGGTCCAGTTTGATTAATCCGCTCTGCTTATCCAACTCGTATTTCACGCTCGAACCGAACGGAATCTCGATGATGCTGTTGAATTCCTTGGGCAAATGTTCGCCGGGAGTAATGTCATGCCAGGGATGGATCATTTCAGGAGGGCCTTTCTATCTCGCCTCAGCAGGCTTTTTCGTATTTTACCGGAAAAAGGTGGCGTTGCCCTTTGCGGTTCACATCACAACGTATTGTGACGTTAAGCATTTGTGCTTCCGGCCATTTCCCGCAAAGTGTATGAGCCGCGACCATGGCTCGCAGCCGCAGGCCCCTATTGCTGCGCATCTCTATCTGAGGTTTTCGACCGTGGCCCTTGTTCGGAAAATTTCCGGTCTCACCATTCTTGCTCTCCTGCTCACGAGCGCCGCGTTCGCCGAGCCCGAAGCCAACTATCGCGTCAACTGCTCGCAATGCCACGGCGCCGACGGAGCCGGCAAAACCAATTTTGCAAGCCGGGCCCGCGTCCCCGATCTGCGCTCCAAAGAAGTGCAGGACATGACCGACGAAGAGATCTACTCCTCCATCGCCCGCGGTACTCGTCACAAGAACTATCCCCATGCCTTCGAAATGCGCGGCATGACCAAGGCGGACATCAAGCTGCTGGTGGGATATATCCGCACAATGAAGAAGTAATACTCGAATATGGGTGTCCCATTCTGTCGAAGAGTGGGACGCGAGTCTCGATAGCTCACAAGTACGGTTGCCTACCTCCTCCCGTCCCATCGAGCTTTATATCAGGGCACGACTTTAGTCGTGCCTTCAGACCCGGCCCTTTCGCTTTTCCCTATCCGTTCTTATACGTAAAATCCGTGGCCGCTCTTTCCGTGGGCGCGCTTACTGCGACCGCTTGCGCCCCAACCCAAATCGCCCCATCGGCCCCGCTATTCCCAGCGCCATTGTCATCCCGAGATAAACCAATCCATACGGAATCAGCACCATCGCACCGCGCACCAGGCGCGAATGCACCGGAACGCCAAACTTGATGCCCAGTGCAACGGCTGCCGCAATCAACGCCGCAGCCCATAACTTCGCCACGTACGCGCCGGAGAAATCCACTCGCCCTATGCGACCGTGCAGAGAACGCCGTAGCAGCGCGAACTCCAGCCATCCCGCCAACCCTGCGGAAAGCGTAAGGCCTGCAACGCCCCAGCGCTGTTCGATCCCTATCCAGCGCGGCAATGGCAGCGCGAACATGTATCCCAGTACCAGCGTCAGAACCACGCGTACCACGGCGAACTTCAGTGGAGTGCGAGTATCGCGCAACGCATAGAACGCCGAGGAATACAGCCGTCCAGAAGTCGATGCCATCAGCCCCACGGCCGACCCCGCCAGCACTGCCCAAACATATTGCGAATCGCGCGCAGTAAAGACTCCCGACTGGTAGATGGTCGCCACCACCACATCTCCCAACGCCAGGAACGCCATCGCCGAGGGCACCACAAAGTAAGCGATTTGTTTCAGTCCGCCCATCATCCGCTTTCGCAGCGCCTCCGCAACTTCTCCATCGCTGCCCAGAGCGCTCGACATCGCCGGTAACTCCGCGGCCGACACCGCCATGCCGAACAAACTCACCGGCAACGAATTCAAGGTCTGTGCGTACGCCAAGGCCGCCACCGCGCCCGTCGGCAAAAAGCTCGCCAGCAGGGAATCGATGTACGCGCTTATCTGCACCACGCCGCGACTCAGGAATACGGGAAAGAAATTCCGCACCACCGTTCGCACGTGTTGCGAACGCGCCGCAATAAAACTCTGCATCGGACGCAGCAAGGCAATCACCGTCGGCAGTTGCACGCCAAACTGCAATCCACTGCCAACCACTGAGCCCCACGCCACCAGCATGGCCAGATGTCCGGCTTCTCTCCCCGGCCCCATCCAGAGCAAGGTCGCGATGATGGCCAGGTTCCACACCACCGGCGCGGAGTACGATAGGAAAAATTTGCGATGACTATTCAGTATCCCCAGGCACCAAGCGCTGAATACCAGCAGTCCGCTACCGGGGAAAAGAATGCGTACCAGCCGAATCGTCAGCTCGCGCTTCTCCCCGTGGAATCCCGGCGCGATGGCAGCGATGAGCCACGGAGCAGCCATCACCCCGATCACCACCAGCAACGATGTCGCCAGCCCCAGGAATGCGCCGATTGCCTCGGCCAGCCTGCTGGCGTCTTCGTCCTTTCCCTCGGCCCGTAATCGCGCATACACGGGGATGAACGAAGCCGAGAGCACGCCTTCGCCAAATAGATTTTGCAGAAAATTAGGGATGCGGAACGCCGCGCGGAATGCGTCGGCTGCGTCGGAGTTTCCCAGGTAATGCGCGAAGGCCGAGTCGCGTACCAACCCGGCGATGCGGCTCAGCAGAATGCCGGCCGCAACCAGCGAAGCGGCCCCGCGTTCGCTAAACAGTTTTCTCATCCGCGCTGTCGTCGACATTACCGTTCACTATACCGAAATGTCCTGAAATTTTGATCTTTCGCCCATAACAAAAGGCTCCGTCGGAGGAATCGGAGCCTTGCTGTCCTTTGCTTTTGTCTTCAACTGCCTTCTGCCAACTGTTCTCAATTGCCTTGGCTTTCAACTGGCAACCGGCAACTGGCAACTGTTCTTACTTGATCATGCGCATCTGGGCCCAGTCGTACGCGAACTTCTTACCGCAATCCAGGCAAACGATGTAATGTCCGCCGCCTGCGGCTGCCATGACCGGTTCCCAATCGCCCGACGAGCGATGGGCCGTGCTGGTGGTGGATGAGGCGAACGGCTGCGACGTATTCTTGTGCCGGCAACTGATAGCCAGTAGCTGAAGGACTTTTTCCAACATGTTATTAGACCTTCCAGCTTGAGCTGGTGAGCGATGCGCTTTTTCTCACATCGCTCCTCACAGCGGAAGCGAAACATCCCTGCGCACCGCAAACCGTGTGCACCGGGCAAAACCTGATTAAGCGCGCGCCGCCGTCTTTTCCACCGCTTCTTTTTCGGTGCCCGGTTCCATCTTCTGGCCCGGCTTGCGAATATCGATGCCGCCCTTGAAGAACGCGCCGTCTTCGATGCTGATGCGCTGAGCGATCACGTCGCCCGTCAGCGAACCTTCGTTGCGGATGTCAACGCGGTCGGTGGCTGCCAGATTGCCGCGAACCTTGCCCAGTACAACGATCTCGCGCGCGGAGATGTTCGCCGCCACGACTCCGTTGCGCCCAACCGTCACACGATTTCCCGCCAGGTTGATCGAGCCTTCCACGCGTCCATCGATATACAACGATTCAGATCCCGTAACCTCGCCCTTGATGACAAGCGATTTGCCGATCGTCGCCTGCTCCATGTTCGTCACCGTCGCATTGCGCGGTGCGCTTACCGGCTCCATCGGAGTCGCAGGCGGCATCGCACTACGCTGCGGTTCAGCAGCAGGTGTAGCGGTCTTGGTTGTTGCGTTAGCGTTGGGATTGGGATTGGCATTGGCATTGGCATTAGTGTTGCCTGCAGTCGGGTTGGAGGGCTTCCACATGATTCAGAAATTCCTTTCGGGGGAGTATCTCGACTTGGCTTCGTCGCACTTCACTGGCCAAAGTAGCTATTCTGAGAGTTACATTCAGAACTGCTGGATTTGCGTGTGTTTGCGGTTGCCCCCGCCGAAGCGGGACTGCGTTTCCGCTGTCGATGTTGTGTAAATACTAAACTCTGTTGGCATTTCTTATATCGGCGAAAGACCTTATAAGGATTTTTTCTCGTGGCTTAACATAGGCTAGGATGGACGTAGTACGTACTCTGCTTCGTCCGCGCTACCCTCAATCCGTAGCGCCAAACAGCGCGAATTGCATCTCAACAGGTGCAACTCGTCCCCTTCGTGCATAGACCTTATCGGGAGAACGAATGATCTCTGAAAGCCGGATTCTGGGGCATCTGGAGAAACTGCCGCACCGCTCTGCCGGATTCAAGCAGCTAGTCCGCGAACTCAGCCTTCGTGGTTCCGAACGCCGCGACCTCCAGGCTCGTCTCGAGCAGATGGTCACGCGCGGAAAACTCGTACTCACCGGACGCGATCGCTACACTCTGCCCGAGTCCGCCGCCGCTACGCAGAACCTCATCGCTGGACGCCTCAGCACTCATCGCGACGGATACGGTTTCGTCATTCCCGACAGCCCCTCCGTGCGCGAACGTTTCAACGGAGACATATACATTCCGCCGCCTGCCATCGGCGCCGCCATGCACGGCGATCAGGTTCTCGTCGAAGTTCGCGAGAAGAAGTCTGACGGACGCGCCGAAGGCCGCATCGCGCGCATCGTCAATCGCGCCCACCCCACCGTCGTCGGAACCTTCCACTACGGCGATCGCTACAACTACGTTCGCCCCATCGACGACAAGATCACCATCGACGTCATCATTCCGCGCGGAATGGAAATCCCTCCCACAGAAGCCGAACTCGAAGCCGCCGATACTCCACCTTCCGCTCGCCGTCGCGCGAAAACAAAGACCAAAGATGTTGACCGCGTCATCGGTGCCGAAGCGCGCCGCCGCCAGTGGGACGACCTCGAGAACATCGTCGTCGATGTCGAAATAACCGAGTGGCCCACGCAAACCCAGAATCCCCGCGGACGCGTCGTCGAGATCCTCGGTTACGAAGACGACTTTGGCGTGGACGTCGAAATCGTCATTCGCAAGCACTACCTCCCGCACCGTTTTCCTACCGCAGTCCTTGAAGAAGCGCAGTCCATCGAGCCCGTCATCTCTTCACGTGAGATGCGTTATCGCCGCGATTTCCGTGCTCTCCCCATCGTCACCATCGACGGCGAAACCGCACGCGATTTCGATGATGCCGTCCTCGTCACCCGCACCGCCAACGGACACTACGAACTTCAGGTACACATCGCCGACGTCGCGCACTACGTACTCGACGGCAATCCCATCGATTCCGAAGCGCGTCTTCGCGGCACCTCGGTGTACTTTCCCGACCGCGCCATTCCCATGCTTCCCATGGAGCTTTCCACCGACATCTGCTCCCTGCGCCCGCATGTCGAACGCCTCGTCCTTTCCTGCATCATGCAGATCGATACGCACGGAGAGGTCCTCGGCTACGAAATCATGCCCGGCGTCATCCGCTCCGCCGAGCGCATGACCTACACCAACGTGAATGCCGTGCTGGAAAACGATCCCGCCATGCGACAGCGTTACGGGCCGCTCGTCGGCAACTTCGAACTCATGGCCGAGCTCGCAAAAATCCTAAACAAGAAACGCCAGCGTCGCGGCTCCATCGATTTTGATCTCCCTGAAGCCGTCATCGATTTCGACGAGAACGGATTGATGAAGGGTGTCACGCGCTCCGAGCGCAACCTCGCGCACCGTCTCATTGAAGAATTCATGCTCTCGGCCAACGAGTGCGTCGCCAGTTATTTGGAAAGCAAGGGCGTCGCCTCGCTTTATCGCATCCACGACAAGCCCAATCCCAAGCGCGTCTACGAATTTGAGAACACCGCCGCCGCCTTCGGATACTCACTCGGCGTCGGTGCGCTGCCCGTCAAACGATTCGAGCCCCGCGGAGACAAGCGCTCACGCTACGGCACTGGTCGCCGCCAGCCCGCGCCCATCGAACTTCCCGAAGAAGTCCACATCACTCCGCGCATGTACCAGAAGCTCACCGAGAAGATCGCAGGCAAGCTCGAAGAGCGCATCCTCTCTTACCTCATGCTGCGCTCGCTCAAACAGGCAAAATATTCTGAGATCAATCAGGGACACTTCGCCCTCGCCGCGCCCACCTATACGCATTTCACTTCGCCTATCCGCCGCTATCCCGACCTCATCATCCATCGCATTCTCAAGGAGGTGCTTGCCGACGACGCCGAACGTCGCGACGGCGAGATTCCCGTTGGCCTCGGCGACGTAGCCCACAGCGAATCACCGTCGCCTTGGTCCAAGCGCGATAAGCTCTCGCCTGACCTGCCCTCGCATGGCAAGACTCCTCGCGGCAAAACTTCCCCTTGGGATGAAAGCGCCTCCACTCGTGGCCCTGCTCCCAAGCGGGGACGCAAGCAGCAACCTCATCTCAACGAACGCGAAGACGTGCGCCAGCCGCTCGACGATCCCATTTCCGAGCCCGAACTGCACGACATCGCCGAGGAATCCAGCACGGCCGAGCGCCGCGCCGACGAAGCCTCGCGCGAGCTGCTCGAGTGGAAGAAGATCAAGTTCATGTCCGACCGCATCGGCGAAGATTTCGACGGACTCATCATCAGCATCACCAAGTTCGGAATGTTCGTTGAACTGAACGAGCTCTTCATCGAAGGTCTCGTCCCGCTCACCAGCCTCGCCGACGACCGCTATACCTACAACGAAACCACCAAGCAGATCATCGGCTCCCGCACCGGCAAGAGGTATTCCCTCGGTCAGCCCATCCATGTCATCGTCGACCGCATTGACCGCATGCAGAGACGCATACAGTTCGCCGTCATGGAAGAGGCCGCTCCGCCGCGCGCAAAGAAACGCCACAAGCGTTCCCGGTGATGCCGCACGTTGTCAGAATGGGAACCAACACGCCGCAAAGTGTTCCACGTCACAGCGCGATTCTTGAGAAGCAGAGTAGCGTCAAAAGTGGCTCACACGGGAGAGCCCTTCTATGCAGAACTCTCATACTTTTACGATCTCTCGTGGTCATATTCTTGCCGTTCTGTTCGCAAACCTGCTGCTCTGGACGTCGGTCATGTTGATCGCACCCAAAGCGAATCTTGGGGGAGTTGCCATCGTCGGAATCATCTCGATAGCTACTCTCATTTTGCAAAGACGCAAATAACCACATTCATATCAACAACAAAACAGCCGTGCTCCCAAAAAGAGCACGGCTTTTAATTTGCCTTTGCTTTTGTTACGGAGTCTGGAAATGTCCTTTGAATCGATCGCTACCATTCCGGGTTTCAATCTCGTAATAATAGGTGGAGTGGGGCTGCAATCCATTCAATTGGACGCGGTGTTGCGTGGAGCCGCCGGGGATGTAGGCGCGCTTTCCGGGGTTCTGCCTGTTGGTGCCATAGCGGACGCGGGTAGCCGCCGTTTTGTTCGTCTGCCAGCTTAGCCACGCAGAGTTCGGAGTCACTCCCTCCACGTTCGGACCGTTTACGATATCGACCGCGTCGTTGATGTGGCTCGCCCGTTCCTGGGCATTCTCTTTGTCTCGTTTGTAGGAATCGGGATTCTGCTGGGCGACGGCCATCGCGCCGAACAGCGCCAATGCAATTGTGCCTGCCAATAACTTCTTCATTTTTATCCGCTCCATGTTCAAGATTGCGAAGTGACAAATAATGAGATGCACCGAAGCAGAACGGTGTGGGCAGCCCCTCCCCTCCCTTTTTTATGAATTGTAAGTTGCTTGTTTTCAATATTTTAAAGGGAGAGTGCCGCTAAAATATTGAGCTACTTGGCTTTAAGCGTCAAAATATTGATAACAAAGTGCTTATGGGAGCACTCCCGGGGGGTATGGACTTGACAGATTTGGCCCTGTTTTTCGTTGATTCAAGCCGACGCGCTCTGTGGGGTCTCGAACGCCGCGTCCGCGGACTCTGGCCAACTCTGCCCGAATCACGTTCAACTATGACCGCCATCACAACAAGCTTTTTGCGCCTCTGACACCATATTATGGTGGAGCGGAAAGTTCGCCCCGCCCATCGCGCTCGTTGCGGTGGCTCGTCAGAGACTCCTTGAGATGAGTCATGACGTGGAGGACAATTTGACTACGCCCAAAGCTACCCCCACCGTTAATGCGGTCGGGCTCGCTGACGTGCGGCTTCTGTGGCCGGAACTTGACTGGATACAGGACGCCGAGATGAGAGACAAGGTTGCGCACTGCTGGTTGCGCGCCTTCGAACTCAGCCCTCTTACCCCGCAAGACCTCAATCGCATTCCTTTCACGCTGCTCGTCCCCAACTGTCCCACTACGTTCATGGAGCACAAGCGTTGCGTCGTTCACATTGCGCGCCGCTCGGCCGAGGCCATGACGGAGTTCATGGGCAACGCCCTGCCTATCGACATGGACACCGTTATCGCAGGCGCCATTCTCGCCGACGTCGGCAAGTTGCTCGAATATGAGAACCGCGACGGCAAGACCGTGCAAAGTGAACGCGGCGAATTGCTGCGTCATCCCTTTACCGGAGTGGCCTTGGCAATGGAGTGCGGCGTACCCGACGCGGTCTGCCACATCATCGCCGCCCATGCCGCCGAAGGCGACCTCGTGAAACGGACCACCGAAGCCTACATCGTGCATCATGCCGACTTCATGGCCTACCTGCCCTTCAAGAACAAAAAATTCTAGAAGAGCATTACCAGGCCGAGCCTCCGAAAAACAACACGGCGAACCTCGCCGACAAGATCAAGGAACGGAAAATAAAATGGCCGATAAAAAAGAGACCATCACAGCAGTCATGTCGCGCTGGGCTACCGGCGTAAAGTTCGAAGACCTCTCGCAAGACGCCATCTACCAGGCAAAACGTTTTCTCCTCGATTCCGTAGGCTGCGCTCTCGGCGGATACCAGCAGCATGACGTCGCCATCGCGCTCGAAGTCCTCAACGAAGTCGCGGCCACAGGTCCCGCGACCGTCATCGGCACCGGCCAGAAGATGGACGTCGTCCACGCCGCGCTCGCCAACGCGCTCATGATCCGCTGCATGGACTACAACGACATCTATTGGAAGCAAGACCCGTCTCACCCATCCGATATCTTCCCTGCGGCCATCGCCGGCGCCGAGCGCGCCAAGTCAGACGGACGCGAACTCATCGTCGGACTCGTCCTCGGACACGAATTCGAGCAGCGCCTCTGCGAAGCCGCCTTCCCGGGAATCCGCGAGCGTGGCTGGCATCACGCAACGCTGACGGCTTTTGTTTCACCCATCGTGGCCTCGCGCATGTTGCACCTCACGTGGGAGCAGATGCAGCACGCCATCGGAATCTCTGCCTCCGCTCGCGCATCCTTCGGCGCGGTCACGGCCGGTAAGCTCACCATGATGAAGAACACGGTTGACCCCATGGCCACCGAGAGCGGCGTGCTCGCCGCGCTGCTGGCGGAAAAGGGATACACCGGACCCGAACACATCATCGACGGCAAGGAAGGGATCGTCCACGTCTTTGGCCCCGAGTGGAAGCTGAACATCCTCACCGACGGGCTTGGCGAATCGTGGCGCATCACGCAATGCGGAATGAAGTTTTTCCCCACGGAAGCGCTCACGCACACGCCGATCTCCTGTGTGCTCGACCTGGTGAAGAATAACGACCTGAAGCCTGAAGCCATCAAGGAAGTTCACATCCGCACCACCGCTCGCGGCGCAGACATCCTCAGCGACGCCAGCAAATACGATCCGCAATCGAAAGAAACTGCCGACCACTCGCTACCGTATTGCATCGCTGCGGCGATTGCAGACCGGCAGGTCACGCCATTGCAATTCACGATGGCAAAAATCATGTCGCCGGAGATTCGCGCACAGTTGAACAAGGTGAAGGTCGTTGCCGACGCCGAAATCGAAAAGGTCTTCCCGGCCTTGCAGCGCGTCGTCGTAAAGGTCACCACCGTGGACGGCAAGAGCTACGAACAGCAGATGGATTTCCCCAAGGGCGATCCGCGCAATCCGCTCAGCGACCGCGAGATCGAAGAGAAGTTCCACGCGTTGGCCGAGCCCGTAATGTCGAAGGCTTCACGTGACCGGCTCATCGCCGCGATCTGGAACCTGGAGAACGCGAAGTCGGTCACGGAAATTATGGAACTCATGAAGGCCGACCAGAAAGCTGCGGCGGCCAAGTAGCAACGGAGACAATCATGGCTCAGACTATCGTTGAAAAAATCGCACAGTCACACCTGGCCGAAGGGCCCGACCGTCCCTTGCGCGCAGGCGATTTCATTTCCATAAGCCCCGCGCATGTGATGACGCACGACAACACTTCCGCCGTCCTCAAGAAGTTCAAAGCGATCGGCGCGAAGCGCGTCAAGGACGCGCACCAGCCCGTCTTCGCGCTCGATCACGACATACAGAACACGAGTGACGACAACCTGAAGAAGTACGCCACCATCGAGGCCTTCGGGCGCGAGCAGGGCATCGACTTCTATCCGGCGGGCACAGGCATCGGACACCAGATCATGGTGGAAAAAGGATATGTGCTGCCCGGCTCGTTCGTCGTCGCGTCCGACTCGCACTCGAATATGTATGGCGCGCTCGGCGCCATCGGCACTCCCGTGGTTCGCACCGACGCCGCCGCCATCTGGGCGACCGGAGAATTCTGGTGGCAGATTCCGCGGAGCATTCAAGTCGTTCTCGCCGGAAAGCTGCCTGCGGGCGTCACCGGCAAGGACGTCATCATCACCCTCTGCGGTCTCTATAACAAAGAGGAAGTGTTGAACGCCGTCGTCGAGTTCACAGGCCCCGGCGTCGCCTCGCTCTCCATGGATGAGCGCCTCTCCATCTCCAACATGACGACCGAGTGGGGCACGCTTGTCGGATGGTTCCCCGCCGACGCGACCACCTTCTCCTGGTTGCGCGCTCGACGCGAAGCTCTCGGCGCATCCGCCAACGGACGCCTCGACGAAACGATTCTCGCGAAGCTCGAAGCCAATCCCGCGATGCCGGATGTGAACGCCATCTACGCGGGACGCATCGAACTCGATCTCGCGCAGGTCACACCGCACGTCAGCGGGCCAGACACCGTGCAGGTCATGGCCTCGGTCGCAGAACTTCAATCGCAGCCCATCGCCATTCAGAAAGCCTATCTCGTCTCTTGCGTCAATTCGCGGCTGGAAGATCTGCAAGCCGCCGCGCGCGTGCTCAAGGGCAAGAAGATCGCATCCACTGTGCAGTTCTATGTTGCCGCCGCCTCGAAAGAGGTTCAGCAAACGGCAGAACAATCTGGTGCATGGCAGACGTTGCTCGACGCCGGAGCGCACCCGCTTCCTTCTGGATGCGGCCCTTGCATCGGGTTGGGAACGGGATTGCTCGAAGCTGGCGAAGTCGGCATCTCCGCGACCAACCGCAATTTCAAAGGACGCATGGGCTCGCGCGACGCCAAGTGTTATCTCGCATCGCCCGCCGTCGTTGCCGCATCGGCGGTCGCTGGATACATAACCAACGAGGTGCAAATGCAGCCTTCGAAACTGAAGTCCAACTTCGTCGAGATCAAGGCTCCGGCATCAGCGACCGAAAAGGTCGAGATACTCGAAGGCTTTCCCGCGCGACTCAATGGCCGACTCATCTTCCTGCCGCAAGACAATCTCAACACCGACGGCATCTACGGCAAGGACTACACCTATCGCGAAGACATGACGCGCGACATGATGGCCAAGGTCGTCATGGAGAATTACGATCCGCAGTTCGCAGCGCAAGCGCAGGCGGGCGACGTCATCGTTGGCGGATTCAACTTCGGCACGGGTTCCAGCCGCGAACAGGCGGTCACCGCGTTGCAAGCGAAGGGACTGCCGCTGGTCATCGCCGGCAGCTTCTCGCAGACATATCTTCGCAACGCTTTCAATAACGGATTCCTCTGCGTCGAGTGTCCCGAGTTCGTCACGCGGTTGAAAGCAATGTTCGCCTCTGAAATTACGGCGAAGGCGAAGACGATTCTTCCGGGCGATGAGATCAACATCGATTTCACTACCGGAACCCTCGCCTATCGCGGAGAGACGTACGCATTTCCGCCGATGGGCACGGTGCCGCAATCGCTGGTAATCGCCGGAGGCGTGGAGAATCTTGTAGCAAAGAAATTGGGACTGGTCGCAAAAGCTTAACCAACAAAATTCGCGGGCAAGGCTCGCATCCGTTCTTCAACACGGAACGGAAATTAAGAACGGAGAACTGATCATGGCGAAATACACAGTTGTGAGCATGCCGGGCGACGGCATTGGAAACCAGGTTCTACCCGAAGCGATTCGCGTTCTGAACGCCGTAGGCTTTGACGCCGACTACGTTCACGGAGACATCGGCTGGGAGCTTTGGCGCAAGGAAGGCAACGCGCTTCCCGAACGCACGATCGAACTGCTGCGCAAACACAAACTCGGATTGTTCGGCGCCATCACTTCGAAGCCGAAAAAAGAGACCGACGCCGAACTTGCTCCCGAACTGCGCGGCAAGGGCTTTTCCTATTTCTCCCCCATCGTCACCATGCGACAGATTTTCAATCTCGACGTCTGCATGCGACCCTGCATCGCTTTCCCCGGCAATCCGCTGAACTTTATTCGCCAGAAGGCCGACGGCGGATTCGAAGAGCCGCGCGTCAACGTCGTCGTCTTCCGCCAGAACACGGAAGGCCTCTACGCCGGGGTCGAGTGGACCAATCCGCCGGAGAACGTGCGCGCCGCCTTGGCAACGCACCCCAAGTTCAAAGCCTTCGCCTCCACCAAGGGCGAAGACCTCGCCATCAGCGTTCGCATCATAACGCGCGACGCCTCCCGGCGGATCTGCACCGCCGCTTTTGAACACGCCAAGAAGTTTGGATACAAGTCGGTCACCATCTGCGAAAAGCCCAACGTCTTGCGCGAAACCAGCGGCATGATGGAAGACGCCGCAAAAGAAGTTAGCAAGAACTATCCCGGCATCTCGCTCTGGTCCACCAACATCGACGCGCAGACCATGTGGCTCACCAAGAATCCTGAAGACTACGGTGTCATCGTTGCCTCGAATCTTTTTGGCGACGTCATCTCCGACGCCTTTGCCGGACTGGTCGGCGGACTCGGATTTGCCGCCAGCGGAAACATCGGCGCCGAAGTCGCTGTCTTCGAACCGACCCACGGTTCCGCGCCGAAGTATGCGGAACTGAATCCGCCGATCGTAAATCCCATCGCCATGATTCTCTCCGGCGCGATGCTGCTCGATCACGTTGGTGAAACCGAGAAGGCCGAGCGCATTCGCAAGGCCATCACTGAAGTCACCATGGAAGGCAAAGTCCGCTGCTACGACATGATGCGGATTCCGGGCGGATCAAAGTCCATCGCCAGTGGCGCAGCCTCTACCACGCAGATGACGGACGCCATCCTCGCCAACATCGCAGCCGCCAAGACCATGAAAGCGTGATGAGCATGAGTACCTCGACACAGATGAACCCTCGCGTAGGCGTGGCCGGCCGGAGCGGAAAAGATGTCCGCTCCGATCTGCAAGTCACCGTGGAGGCCCGCGACAGCGGCGGTATCGAGTTGGTGGTCACGTCGAAAGTAGAGCTCTACTACGGCGACGCCATCCGCACGCAGACCCTCGATGTTCTGCGCCAGTTGGGTGTGGAGCACGCGCGTGTAATCGTGGAAGATTACGGCGCGTT
>JBBRZF010000002.1:0-50622 GCA_038236965.1 Terriglobales bacterium | reverse complement strand
TTCCTTTATTCCGTGTTGTTGATGGTGATGACTCCGCGGCTGTCGCGGAACACTCTGACAGGTGCGGCGCGCGGGCCTGAACTGGCCGCGAAGTTGTTTCCGCCGGGACCGTAAAGATTGGTGATTCGCTTCACGTAATTGCGTGTTTCAGCATAGGGCGGAATGCCGTTGTTGCGTTGGACGGCGCCCTGTCCCGCGTTGTAGGCGGCGAGAGTGAGCGGCACGTCTCCGTCGTAACTATTGAGCAAGGTTTTCAGGTGGCGCACGCCGGCGTCCACATTCTGGCCGGGGTTGAACGGATTCGACAGGTTGAGGCCGCGCGCAGTGCTGGGCATAAGCTGCATAAGTCCCATGGCGCCCTTGCGCGAAACCGCATTGGGATTGAAGTTGGACTCGACTTTTATTACCGCACGCACCAGGTTGGGATCGACGCCATGGCGCGCGGCGGCATCTTCAATCGCCTTGTCAACTTCTTCGGTCGAGACCCGTCGTCCGCGAGTGAGCGCTACGTAATTTGGATTCAATTCGGGGGCGGAAGAATTCGCTGGGTTGGCGGGGGGAACCACGGCAGGCACGGTGGCAACGTACCTGGAAACTTCGGCGGCGGCGGAACGCGCCTGGCGAAGAACTTTTGCCGAGGGAACGGGCACGGGCTTCCAGCGATTTTCGGTATTGCTCCAGTAAACGAATGTTGAGGAACCGGATGCACGCGCGGCAGAGACAAGTCGGGCTTTCGACGGCGCAGCATCTTCATTGGTGTAGATGGTGCGTCCGCCTTCGCGTACGGCGGTGATGCCTTGAGCGCGCAACGGAGCGGGCAGAGCCAGCATCGACAGGGCGATGAGGATTGTGCCGGCGAAATATCCCGAGTTCATAGCGCGAAGCTTCATCAAGTCTTGACCGCGAAGTGCAAGTTCAACCAAGTTTTCACACGTTGCGCCATCATCTTTCGAAGGCAGAGTGCAAGCAATGAAAAATTCCCAGAGTGGCTGGATTATATGAGGTTGCGAACAGCGGAGCAAACAGTACTACAGAAGGAATCAGGAAGGTAAGAGGATAAAAACCGGAGAAACAGGGAGAAAAGCCTTAGAAGAGTACGGAGGGGCAGAGACCATTGGGTGGGGAAGGCGAAATGCGAATTGCGAATTGCGAATCGGAAGGGCAAAACCGGAAGGCGGAAGCAAAAACAAAACCTAACCACGAAGGACACGAAGGGGCACGAAGGTTCACGAAGGAAGATTAAGGGGAAAGTCAAAACCGAGAGCAGGAGAAATGCGAATTGCGAAATTCGAATAGCGAATCGGAAGGCAAAACCGAAAGGCGGAAGCAAAACCAAGACCTAACCACGAAGGACACGAAGGGGCACGAAGGAAGATTTAGGGGAGGAGCGGGAGCGCGGATTGCGGAAGCAGGCTTTCCAATCCCTTAATGAAACAAAGGGTCTCTCCACTTCGCTGCGCTTCGGTCGAGATGACATTTGGGTGGTGGGCGACCTGGAATTGGTCGCCCATTGATGTGTGCAAGTCTATTTCAGAAGACTGCCGACTACGTCGTAGCTTTCGTTGAGGGCGGAGTCGAGTGCTGCGGGTTCGGTGCCGCCGGCTTCGGCCAGGTCGGGACGTCCGCCGCCTTTGCCGCCGACTTTGAGCGCTACCTGGCCTACAACTTTTCCGGCTTGCACGCGATCCAGCAAATCCTTGGTGACGCCGACGATGAGGAAAACCTTGCCGTCGGCAACGGAGCCGAGGATGACAACGCCGGAGCCGATCTTGTTGCGCAGGTTATCCATGAGGGTGCGCAGTTGCGGACGCTCGAGGTTGTCGGCGCGATGGGCGAGAACCTTGACTCCTTTTACTTCACGGACATTTTGATCGGCGGAGGCGACGCCCGCGCCGGCCGATTTCATCCGCGCCTGTTCGAGTTCGCGACGGAGTTTTTTGAGTTCGTCGTCGCGGCGTTCGATCTCCTGACGCAAGGAGTCGGCAGGAGAAGTCTCTGCGCGACGACCTACGAGGGCGCTGACGACGTGCTCGAGTTGGTGGTCTTTGCGGAAGTGGCGGAGCGATGCCTCTCCGGTGACGGCTTCCATGCGACGCACGCCGCTGGAAACGGAGCCTTCGCTGAGAACCTTGATGAGGCCGATCTCTCCGGTGGCAGCGGTGTGGGTGCCGCCGCAGAGTTCGGTGGAGAAGTCGCCAATCTTGATGACGCGAACGCGCTCGCCATATTTTTCGCCGAAGAGCGCCATCGCCTTGTATTCGTTTACGGCGACGTCGATGGGAACGTCTTCGATGATATCTACGCGCTCGTTGCGCAGGACTTCGCGGTTGGCGAGGTCTTCGATGTCCTGAAGTTCTTCATCGGCGAGCGCAGCGAAGTGCGAGAAGTCGAAGCGGAGATGCCCGGCATCGACCAGCGAACCGGCTTGCTTGACGTGCGTGCCGAGCGTTTGGCGCAGCGCGGCGTGAAGCAAATGCGTTCCGGTGTGGTGACGCATGGTGGCCTGGCGAAGTTCGGAATCGACGATGGCGTCGAGATGGTCGCCGACAACGATATTCTGGCGCGCGGTGGCGTGATGCGCGCGAACACCCTGCACAGGCGCATTAACACTGGTTACTTCGGCGACGACCGTGTTG
This sequence comes from Terriglobales bacterium, assembly GCA_038236965.1. Taxonomy (GTDB): domain Bacteria; phylum Acidobacteriota; class Terriglobia; order Terriglobales; family Acidobacteriaceae; genus JBBRZF01. The sequence continues at coordinate 47,986 of JBBRZF010000002.1, read as the reverse complement.
TGGTCGCGGGCGAGGAGCGCGCCTTTGTCGGCAACCTGTCCGCCGGATTCGGCGTAGAAGGGCGTGTGGTCGAGAACGATCTCGCCCGATTCTCCGATACGAAGTTCTTGAACGCCTTGGCCGTCCTTGATGATGGCAAGCACTTCGCAGTTCGTGGATTGCGTCTGGCGATAGCCTTCGAAAACTGTTGCGGGCAACTTGGCGAACGCCGGGGAAGCGGAGGCCTTGGAGCCACCTTTCCATGAGGCGCGCGCGTTGGTGCGCTGCTCATCCATGGCGTGATCGAAGCCGGCCTGGTCGAATTGAATGCCCTGGTCGCGAGCGGAATCGATCATGAAATCGAGCGGGAGTCCGAAGGTGTCGTAGAGCTTGAACGCCTTTTCGCCGGAATACATGGCTCGCGCGGAAGGGTTCGCGTCCTTGGCGGAGACGAGCGGAGCGAGGTCGTCTTCGAGGCGCTTGAGTCCGATGTCGAGCGTGTGCGCGAAGCGCGTTTCCTCGGTGAGGATGACTTTCGCGACGCGGCCGGCGGAGTCTTTGAGTTCGGGATAGGCTTCCTTCATCTGGTCGACGACGCCGAAAACCATTTCACTGAGGAAGGGCTTGTTCTGTCCGAGCAGGCGTCCGTGACGGATAGCGCGACGAATGATCTTGCGCAGAACATAGCCGCGTCCTTCATTCATCGGCAACACGCCGTCGGCGATGAGGAAGGTGGAAGCGCGCGCGTGGTCGGCGATGACGCGAAGCGATGCGGCGCTGGCGTGTGTCTCTTCCTTCTTGGATTCAGCGTCGGCGTTGACGCCAACGAGCTCGGCGGCGCGCTTGATGAGCGGGATGAAGAGGTCGGTATCGTAATTGGAGATGACGCTCTGGAGGACGCTGGTGACGCGCTCAAGTCCGGCGCCGGTGTCGATGGAAGGCTTGGGAAGCGGATTGAGCGTGCCGGAGGAATCGCGATCGAACTGCATGAAGACGAGATTCCAGATTTCGACGTAGCGTCCGCATTCGCAGGGGAATTCGCATCGACCGGCGGCGCACTCGGGGCGCAGCTTGTCGCTGGCGGCAATGCCCATGTCGTAATGGATTTCCGAGCAGGGGCCGCAGGGGCCGGTGTCGCCCATCTGCCAGAAGTTGTCCTTCATGCCCATTTCGTAGATGCGATTTGCGGCGACGCCCTGGGCAAGCCAAAGATCGTAGGCCTCAGTGTCGCGCTCGACGCCGTTCTCACCCTTGAAGATGGTGACGTAAAGCTTGTCGGCGGAGATGGCGAACCAATCGCGAGAGGTGACGAGCTCCCATGCGTAGGCGATGGCGTCCTTCTTGAAGTAGTCGCCGAATGAGAAGTTGCCGAGCATCTCGAAAAAGGTGTGATGACGATTGGTGAAGCCGACGTTCTCGAGGTCGTTGTGCTTTCCGCCGGCGCGCACGCATTTCTGCGAGGTGGTGGCGCGCGAGTAGTCACGCTTTTCTAGTCCGAGGAAGACGTCCTTGAACTGGTTCATGCCCGCGTTGGTGAAGAGCAGCGTGGGATCGTTGGCGGGAACAAGGGAAGAAGAGTGGACTTCGCGGTGCGAGCGCTCGATGAAGAAGTCCAGGAACATGCGTCGAATCTGATTGCCGGTAAGCATAAGAGGAACTTTCCAAGAACATTTCATTGTATCGGAAAGAAGTTGCTGGTTGTCGGTTGCTAGTAAAGGCAGACGCGAGAAGACAATGAGTCATTCGCTCGGGCCTTTGCTGAGGATGGCAATTCTTTCTCCTGAATGAAAAAGCCCCATGTCTGCTTTGGCAGGCATGGGGCGCGGAGTTGACGAGGATGTTAGAAATTTACCGCCCATTGCAGGGTGAGGCTGCGGCCGGGTGCGTCTACACCCCAACTGATGCCGCGGTAATTCTTGTCGCCGAGGTTGGAAAAGTCGGCGGTGAGGCGCTGCTTCTCGCCGAGTCGCATACCGCCACGAATGTTGAACGTCGCGTATCCGGGGACTGCGGTGTAGAGAGGCGCGGAGTTCACGCCGACCCCGAGTACGCGATTCTGGATTTGTAAAAGCGTTTCGTTGGACGTTAGCAGGATGTCATCAGCATTGCCGAATATTCCGTCCGTGCCGGGGCCTACGTGTCCGCGAACGGTGGCGCCGTTTCGGAAGAAGTTCTGGATATTGCTGCGGGAACGAGTTGCACCGGTGCGTCGGTCTTCAAGATCGAGCGACGAGAGCCGGTCCTGTCGGGCGGCGGCGAACATGTAGGGCTCGATCCACCAACGTCCGTTGCCGCCAGCATAACGGATTTTCAGATACCCGTTGAGAGGTGGAGTTCCGCCCTCGATGTTTGGTGCGAGACCCGTGCGGAGGTCTTTCGCGTGAACGTAGGAAAGCACAGTTCCGACGGTGACGCGAGAGTTGATGCGAATGTCGCCGCGATGCTCGATTCCCCAGAGTCGAGCGTCGTCGTAGTTGGCGCGCACGAGCACTGGCGAGGGCGATGCCGCTACAAAGACAACTCCATTGGCGTTTTGCGAAGTAATCGTGTTTCCGCCGAGCGCTTCGCCGACAGCACCTGTGGGCAGGATGAGCGCCTGCTTTGTGATGTTGTCGTTGATATTGTTGATAAAGAAGGAGACGGTGGCATCGACGGGCTTGCTCCTGAAGCGTAGGGACCAGTCGTACTCCATGCTGGTCTCTGGCTTCACCTGCGAGACTGCAGTTCCGGTGCTTACGGCGGTAGAGGCGGCCGAGTTCCCGATGGTGCCGCCCATTCCGGCGACGTCGGCAGCAGCAATCTCGAAGCCGGAGCCGGTGAGCCCTAGCGTTCCGAGGTCGGTGATGTGTGGTGCGCGGAATCCGCGGGCCGCGCCGAACGAGAGCGTGAGGAAATGAGTAGGAGAGCCGACGACGCCCGCGCGGAAGCTGACATCGGCGGCGCGCAATGAGTCGTTCGGCCAAAGAGGCACGCCGTCCACAAGAGGACTATCGGAGGCCTTCGCGCGGTACGATGCTGAGCTATATCGAACGCTTCCAACGAAGCGCAGACGCTGTTGCAACAGGTCGTAGCTATCCTGCAAAAAGATTCCACCCTGGCGATAAAGAGCGTTGTCGGGAACGCGTCCGCGGCGTACGGTGCTCACGTTCGTGACCGGGTTGAAGCCGAACGAAGGCGCGTCGACGCGTTCGTGGTAATAATCGGCGCCGAGCAGCAGGTCGTTTCCGGCCCACTGTTTATCGAGGTGTGCGCGAATACCATTGACCGTGGTGCGCTCAGGTTCGTGATTGATGGCGGCATTCTTGTTTCCGTTGCCACCCTGATTGACTCGCTCTTCGCGCTGGGAATTGTAAGAGTAGGTGACGTTTGCGGAATTGAACCAGCCGAGTTTCTGGCGATCGAGTCGCACGTACAGGAAGTCGGTCATCAGGTTGCGGAGGTCGGCAACCAGGTTGCCGTCGCCGCCGAGTGTCTGGTCATAGCGGCGTCCTCCGTCCTGCTGTCCGCGCATGTAGGTGACGGCGAGCTGCGTATTTTCCGCGACCATCCAGTTGGCGCGCAGCATGCCACCGTACTGCGTGAAGGCGGTGTCTGGCAGTCGTCCATCGATGAAGCGATCGGAAGGTAGTCCGAAGTAGCGCGTGAAGGCCGAGTGCGAATCGACGCCGCCACCAGGACGAATGCCGTTCATGCGATGGGCATCGAGCGCGCCGACGATTCCGAAGTGGCGCGTTCCGTAGCTGATGGTTGTGTTGGAACCGAAGCTTGCGTCGGCGGAGTTGCCGATCACCCGCAGGGAACTGTGCCACGCGGGAGTTTCCAGCAAAAGCGGTGATTTCGTCAGCAATTGCACGCTGCCGCCGAGCGCGTCACTGCCGTACTGCGCGCTGTTAGGTCCGCGCAAGACTTCGACGCTTTCGAGTACGCCAGGATCAATGAGGTTGAAAAACGTATTGATGCCGCCTCGTGCCGCGCTATTGGAGTAGCGAACACCGTCGATGAAAGTGTTCACCTTGTTGCCGGTGAGTCCGCGGACGTAGACGGCTCCGATGGTGGGGCTGGTGCGTTGCAGAAAAAGTCCGGGCTCTTCGGCGGCCACTTGCGCGGTGACCGCGGTTGCTCGCATGCCGATGTCATCGGCAGAAATCACGTTTACTTCTTGAAGTACGGAATTGACGCCTTCCACTCGCCCTGGATCGGCGGTGACGGTGACCTGCTCGCGGATTGGCGCAAGGCTCAAAGAGATATTGAGCGTGCTGCCGCTGGCGGAGCGCCATTCCAGGCGCCGTGGCGAGAATCCCTGGGCCGAGACTGTGACCGAGTATGAACCGGGAGTAATCCCCTCAATCTGGTAGTGACCTTCTCTATTGGTTTCGCCCGAGGCGACGATTGTTTGCTCAGCAGTGACGAGGGTGACCGTGGCTCCAGAAACGGGTTTGCCGGACGTTTGTACATTTCCGGTGAGTTTCAGGACCGTGCTCTGTGCAGACGACAGTGCGGGAACAAAAATCAACAGTACGACGAGTAAAAAGTTCAAGGGATGCATGGGACGAGTGTATGTTGCCGAATCTACGGAGGCGAATAGTAGTTGGTGCAACTACTTCTGCCGTCCCAATTCGCAGGCGCGCCACATGTACCAGGAGCCGATGGTGCGGTAGGGACTCCACTTGGCGGCGACTTTGACCATGCGGAATTTGTCGGGCATCTTGCGCATGTTGTAGGTGACCTGCATTCCTTTGCGAACACCGAGGTCGTCAACGGGGAGGACGTCGAGGCGTCCGAGACGGAACATGAGGAGCATTTCGACGGTCCAGCGGCCGATGCCGCGGACCTGCGAGATGTGGTCGATGAGTTCGTCGTCGGACATTTTGTTGGCGGTGCGGAGAGTGGGGACGGTGCCGTCGAGCGTTTTGGCGGCGAGGTCGCGGACGGCGAGCATCTTGTTCTGCGAGAGTCCGGCGCCGCGGAGACGTTCGTCGGGCGTGGAGAGGATCTGTTCGGGAGTGGGGTGGTATCCCTCTCCGGCGGTGACGAGTTCGACGCGTCCGAGAATGGTGGCGGCGGCCTTGCCTGCGAGTTGCTGATAGACGATGGAGCGTAGCAATGAATAAAAGATGGAATGCGTGTGACGTATCTCAAGCAAGCAAGGGCCGACGCGCTCGATCATGACGGCGAGTTTGGGGTCGGCGGCTTTGAGGTGCGTGAGGGCGGCGGTCCAGTCGGGCTGCTTGGGCATGGGAAAGAAACATTGAACCACAAAGGACACCAAGGACACAAAGGAGCACGAAGGAGAATCGGGAACCGGAGAACCGGAGAGCCCGCGAACCGGAGAACAGAAAGGCGATGCGAATTGCGAATCGGGGAATCGGGAGGATTGGTAATTGGGTAATTTGTAATTGGGTGATTGGAAACCGGCTGAGTCTAATCTTCTTCTGTGGAGTCTTCTTCGGGGGAGGCTTCGGTGGTTTCTTGTTCTAGGGCGGAGAGGGTTTCTTCTTCTATTTCCCAGGTTTTGAGGATGGTGATGATGGCGCGGGTGGAGAATCCGGCACGGACGAGCATTCGGAAAATGCGTGCGGTCTGCTTCTGGTCGATGGGCTTCTTGAGGCGTTTGCGGGCGATGAATTTGCGGGCTAGTTCTACCTCGTCTACGTCGGCGTAAGTTGCGGTGAGGGTTTTTTCGATGACGTCGCCATGAACGCCTTTGATCTTCAAATCCTGTTCGACGCGGCGGCGTCCGAACTTTTCGTTTTCCTTGCGGAAGCTGGAATAGGTGGCGGCGAAGCTCGTGTCGTTGAGGTAGCCGTGATCCTTGAGTCGTTCGACGACGCGTTCGATGAGTTCGGCTCCGTCTGGTTGTTTGAGAACTTTGTTGCGCATGAGGCGCTTGATTTCGGCGACGGTCCGCATGCGGCGCGAGAGCGACCAGACCGCGTAATCGTAGAGCGCGGATTCGTCGTAAATCTTGTTGGTGCGCGGACGTGCGCGGCCGAATGCCATGGGGAGAGATTACAGGAAGTGGGGAGTCGTGAGTAGCGAGTCGGGAGAGACCAGGTCAGCGGGTGATTGGAGTCAAAGGGGAATTGGTTATTTGGTAATTGGTAAGTGGGTGATTGGAGTCAAAGGCGAGGGTTGAGGGAGGGGGTCCGAAGGGAAACAAAGGGTCTCTCCGCTCCGCTTCGCTTCGGTCGAGATGACGATTTGGGTGGTGGGGAAGCGCTTCGGTTGAGATGACGATTTGGGTGGTGGGGAAGCGCTTCGGTTGAGGAGACGTTTGGGTGGTGTGACAACAAAAAAGGACGCGCTTGGGAGCGCGTCCTTTTTGGACTAACGGGAAAGTCTTTAGCGGGCGCCGAATCCGGCGTCGCGGGTGGATTCGGCGGTTCCGGAGATGCCTTGGACGCGGAGTTTGAAGTCGTCCGGGTTGGAGGCGTTTTCCAGGGCGGTGGCATAGTCCACAAGGTTCTGCTGGTAGAGCTCGTAAAGCGACTGGTCGAAGGTCTGCATGCCGTATTGCGAGGTTCCGGAGGAGAGCGCTTCCTTGATGCTGCGCGTTTTTTCCGGAGTGATGATGCACTCGCGGATGTAGGCGGTGGAGATGAGCACCTCGACGGCGGGCACGCGTCCGGCCTGGTCGCAACGACGGACGAGTCGCTGGCTGATGACGGCCTTCAGTGTGGCTGCCAACTGCATGCGAACCTGTTTCTGTTCCGGCGGCGGGAAGACGGAGATGATGCGGTTGATGGTTTCCACGGCGTCGAGCGTATGCAGGGTGGAGAAGACCATGTGTCCGGTTTCGGCGGCGTGGAGCGCGGTGGAGATGGTTTCCAGATCGCGCATTTCGCCGACGAGGATGACGTCGGGATCCTGACGCAAGCTGGCGCGAAGAGCGGAGCCAAAGGATGGCGTATCCACCTCGACCTCGCGCTGATTCACGAAGCCGCGCTTGTCGCGATGCAGGAACTCGATGGGATCTTCGATGGTAATGATGTGTTCGGGACGCGTGGAGTTGATGCGATCGATCATGGCGGCAAGAGTGGTGGATTTGCCGGAGCCGGTGACGCCGGTCACGAGCACCAGTCCGCGGGCCTCTTCGCAGATTCGTTCGACGATGGGCGGCAGGTAGAGTTCGTCGAGCGAGCGGATCTTGGTGGGAATGACGCGGAGTACGAGTCCGACGTTGCCGCGCTGCTGGAAGACGTTGACGCGGAAGCGTCCCAATCCGGCGACGCCGTAGGCCATGTCGAGCTCGGCGCTTTCCTTGAATTTTTGTTTCTGGCGGTTCGACATCATGCTGAAGGCCATGTTTAACATGTCTTCGGCGGTGACGCGGGGCTGGTCGCTGAGGGCGACAAGCTCGCCATCGATACGTATGTGCGGATAATTGCCGACTTTAAGGTGCAAGTCAGAGGCCTTACGGTCCATCGCTGTGCGAAGAAGTTCGTCGATATGCATGGGTATATGTCCCGATTGCTGAGTGGGTGGAAAGTAACATTTTTTGGGGATGGAGGCAATTGGGGATAGAGCCTAGGGGAATTGGTAAGTGGGTAATTGGTAAGTGGGTGATTGGCAAGTGGGTGATTGGTAATTGGGTGATTGGTAATTGGGTGATTGGTAATTGGGTAAATGAAGTCAAAGGCAAAGGCCTGAGAGATGGAGGTAGGCCGAGGGGAGACAAAGGGTCTCTCCGCTCCGCTTCGCTTCGGTCGAGATGACGATTTGGGTGGTGAAGGAAGGGGCCGAGAGGGGGTGTTGTTGGCAATGGTGAGGTTGTGGAGACTATTCGGGGCTGGAGGCATCTAATTTTTTATCCAAATGTCGTCCTTTACTCCTATGTCTTCTCCCCCAGCGTCCAATTCCTCAGCTTCCAAGAATGAATACCGGTATCCGCCGGGGTTGGATACGAACTTGTTGTGGCGGGCGCTGCGGCACATGGGGCCACCGGCGCCGATCCCATTCTTCCAATCGCTGGCAGAGCGTTATGGCGATGCAGCGCACTATCGTCTGGGGCGGCGGCACGTGCTGTTTTTGAATAGTCCGGAGTACATTCGCGAAGTGCTGATCGTGCAGCACGGGAACTTCATCAAGGAACGCACGCAGCAGCGGGCACAACTGCTGCTGGGTCAAGGGATGATCACGGCCGAGGGAGCGGCGCACAGGAGGCAGCGCCAGGTAGCGCAGCCCGCGTTTCATCGCCAGAAGATTCCGGAGTATGCTGCGGAAATCGTGGGCAGGTCGTCCGAGTTGCGCGAGCGCTGGCAAGACGGTGCGCAACTCAACATCTACAAAGAAATGATGGAGCTGACGCTGGACCTGGTTTCGCGAACGCTCTTCAGCACGCAACTGGGCGAGGAAGTGGTGCGCCTGAATGCGGCGATGGGCGACATCATGAAGGTCTATAACGCCATCGTTCTGCTGCCGGGGATCAAGCTGCTGCTGGGGATTCCGGGAACTCCGCTGCGGAAGTTCGTCCATGCGCGGGCGCGGCTGGATGATGCGGTGAAACGCATGATCGCCATTCATCGCGAGGCGATGGAGCGCGGTGATGAGCACGACGACCTGCTGACGATGATGTTGCGTTCTCAGGAAGCGATGGGCTGGTCGGAGGTGGAAATACGCGACCAGGTGATCACCGTTTTTCTGGCGGGATACGAGACCGTGGCCATTGCGCTGACATGGACCTGGTACTTGCTGTCTGAACATGCGGATGTGCAGGAGCGTCTGTTTGCAGAGATAAAGGATGTGGTTGGCGATCGACTGCCTACGTTCGGCGATGTGCCGAAGCTGCGTTATGCGGAGATGGTGCTGTCCGAATCGATGCGTCTGTATCCGCCGGCGTGGGCGATGGGCAGGCTGGCGCTGGAGGACTTCGAGTTGGGTCCTTATCGGCTTCCGGCGGGGACGACGGTGCTGATGAGCCAGTATGTGACGCACCGCGATGCGCGCTTCTTTCCCGACCCGTTGCGCTTCGATCCGGAACGGTTCACGCCAGAGGCGAAGGCGGGGCGGCAACGCTTCACCTATTTTCCTTTTGGCATGGGTCCGCGCCAGTGTATCGGCGAAGCGTTCGCGTGGATGGAGGCGACCCTGGCGCTGGTGACACTGATGCAGCGTTGGCGGGTGGAGCATGTGGCGTCGCACAAGGTGGAGGCGGAACCGCTGTTCACTCTGCGGCCAAAAGGCGGCATGCCGATGCATGTGCACTCTCGTTAGGGACTTAAGACAAACAAGAAAGCTCCGTCTTTGAGGACGGAGCTTTTTTGATGCGTGGAATAGAAGCGTTTATGCGGGGGGCGCGCCGGTGAAAGGTTCGTCGGCGCTGCCGCCGTAGATGCTGGGAACTTTGCCGCCCATGGGACGCAGGTAGGTGGCAAGCTGTCCGCGATGATGTATGCCGTGCTTCTCGACGAAGGTGAGATAGGCGACGGCGGGAAGTTTCATCATGCCGTAGAAATCCACTGGGGTGACGAGTTGTTCCGCAGTCATGCTGCGAACGCGGGCGACGGCTTTGGGAAACTCGGTCTCATACCACTTGACGAGTCCGGCGATGTCGTTGGGAATGTCCTTGAAAGAGCTTTCCATTTTGAATTCCAGGTTGGCGATCTCGTGGAGAAATTGCACTTCTACTTCCACGATGTGCTTGGCGAGTTCGGCGGCCGTCTTCGATTTGGGGTCGGGACGATAATCTCCGGCGGGGACAGCGGCGACGACTTTTTTGGTCGTGTTGAACTCGTTCTCAACGCTGGTGAGAAGGAAGTCGCGAAGTCCTACTGCGAACTCCGGTGTCATGGCTGGCTTGCTGGCTGTATCCATAGTTTTCCATCCTCGTGATGCTTGGGGAATTCTACCGCAAAGCAGACGTAAGTCGTCGGAGGTCGGACGTCAGCAAGAGAGTCGTGACGAGGAAACGGGAGAACCGGCGAGCCCGCGAACCGGAGAACAAAGGTCAAGAGCGGAGGGCGAGGTAAGAAGCGGCGAGCGAGGGCGCTCGCCCTGCGCCGCGCATGAGGAAGGCGGCCCGAAGGCCGCCGGAATTGTTCGAACTGGGCCGTCCAAAAACTTAGACGGTGACGGGCTGTTTCTTGTCGATAGTGACGGGCGTGAGCCAATTGTGGCGGTCGGCTTTCTTGCCTTCGAGGATGCTGAAGAATTCTCCGTGGAGGGCCTTGGTGACGGGGCCCATTTTGCCGATGCCGACCTGAATCTTGTCGACGGAACGGATAGGGGTGATCTCGGCGGCGGTTCCGGTGAAGAAGACTTCGTCGGAGATGTAGAGCATTTCGCGGGGAAGCATCTGCTCGACGACGGGGATTCCGAGGTCGCGGGCGATGCGTATGACGGAATCGCGCGTGATGCCGGGAAGTACGGAGTTGCCGAGCGGCGCGGTCAGCAAGACCCCGTTGCGGACGAGGAAGAGGTTCTCGCCGGAGCCTTCCGAGACGTAGCCATTGGCGTCGAGGGCGATGCCTTCGACGTATCCGTTGAGGATGGCCTCCATCTTAATGAGCTGGGAGTTCATGTAGTTGGCGCCAGCCTTGGCCATGGCGGGCATGGTGTTGGGCGCCATGCGCGTCCACGAGGAGACGCAGACATCGACGCCGTCTTCCACTGCGCCCTTGCCGAGATACTTGCCCCATGCGTAGTTGCACATGTAGACCTCTGTGGGCGAGTTGAAGGGATTGACGCCAATCTCGCCGTATCCGCGGAGGATGATGGGGCGCAGATAGCAGGGATAGATGCCATTGACGCGCACCAGTTCGACGGCGGCTTCGACAAGCTGTTCGCGGGTGAACTCGGTGGGAATGCGATAGATCTTAGCGGAATCGAGCAGACGCTGCATGTGCTCGGCGGCACGGAAAATGGCGGGACCGTCCGGCAATTGGTAACAACGGACGCCTTCGAAGACCGAAGAGCCATAGTTGACGACGTGCGACATGACGTGGAGAGTCGCTTCGTCCCAGGCAATAAATTTTCCGTTGTGCCAAATCTTGTCTGACTTCGTAATCGCCATGCGCACTCCTTCGTAGTTCCGCCCCTGCGAGTCTGGCTTGGTCGTCGTTCGACGCTCTGAGCCCGGCAGAGTTATAGACCGGGAAGCAACACAAGCGCAATCGAAATTCGGCCAAGAGAAACGCGGGCTGGAATTACGATTATATCTGTTTATCTTAGATTCCTGCTATTGCAGTCGCGAAGGTAAATCGGGGTCTGAGAGACCAAATCGAACAACTCTGAATTTGGGCGAGCTATGCCTCACGCCTGACGGGACCGACGAATTATCTTTCTGGATCTGTTTACTAAATCTTCTGCTGCGAGGTGGAATCGGTGAGTTCTTTTCTTCTGACTAATCCCGGGTTGGACAAGAGACTGTCTGCCTGCTTTGCCGAGTTTCCGGCTTTGCGCGTGGCCGCGGCACTCTTCATATCGTTTTGCGACTTCAGTACCGGAGCCAGTGTCTTACTGTCTTGATCGTCGGTAGAACCTTGGTCGAAGGTGATCACGATGGAGCGAACATTTCCTTCGCGGGCCCTTTTGCGAACCATCGTCTGCAGGGTCAGAATGTCTGCTTCCAGTTTGTGCAGGGAGATGGAGAAGGCCTCTGCCTTGGAGACGTCTGCCTTACTCCACAACTCGCGCCAGGTATCGAGTTCGTCTTCGAAGGCGACGACGATGCGGTATTCACTGCTATTGGGACGACGAACGGGCAGGCCAAGATTCCCCTCCCAGCGTTGTGCGGTTCGAACTCCACAACCCAGGTAGGCGGCAATCTCTTTCCAGCAATTGAGGGAGCGACGCTGCATTCCACCATAATGGCTTATTACGAGCGGGTCAGTCGGTTCGGTAGCGAACAGAAGGTGCAGAAGATGGCGGAGGTTGGTTGTCTCTGGGGAGCGTTAAGCGCGGGCAAGTCTATCTGTGTCTGCTTCTGTGGAGAGCAGGTCCGGGTCCATGCGTCGTATGCGCGCGTAGCACTCGCAGGCTGCTTTTTGCAGATTGGCTGCGTTAAGGATATGGATGCTGCCGCGTGTCTGGATGATGAGGCCAGCGCGCTCGAGTGCTCCGGCGACGAAGGTGACGGTGGCACGGCGGGTGCCGAGCATTTGTGCGAGCAGTTCGTGGGTGAGCGGAAGGTCGTTTGTGTCGATGCGGTCGTGCACCATGAGCAGCCAGCGCGCAAGACGCTGTTCCGCGCTGTGCAAGGCGTTGCACGCCGAGCACTGGGTGACTACGGAGAACTGCACATTGGCGTGAAGAAGCAGGCAATCGCGAAAAGCCGGGTGCGCGCCTATGGCTGTGCGGAGCTCGGCGGCGGCGACGCGAATCGCATTTCCCGCCACTTGTACGTTTGCGCAAAATTCCGAGCAATCATTCCCGAGCACGATGGGCACGCCGACGAATCCTTCTTTACCGGCTAATCCGACTTCGACACTGTCTCCACCCTGCATCTCCGCAGTCATGGAAATCATGCCAGCGGTGGGGAAATAGCAGTATTCGATCACAGCGCCTTGCGGCGTCAAGATGGCTTTTAACGGAAGGGGAATCGATTCGGAGTTGGGTAGAAGACGTTGACGTTCTTCAGGCGTGAGCAGATCGAGCAGCACATTTCCAGTTTTCCGTATGGGAGGTGGTTTCTGAAAAGAGAGAGGAAGCATGAAGAATCCTTTGCCGATCAACCCTGGTGAGGTCCGCAAAGGTCAGCCGCCCCGGAAGCGCGACAGAAGTTGTGGAGGCTATTTACTAGTTGATAATACGCTTCCAGAAAGTGGAATCTGAGCAATATCGCTCAACTTGAGAAAAGAGGTGGCGGAGCGAACTCAGTTGTCTTTAGGCGCAGGAGATACAGGTGCAGGAGACACCTTGCTGGCTTCCGCGACTTTGGCCCGAGGAGGACCGTTTACCTCGTCACCGCGGTAAAATTTGCCGGGCGTTTTGGCCATCTCCGGCATGGCGGTGAAAGGCTTGCTGTAATCATTATTGGCATTCCAGAACAGGAAGCCATTGCCGGAATGTTCCTTGCTCACGCGGACCTGGGTGAGGATGTATTCGGGCGAGTAGGTCCTGGTCTTCCAGCCAAAGGCTTGCAGCCAGGGGCGAAGCACGACGCCGCTACCGACGGTGATCTTCTGGAAGCGTTCCATGGAGGCGCCGATGAAATGTTCCGGGGCGTCACCGGGAAGCGCGTATCCGTCCATTCCAAAGAAGTGGGAAGGATAGATCATGGGCGAAAGAATGTCGCAATGCTTTGCCATGAGCGGGATGTCCTGCCCGGTGTGAGCGAGATCGACGTCACGCTGCCATGCCATGACTCCGAAGACATCGAGCGAAAGAAGAACGCCCTTTGCCTGGGTCTGGGCGTGAGCCTTCTCGAGGAAGTGAGCGATGACGTCGGCGCGCTTCCATTCAGGATGCGTAGTCTGGTAAACGAACTTTGCGTCCTTCTGTTCGCCTTCGGCGGGGAAGCGCACGTAGTCGAATTGAATCTCGTCGGCGCCACTTTCGGCGGCGAAGCGCGCGAGTGCGATGTTGTAATCCCAAATCTCGGGATGGGATGGATCGGTCCAAACGAGTTTGCCATTCTCTTTCCAAGGCTCGCCAGAGCGACGCGAACGGACGGTCAATTCGGGATGATGCACGGCCATGTGCTCGTCGCGGAAGACGGCGATGCGCGCAATCGCGTGCATGTTCTGTGAGTGAACGAAGCGCGTGAACTTGGCGAGATTGCGCAGGGGCGTGTTCTTTGCCGTGGGTGCAAGGGGATGGTCGAAGGGAATGCTGAGGAGTCCGTCGCTGTCCTTGATGTCGAAGACGACGGCGTTGCCGCCAGCCTGTCGCCAGCGACGAATGATGTCGAGTCCGCGAGCGCTGCCCGCCATGATGCCGGTGAAATAAACGGCACGGACCTCAAAATCTTTTGGAACGGCAACTGATTTCTCTACCCAAGGCTCCGCCTGGAAACCGGGAATCACCAGCAGGGTGCCGGGCTTGGGCCACATACCTTTTATATCGTTTGATTTTCGCAACTCGGTCTCAAGCTCTTTTCCGGTCATGAACGATGTCGAGGAAAGATAGCGATGGACGATGGAGGAAACACTGTCTCCCTTCTTAACGTCGTATTGAGCGGTTCCGGGAACGACCACGGGCTTGGATGATGCGCTGGGCGCGACGGGGGCAGCGGTCTCGGGAATGGTGGTCGCCGAAAGTTGCTGCGGCGAGACTACGGATCGCGCAGTCGCCGGAGGGTTGCCGGAGGAGGACGAACCGCGTGTCAGCCTGGCTGGCACGATGGAAAAGAAAATAATCGCAGCGAGCGCGATAACGGCTGCGAGGCTTGCACCGACAGAGAGCGATGGCTTACGCAAATTACGATCCAGAAACATCAGAGTTGAAGCTGGATACTAGCACGGCGCCAAGCGTTCGCGATTACGTGGGAAACCCTAGGAATGAAGAAGGCGAACGATGAAGATGACAATCTCCGATCTTCGAGGCAAGCGAGTCCAAGAAACCAGCATCTACACTGAACCTGAGAATTAAGACGCTGGGTGCCGCGCCAGGGATGCTTGCCCGTGGATCCGAAAAAGGGGAGGAGTCGTGCGGCGGGTTTCCGCATCTAACAAGTTCAGCGGGGGCGTTATTGCTGACTCGCGAGTTTTGCACAACGGGCACAACTGAGTTGACAACTCAAATCGTGCGCGCTCCATCTCATCGGAAAGAGTTAAGTCTCTGAACGTTGGAGACCGGGCCCCGAAAGTAAAGAAGTGATAAAGGGCCAAGACCCTATGAAAACCGGACTTAATGCGAAGTTAGACCCCACCCGCCGTAGTAATGACGCGCAGGACTTTGATAATGCCCTGCGCCGAAAGATCGTGGGCCAGGACGCGGCGATTGAAAAGGTAGCCGAGATCTACCAGATGTTTCTCGCGGGGCTGAACGCACCCGGACGTCCGATAGGTAACCTATTGTTCCTGGGGCCTACGGGCTCGGGCAAGACGCGCGTGGTGGAAGCAGTTGCGGAATCGCTATTCGGCGACCCCCGGGCCATCATCAAGATCGATTGCGCGGAGTTCCAGCATTCGCACGAGATCGCGAAGCTGATCGGCTCTCCTCCGGGATACCTGGGACATCGCGAAACGCATCCCCTGCTGACGCAGGAGGCGCTGAACCAGTGGCATACGGAGAAGATCAAGCTTTCCATCCTTCTGTTTGACGAAATCGAGAAGGCGAGCGACTCGCTCTGGCAACTGTTGCTCGGCATCCTGGATAAAGCCACGCTGACGCTGGGTGACAATCGACGCGTGGACTTGTCGCAATGCCTCATCGTAATGACGTCGAACCTTGGCGCGGGCGAGATGAACGAACTCATGAACGGCAACATGGGGTTCGCGCAGCGTCAGTCCAATGTCGATCTGAAACTTGATGACAAGATCAATCGCACAGCGGTGGACGCGGCGCGCAGGAAGTTTTCGCCGGAGTTCATGAACCGCATCGACAAGATCGTCGTCTTCCGAACACTGAAGGCGGAGCATCTTGAACAGATACTTGAAATCGAGCTGGGCATGGTACAGCAGCGCATCCTGCAGGCGACGGGAAACAGCCAATTCGTCTTCAGTTGCACGCCGACGGTGAAACAGTTTCTGCTGGTGGAAGGCACCGACATAAAGTACGGCGCGCGACACCTGAAACGTGCCATCGAACGTTTTATTGTGTTCCCGCTGGCGAACCTGGTGGCGACCGGACAGGTAAGGCTCGGCGACTTCATCCGCATCGATATGGATGCGGAAAACAAGATGAATTTTGTGAAAGAAGCAGAAGGCGCGCTGGTTCCGGTGCTTTTGGAAAAGTATGGGCCGGAATTCGGCACGCAGGTTGCGAGAGCCGGTAAAAGTGCGAAAAGCGGTGGGCGGGAATTAGGCGCAACCCCACTGCTCGACCACAAGTAAACAGTTCCTCCCCCAAGGTTGAACGGGAAAAGGCGTCGCGAAAGAATGCGGCGCATTTTTTGCGACTTGGTGTGCGCGGCAGTGTTTCTTAACCTAAGCATTCAATGCCGGAATCCAACAGGTGGATGAGGGGAATGCATCCAAGTAAGCAGAATTGAAACGCAATCGTTCCTGGCAGGTTGGCAAGACCATCGGAGGCAAGATCAAGATGAGCATTCATTCCAAGTTGATGCGCTCGGTTACGTTGGCGCTGATGCTGTCGCTGGGCCTCGCAACGTCTTGCGCGGCGCAGACGAAGCACGTTAAGCAGGATCCCTCGGGGCGCGTTGAGCCAGTGGTTGGTGACATCAAGGCTACTCCGGAGCAGGAAATACAGGCCGGCCGCGAAGCTGCGGCGCAAGTTGAAAAGCAATTGCCTATCCTGCCGTCGTCGAGCCCTGTGTCGCAGTATGTTTCGCGCCTTGGACAGCAACTGGCGGCGAAGGCCCCGGGATACCGCTGGCCGTATACATTCAAAGTTGTAAATCAAAAAGAGATCAATGCATTCGCACTTCCGGGCGGTCCTGTCTACGTGAACCTGGGCACGATCCAGACGGCGGACGAGTCGGAGCTGGCGGGCGTGATGGCGCACGAGATCTCGCACGTAGTGATGCGCCACTCCATGCGTGAAGCCTCGAAAGCGCAGTGGATACAAATAGGCGGCGCACTGGGTAGCGCAGTGCTGGGCGGACTGTTTGGCAATACGATGGGCGGACAACTGGCGCAATTGGGCATACAGCTTGGCGCTGGTGGCGTCATCATGAAGTACTCGCGCGAGGCCGAGACAGAAGCCGACCTGGTGGGTTCACAGATCATGTACGACGCCGGCTACGATCCCTACGCGATGGTGGAATTTTTCCAGGTTCTGGCGAAGCAGGGCGGCGGTGGCGGACCGCAATTCCTCTCTGACCATCCTGACCCGGGCAATCGAGCACAGACGGTTTCGAACGTGATCAAGAGATATCCGAAGAAGAATTTTGCGCGATCTGATAGCTCGGAATTTGTTTCGATGAAAAGGGTTGCCGACGGATTGAGGCCGCTGACGGCACAGCAGATCGCGCAGCAGCAGAAGCGCGGCGGCGGACCGATGCAGGGCGGTAATGACGGGTCGGCGCAAGGAGGTTCCATCCGGGGCGGCGACATCATGCCCGCAGGCGGATTCAAGACGCTGAACCAGGGCGCGTTCTCCATGAACTATCCGAGCAACTGGGAGGTGATGGGCGGCGATAACGGTGCAGGCATCACCATCGCTCCGGCTGCCGGAGTGGGGCAGAATGCCATCGCCTATGGCGTGGTGGTGAATGGCGCACAGCCGCAACGCGGGAGCATGGATATCGATACGGCGACCAGCCAGATCGTGCAGACCTTGCAACGTCAGAATCCCGACATGCAAGCCAACGGACGTCCACAGCAGATCCGCGTCAATGGCATGAGGGGACGTTCGGTGGACATGACTTCCACATCACCGTTGCAATCGGAAAACGGCCAGCAAGTGCGCGAACGCGATTGGCTGGTGACGATTCCGCGACAAGATGGCTCGGTGCTGTTTCTTGTCTTCATCGCGCCAGAGCCGCAGTTCAGTCAACTGCGTCCGACGTACGAGCAGATGCTGAGGACGTTGCGGGTGCAGTAGAACGGGAAGAGCAAGAGCAAGAGCGGCCACGGATTGGACGGATTACACGGATTGAAAAACAATCGGTGAGTCCGGAATCCGTGGCCTTTTCTGTTGCTGGTTATGCGTGTGTGGGCAGGGTTGCAGTCACCTTGTCCACGATGGCTTCCAGTCTGGCGATCTCGGAGCGTCCGATGTTTTCGTCGTCAACCTTGTTGAAGGCAGCGAGCATGGCTGGTTCTTCGGCGGCGCTGAAGGCGCGCTCGGCCATGACAAAGAGAATCTCGTTTTCCTTGTAGATGTGGTCGCGCAAACCATCGCTGTAGAGTTCGGCGGTATTGGCCCAGTTCTCGGCGGCTTGAGGCAAGCCCTCGCGAATTCCGGCGACGGACTGGATCATGGAGCGGGTGAGGGCGCGATTCTGTTCGTGCTCCTTCAACATGCAGCCAATGGGGCCGCCTTCACGCGGGATGCCTTTGGCTTCCATGGCGGGGAATAGCAGGTCTTCTTCCTTGCCATGGTGCTTGCGGTCAGCATAGAGGCGAAAGAATTCGATGAGCGAGTCGAGCGCCTCGGGTGGTACGGCTACGCCTTCATGGATGAGGTCGGCACAATTATCCAGGACCTTGAGCGCCTTGAGAATGACGTCGTGTTCGTTGCGAAGAATCTGGGTAGGTTGAAACATAAGCTCTGCCTTTCATTCGCGATTCTGATAGGCAGAGTAAGAGGAAGGGAATGGGAAGACGATGACTTAAGTCACGGGAGCAAGAGCAGTAGTGAGTAGGGAGTAGCGGGTAGTGAGTGGAAAAGTGAGGAAGTCTGAGGGATGGCGGTAGGCCGGGGCGGGGAGGGCTTAGCCTTTTTTCAATTCGACGAGAACCTGGCGTGCGACTTCTTTGAGAGTTTCGAAGACGCCGGGGCCTTGGTAAGCCACGGCTTCGAAGACGGCTTCGTTGCGCCTGACCAGTTCTTTTTTCAGCACGTCAACGGGAAGCGCATTGGGCAGGTCGCGTTTGTTCAGTTGCAGGACGTAGGGCATCTTCTCGATGTCGTAGCCGTGTTCTTTCAGGTTGTCGACGAGGTTATCGAGCGCTTCGACGTTGGCGTCCATGCGTTCCTCTTGCGAGTCGGCAACGAAGACGACTCCGTCCACTCCGCGCAAGATAAGCTTTCGGCTGGCGTCGTAGAAAACCTGTCCGGGAACCGTATAGAGGTGGAAACGGGTTTTGAATCCGCGCACGGTTCCGAGGTCGAGGGGCAGGAAATCGAAGAAGAGGGTACGGTCGGTCTCGGTGGCGAGCGAGATCATCTTTCCCTTTTGCTTTTCCGTGGTTTTGTCGTAGATGTGCTGCAAATTCGTCGTTTTACCGCCGAGTCCGGCGCCAGAGTAGACGATCTTGCAGTTGATCTCGCGGGCAGCAAAATTGATGAAGCTCAAAACTCGCCTCTTACATCGGGCGGGTCGCGGCCAACTGGCAGCAGCGTCGCGCGGGGATCCGATGCGTTCCTGTTCCTACGCGTCGTAACGCGCAGGATACCTATCTGAATGCCACTTGGTTATATCACAGCGATTTACAGCAGACTGTGATGATTGTCTCTGAATGGCCTGTGCTTTGTCACCTGCCAAGGTGGTTACTAAAGCGGACTCCCCTACTTTTTGGCCGGCGGGACGGGATAATAACCATCGCGCGCAACGACTTTCAACTCCGGCTTATTCACCGTGACTTCGATGCTTCGGTAGTTGGAAGAAGGCGCGCTATTGGTGGTATAGCCCAAGGTGTATTGATTGCGTGCCTGTTCGGTGATGCGCGAATAAGCCTGTTCGATGGAGTCGCGCGTGAACTCGGTGAAGACTTCGCCGCCGGTGGCGCCGGCGTATTTAGGCAGGATGTTGCCGTATCCCTGATGAGGCAGGTGAATCTTGTTGAGTTTGCCGTAGCCTGGGATGGCGGCCGAATCGACAGCCACCGCGTAAACCGAGATCTCGTTGGAGAGCAGGAATTTCAATACGTCGGAATAACTGGCGTTGCTGCGGTCTTCACGGCCTTCGCTGATGATGAAGATCATCTTGCGTCGGGTGCGGTCGCGTTTGCTCAAGTCGATGGCTGCGCGCAGGATGGCGTCGTTGAGCACGCGCGAAGGCTGCATGGTGCGCATGTTGCCGGTCGGCTGCACCCTGGTGTTCAAGTTGCCGGGATCCGCCGGTTTTCCATTGATGATGGGGCCGCCGGCCATGGGGCCAGTCACGACGGGAGCGCCGCCCTTGCGACCTTCCTTTTCCTTCATCTTGCGCAGACTGATCTGCGCCTGTTGTCCGGTGGCAGCCGTGAACTCCTGTTGCTTCTGCACCACGTTGCTGAAGGTGTAGTAGGAGACCTCGTCGAACTCACTGAAGGTACCGCCGAGCGCGCTCAGCGTATCCTGCACGCGTTCCAGGGCGACATCGGCCATGCCCACATCCACGATGATCGCGGCGGAGATAGGGAATGGGTCGGAGGTAAAGAAAGTGACGGGCTGGCGTTCGCCGTTCTCGTAGATGGAAAAATTCTGCTGGGTCAGTCCGTAAACCATGCGTGCGTCGCGTCCCTTGACGGTGACGGGAACGAAGACGAAGTTCACGTTCTTGCTAAGGGTGAAGATCTTGTCGCGCTCACTGCCGGGTTCCTGCGTCTGTCCGCCGGGCGGCACGCTGCGTACCTGGGAAGGCGGACGATTGCCCGGTTGCTGGTCTGGTTCGGCGGTATTGTTGCTCACCGGGCGGCTGGGCACGGAGGGATTGACCGGCAATTGCTGCTGCGGCTTGCTGGCCGAAGGGGCGTCGGGAATGTTCTGCTGCGAAGCTGGTTGACTGGCGGGCCTGGAGGCTTCCTGCGCCATCGCAAAGCCCAAAAGGAAGATGAGGGCCATCATCAGCAACAATGCGCGCATACGAGTCGAACGCTCCATGAACATGTGCCTCTCTGAAAATTCCAAGCTGCCGTTCCAACTTTCTTCGCAACTAAGTGTTTAGGACTAGACTACATAGTATTCCAACGGGACTGGCTGAGGAAATCGATGGCTTCTGGCGTTCGCACTCTACTTTTGATGCTGCTGGTTGTGGCCGTGGTGGCCATGCCTTCGCTTGCTCCGGCCCAGGAGCCTTCTTCCAAGCCTGCTCCACCCGCTGCCGACCAGGGTTCCAACCAACAAGACCAGGAGCCTCTCACCACGTTCAAGGCGAACGTTAACGTGGTCAACATCTTCTATAACGTGAAGGACAAGCACGGGCTGATGATCCCGCAGCAGAAGAAGGAAGATTTTGAGATCCTCGAAGACGGCAAGCCCCAGGCCATCAAGTACTTCACTGCGGAATCGAACCAGCCGCTCACGTTGGGCCTGCTGATCGACACCAGCGGAAGCCAGACGCGCGTGTTGCCAATGGAAAAAGATGTAGGCGAACAGTTTCTGAAAAACGTATTGCGCGACAAAGATCTGGCATTCCTGATCAGCTTCGATATCAACGTAGACCTGTTGCAGGACTTCACCAACAGCACGCGCGAACTGCGCACTGGACTGGAGAAGACGCGCATCAATGCCGGGACGGGCGGCAGCACGGGAATCCCGGGAATCGGCGGTGGCCCGGTGCCGACCTCTGTGCCGAGAGGCACGTTGCTCTATGACGCCATCTACCTGGCGGCGGACGAAAAGCTGAAGCAGGAGGTTGGGCGAAAGGCCATGATCATCCTGACCGACGGCGGAGACCAGGGGAGCCGGACCTCCATCAACGAAGCCATCGAAGCCTCGCAGAAATCCGACGTGATGGTCTACGTGCTGCTCATTGCCGATCGCAATGGTGAATTTCCCAATGGCGATAGCCAGATGCGCAAGCTTTCCGAACAGACCGGCGGACGCATGATCGAAGTCGGGAACAATGAGAAGAAGTTGATGGAAGCGTTCAAACAGATTTCCGACGAATTGCGGAGTCAGTACAGCATCGGTTACACACCGACCAACAACAAGCCGGACGGAACTTTCCGCAAGATCGAGATCAAATCAAAACAGGGATTCAAGATTCAAGCGCGCAAGGGATATTTTGCGCCGACGAAGTGAGGCAGTCGTCGGCTATCAGCTATCGGCTCTCAGCTATCAGCTATCAGCTATCAGCTACTACCGTATTACCGTTTGTTAACGATTTTGCGCTGGCTCCCGTCTGCGCAGGACAACCAAAACCTCACGAACGCGGGTCAAGCTGATAGCAGACGGCTGACGGCTATCCTTCAGCGCAGTGCCTTCGCCTGCGAGAGTATCTGCTCGACGCGTGCGCGCACCCAGTAGTTCTCTGTGAGATTCACCCAGCGAATCGTTCCATTGCCATCCAATAGAAATTCTGCGGGACGGGCAATGTCTGCGCCGCTCACGCCTGCTTTGGCGTGCAGCAGGTCGTAGTGGCGAATGGTTTCTGCCTGCGGGTCGGAGAGGATGAGGAAGCTGTATCCGGCCTTGCGAGCCAGGTCGTGCGAGGTTTGCGGTGCGTCTGCGCTGATGGCTACGGGACGCACGCCGAGCGCTTCGAAATCGCTGAGATGTTGTTGGATACTCCGTAACTCGGAGTTACAGGAGGGTCACCAGTATCCGCGATAGAAGATGAGCAACACGCCCTTGGGAGTCTTGCCTTGGATGGGAGCCGTGCGTATCTCCGCCAGGTAGATGGATTTGCCATTCACGTCAGAAAGGGCGAAGTCTGGGGCTTGATCTCCCACGCGCGGCGCGTGTACGGACGCCGGCAGTTCGCGCGCAAAGATAAATATCGCGAAGACAAAGAAGACTGCGACCGCAAGGCCTGCAGCTCCGAGCACTGACGCGAAGATGCGGGCGCGGACGGTGCCTTCGGGACGAAAGGCGCGCCGTACTCCGAGGAACAAAAGCGTTCCCGCCCCAACGAAGAGAATGATGTTGGCCCAGGGGAAATCGCGCGTGAGGGGGAATCGCGCGAAGATAAATGGGTAGCTGATGAACGCGAATACCGAGAGCAGGAATCCTGCCCAGGCTGGCCCGTTGAACTTACTGGCGCTCATGGTGGCTCCCATCCCGGCGATCTCGTACAACGCGAGATTCGAAGGATGGTACTTGCCTTGGGGCGAAGACGCAAGCAGAAGCGGATGCAGCAAATGAAAAAAGCTCCGAACGATCGGGGCGATTCTCGTCCTGAAAACCTACTTGATTGCCGTGCCGTTGCTACTGCGTTCGTCAGGCTTGGGGGCGTAGTAACCCTTGCGCGCGCGAACGCGGAGATTCTTGCGGCTGGGTGAATCGATAGCGATGGAGCGGAAACGTCCGTCGGTAGTGAAATCAGCCGGACGGTAGGAGAGCGCGTATTGGCTGCGCAACTCGTCCTGAATCTCAGAGAAGGCGTCGGACACATCCTGCAACTTGAAGGGGCGGAAGAGTCGTCCGCCGGTGGCTTCGGCAAATCGCTCGAGCACCTTGTCACCGCGCATGGTGGTTCCGCTGATATTGGTGCTGATGGCGTAGATGATGATTTCGGCGCGCTGCGCCATTTCAACCGCTTCTTCGCGGGTGACGCGACTCTGGTTGTCTTCTCCGTCGCTGAGGATGATGATGGCGCGACGGGTGGGACCCTTGGCGGAGACGTTGGCCAGTTTGTCTCGCGCAGCCTGATAAATGGCGTCGAACATGGCGGTGCCGCCGCCGGGACGCAACGAGCGCACACCCTTGGAAAGTTTTTCCGTGTTGTCGGTAAAGTCCTGCGTGATCTCGGCGGTGGAGTCGAAGCCAAGCACGAACGCCTGGTCGGACTTGGGTCGCACGATCTGGTTGAGGAACTCGATGGCGGCTTCCTGCTCGAACTTGAAGCGGTCGCGAATGGAGTTGCTGGCGTCGATGAGCAGTCCTACACGAAGTGGCAGGTCGGTCTGGCTGACGAAGCTGCTGATCGTCTGCGGCGGTTTGTTGTCATCCAGTATCCGTATGTCTTCCTTCTTCAGATCCTTCACGAAGTGGCCGCGCTTATCGGTGACCGTGAACACTAGGTTTACTTCGTTGACTTGCTTGCGGAAGGTCTCGATGGGAGAGTTATCGTCCAGGTCCTGCTGCTGGTCGTCAGCTGCGGCAGGCGCCGATTTGGGTGGGACGGAGACAGCGGGGAAATTCGTCTTCGGCCGCTGCTGCGAGTCGGGCGCGGGTGCGGCAGGCACGGGCACTGCCTGCGTGGAAGGCGCGGGCGTCTGAGTCGATGGCGCGGCCTGTGCGGGCGGCGGCGCTTTTTGCTGCTGCTGTTGTTGCCGAACGGCGGAAGGGGCCGAAGGATATTGCTGCGGGGTCTGAGCGCTCGCCGAGCCAGCCAAAAGTAGAACGGCGGCCGCTGCTATGTTGGTCCAAGTCTTCATGCGAGCTTTCATTATACCTTCGGGAGTCCCGTGTTTCGGCAATTCTGATTAGATGCGCGACGGGTGGCGGGTATCCATTTCTTTTAGCCCTCAGTCTCTTTGAGGCGCGCGAGGTATTGCTGCAGATCATCCGGAAGTTGGCTCTCGAAGGCGAGCGCTTTGCCCGTCTTTGGATGCTGGAACTTGATGGCCGCGGCATGAAGAAAGTTGCGGGGCAGAGACAAAGAACGCGCTTCGTTCGACCCGATCTTTGCTCCCTTTTTCGATTCCCGTTTTACGGAGATGGCGGTGCCGCGCGCCTCGCGCTCCAGCGTCAACGGAGAAAGCACGCTGTGCGCTCCATACAAGGTATCGCCCACGACGGGGTGACCGATGGAAGCCATGTGTACGCGTATCTGGTGCGTGCGTCCGGTATCGATCTTCACTTCAATCAGGGTAAAGCGTCCGAAGGGCGATGTCAGGCGTTCGACGACCGTGTAGTGCGAAACGGCGGAGCGCGAGCCTTCGCTGGGACGCGTGGTCATGCGGGTGCGTTGCACGCGGTCGCGACTGATGGATGCCGTGATGGTGCCACGTTCGAGCTTCACTGCGCCATGCACCAGCGCGATGTATCGCTTGCTGACGTCGCGCGAAGCGAACTGTTCGCCCAACTTGCGATGAGCGACGTCGTTCTTGGCGACGACGATGAGGCCGCTGGTGTCCTTGTCGAGACGGTGCACGATGCCGGGGCGAAGCTCGCCTCCGAGTTCCGACAGCTTTTTGAAATGGAAGAGCAGGGCATTGACCAAGGTGCCGCGATTGCGTGGATCGTCGCCTGTGCCAGCTCCGGCATGGACCAGCATCCCGGCAGGCTTGTTGATGATGGCCAGGTCTTTATCTTCGTAAACGATGTCGAGGGGGATGTCCTCGGCCAAGGCCTTGAGGGGCGCAACCTGCGCCTTGCCGACGATGGCGATATGCTCGGTGCCGCGAAGCTTCATCGACGACTTGGCGGGCGCGCCATTGACGAGGATTTTTTCCTGTTCGAGGAGTTCCTGAACGCGCACACGACTGACGTCAGGAATGTTGGCGACGAGGAATTGGTCGAGGCGATAGCCGATGTCGTCGGGCGTGGCCTGAAGCTGGATGGGCTCGAAGGCGTCGGTATCGGATGCGGGGAGTTCGGCGACTTCGATTTCCGCAAGTTCGTCATCGACTAATTCATCGACCGTAACCTTAACTTTCGCGGTGCGCTTTTTCGCGATCTTCTTAGCTACGGGTTTCTTAGCAACTGTCTTCTTCGTGGGCATTAAGTCAAGGATAGCAGGATAGGTGGCAGGTACTGGGTACCAGGTGCTGGGAAAAGCAACAAATCGGGGCGCCTGGCATAATTGCCAGGGAATTGTTTTCAGAAACAATCCCGAGTATCTTTGCGCCGTGAACAAGTCCCTCCGAATCGTCGCAGACCGTGCAATCTCGTTCGTGTCCGGGGGCCTCGCTTTTATCCTGGCGCGAAAAATCGCTACTCACTTCTTGGAACAATGGGCTTTTCGTACACCTCCAAATGACGGGCAGACTGGAATCGGTATCTGGCTGGGAGGCTTGTTCCTCGGAGTCGCCGCAGGGCTGTTTACATTCGGACTGCTCTGTCACTTTCTCGTGAGCCGAACCATCAAGAGACAAGACTAAATTTCCTAGCGTGATCCTAAAATGCAAAAGCCCCGACGAATCGGGGCTTTGCTTTGTCGCTTGCTTGATGCTATCGGGCCTCGGCGGGGACCGGCTGCGAAGGCTGAAGCGGGAAGCGCACCATCCAGAGGATTCCTCCGGCGACGACTAGTCCGATGGCGATCAGTTGCGTGCCGCTCATGAGGCCGCCGAAAACATCGCCCCGCCCGGGATCTCCGCGCAGGAATTCCAGAAAATAGCGGGCGATGCCGTAGAGAACCATGTAGAGGCCGACCACCTGGCCTTCAAATTTCTTGTGTTTCACCAGCCAGTAGAGAATGGCGAAATTGAAGAACTCGACCGCCATTTCGTAAAGCTGCGTCGGCTGAAGATGCAAGCCCAGCGGGGTTCCCACCAATTGCTGCGCGAGCGGATTGGTAAATGTTACAGCCCAGGGAACACTGGTTTCCTTGCCCCAGCAGCATCCGGCGGCGAAGCAGCCGATGCGTCCGAGCGCGTGTCCGATGGCGACGCCGGGGGCGAAGACGTCTGCCGCGCGCAGGAAGGGAATGTGATTGTGGTGCAAGTACCACCAGCAACAAAAGAGGGCGAGGACGAGGCCGCCGGAGAAGACGCCTCCGGCTTGCAGAGTTCCCAGGCTGAATATCTCGCCGGGAAACTTCATGTAATGGTCCCAATCGACCATGATCATGAGTATCTTGGCACCGAGGATGCCGGAGAAGATGGCGATTCCGCCAAGGTTCCACATTTTGTCGGGATCGAGTCCCTGCTGGCGCGCCAGGCGAAAGACTACGAATAGTCCGACGATGAGGCCCAGCGCGGCCATGACGCCGTACGTGGGCTGACTGTAATTGCCGATATGAAATAAACGAGGAAGCACGGTTCCATTCTAGAGCAAAGGCGTTCTTGGTACCTAGTTCTTGGTTCTTAGGTAAACCCGACAGGAGCGCACATGACTCGCTGAGATGGGTTTAACCAGGAACTAACAACCGGAAACCAAGAACGCCTTGGCTTTTAAACAGTAAAAGGCCGACCCGCGGGGCCGTGTGAGATGGATCGCCTGTGAACCGTCAATAACGGTGGGTGCCCTCCGAGGTCCTTTAGGCATGTCCGACTGGGGACTAGCACACCAGACCTAATTCGAGTCGGGCTCCCTATCACAAGAATATCGGTTCGCAGCGTTTTGCCATCCATCACCAACTTTGCAGGTCGGCGCTTTGTGGATTTGATGCTAAGCACAGTCGGAAAGTTCCGCAAGAGGGGACGGCAAAATTGTTGGAAGTGAAGATGCTGGGAAAGCTGCTGAGCTACTGAGAGCTACTGAACCACTAAGCTGCTAACCAAAAGAACAGGAGCAAAAAAATAAAGCACGGCATCTTCGCCGTGCTCTTGATGTTTCCCGCACCTGGTACCTAACACGTAGCACCGGATTTACGCCCCCTTGCGACGGCCTTCCTGCAACACTTCGTCGAGGGCGGAACGCAGATGCGAGGTGCGGTCCTGGTACTCGCCGGCCAAGGTTTCGTAGCGGCGTTTCAGCACCTGGTACTCGTCGGCGATATTGAGCGCGGCGAGCACGGCCAGGCGCAGGGAATCAATGGTTGCGGTCTGTTCGGCAACGGCACGCATTTTGGAATCGACATATTCGGCGAGTCGTTCGATGTACTCCGGATCAGAACCGCGAAGGTTATAAATCTGGTCGTAGATCTCCACTCGTATGCTGCCGTTAGGCTGCGCCAATCCGTTCTCCTTGTTTATCTTCATCGTTGGACCCATCGGCCCGCAGTTTCGTTTGCCCTTGCGGGAGCCACCGCGTGGGCATCGCCAGAACTACTTACCTTACTCGTCGCCAACCAGCGTGTCGATCTGCGAAAGCATCTTTTCCACGCGGCTTTTCACTTCTTCGCGATCGCGCTTCAGTTCGATCAACTCGGACTTCAGCGAATCCATCTCTTCTTCACGCGTTTCCAGTGTCTCACGCAAGCGTACGACGTCGCGTTCGGCGTTCGCCTTGGCCTCACGAGCGCTTTTCAGCATCTCGATTGTGCGATAGATCTTCTCTTCCAGCGAAATAAAATCTGTGCCGGAACCTTGCGTCTCAACGTCGGATGGGGTCTTTACTGACATAATTACGAATTTCCTCGGGGGAGAATTGTTCTTTCGAGCGCAGTATAACGCACAAAGCTGTGGAAGAAGCAGTAAAGAGACATCGGACGTCAGACGTCAGCTAAGAACAAGGGCGCGAGCGAAGATGCCTTTGACGCAAGACGCAAGACGTCAGACGTCAGCTAAGAACAAAGGCGCGAGCGAAGATGCCTTTGACGCAAGACGCAAGACGTCAGACGTCGGACGCCAGCTAAGAACAAAGGCGCGACCGAAGCCGTGCCTTTGATTTGTGCATTTGATTTAGCTGACGTCTTACGCCTGGCGTCCGACGTCCGCTCTACGCCGTCTTGTGTCTGACGTCCGACGTCTGCTTTACGCCCTTTGCACTCCGCCCAGAGTTTCCAGTGCTTTGATGATCTGTTGTGACCAGAGTGCGACCTCGTCGTCGCGCAGTGTGCGTTCAGACGATTGGAACTCGGCGCGGAGCAGAACGGAATACTTTCCCTGAGCGACGTTGCCGCCACGGAAGACCTCGGCGGGAATGAAGCTCTTCATCTCCGGAATCTTCAAGGCCTCAACCGTTTCGAGAATGCGGTCGAATCCAACCGCATCGTCGAAGACAAAGGAGAAGTCGCGATCCACCGCCGGATAACGCGAGATGGCCGTGTATTGGGCTTCCCGCAGATTGCGCTCGAAGAGGCGATCGACAAAGACTTCGGCGACAAAGACTTCCTGCTTGAGTTTTCGGCTGGCGGCGACGTCGGGATGTAGCTGGCCGAAGAGGGCGATGGTTGCGCCGTCCATGGTTGCGCGGGCCGAGCGGCCCGGATGCAGGTAGGCCGGTGTCTGCGTATCGAAAATGACCTTGCCCGCGAACTCCGTAAGCAAGGCTTCGACATCGCCCTTCACGTGGAAGAAGCTGATGGGCTCGCCTTGGCCGTGGACTCCGCTTTCCGTGGCGGCTCCGGTTGCGACGAACGTAATCCGGCGGCGCTCGTTGACTTTGTCGCCCACCATCTCGAAGACATCGCCGGACTCGAAGAGGCGCACGTTCGCGTTTCCACGATTCAGGTTGTAAGCGACCTGGTTCAACATGCCGGGCGCAAGCGAGGTGCGCATGAATCCCATCTCTTCGTTGAGCGGGTTAGCGATCTGCACGGGTTCGCAGACGCCGAAAACTTTGGCATCGCCATGCGCCATGAAGGTGGAGGACATCGATTCGTCATAGCCGAGAGCCATCAGGCGTTCGCGCATCAGCGCCTGCTTTTGCGCCATGGGCAGTTCTACGACGGCTCCGGCAAAGCTGGGCAACGTGTTGGCAAATTTGTTGTAACCGTAAATGCGGGCGATCTCTTCGATGAGGTCGATGGGGCGCTCGATGTCGAGACGCCAGGTGGGAACTTCGACGGTGAAGTCGGATGCGCTTTCAGCCACGGCGAAGTGCAGTCCGCCATGTACGCGGGTGCTCGCCGATCCAGAGATCAAGTTAGAGTTCCCGGCGAACCTTCCGGAGGTGATGACGAACCCCAGACGGCGCAGGATGCGCGCAATCTCCTGGTCGGGGATACCGGGGCCCAGAATGCGTTGCACGTCGTGGCGAGTGAGTTCCAGCGTCGGGCGCTCGATGACGCGGGCGACCGCGTCAATCTCGTCTCCGAGTTCGCCTCCAGCGGAGGCGAGAATAAGTTCGGCGACGCGGGCGCAGGCCAGCGAGGTGATGCCGTAATCGGCTCCGCGCTCGAAGCGATGCGAGGCGTCGGTATGCATGCCGAGGCGCTTGGACGTGGCGCGAATCGAGGCCGGATCGAACCATGCGGACTCGATGAGCACGTTCTTGGTGCGCTCGGTGATCATCGTCCCCGCGCCGCCCATTACGCCGGCGATGGCGACAGGCTTCACGGCGTCGGCGATGACGAGGTCTTCGGGCGAAAGCTTGCGGTCAACGCCGTCGAGCGTCGTGATGGTCTCTCCGGCGTGGGCTCGGCGGACAATGATCTTGCCGCCTTCCAGCAGGTCGAGGTCAAAGGCGTGGGTGGGATGGCCGAGTTCGATGAGCGCGTAGTTGGTCGCGTCGGCCACGTTGTTGATGGGCCGCGAGTCGAGCAGCTCGATTCGGTGTGCGATACGAGCGGGCGACGGGCCGATCTTCACGTTGCGCACGACGCGCGCGGTGTATCGCGCACAGCCCTCGGCGTCCTCGATCTCGATAGGGAAGTCGAAGCGGTGAGTCGCGGGAAGCTTGGGCTCGACGGGCTTCAGCACGGCGTCGTAGATGGCCGAGACTTCGCGCGCGACGCCGTAATGGTTCATGGCATCGACGCGGTTGGTGGTCACTTCGGCCTCGTAAACAAGGTCCGGGCCGGATTGCTCGTCGGGGCCCCCGGCACGCCCGTTGTTGGCGTGTTGGGGCAGATAGAAGCCTTCGATGGCGACGCCGGATGCAGTAAGGCGCTCGGCCATCTGGTGGTCGTCGTCAGAGACGGAGATGAAATCGCGAATCCAGGATGGAATGATTCTCATAAGAAAGCTACTAAGCTACTGAGCTGCTGAGCCCAAAATCCTTCGTGCCCTTCGGTTGTCGACGCCTTTACGCGAACTGCTCCAGGAATCTCACATCGCCCAAGTAGAACTGCTGGATGTCGTCCACGTTGTATTTCATCATGGCGATGCGCTCTACGCCCATGCCGAAGGCGAATCCGCTGAGCTTGTCCGGGTCGTAATCGACAAAGCCGAAGACCGCCGGGTCAACCATTCCTGCGCCTAGCAGTTCGATCCATCCACTCGCCTTGCACGGACGGCAACCCTTGCCGCCGCAGAACGGGCAGCTGACCATGACCTCCGCGCTGGGTTCGGTGAAGGGGAAGAATGAGGGGCGGAAGCTGGTCTTCACCGATGAGCCGAACATGGACTTCATCGCGTGGTCGAGCGTGCCCTTTAGGTCGCTGAAGGTGATGTTGGTGTCCACGCAGAGTCCTTCGACCTGGTGGAAGACGGGCGAATGCGTGGCGTCAGCGGCGTCATTGCGATGAACTTTTCCGGGGCAGATGACGCGCACGGGCGGACGCTGCTTCTCCATTGAGCGAATCTGCACGGGAGAAGTGTGCGTGCGCAGCAGGAGTCGGTCGCGCTGCCCGCGCTTCTCCTGATGGGCGATCATCAGCGTGTCCTGCGTATCGCGCGCGGGATGGTTCGGCGGAAAGTTGAGCGCCTCGAAATTGTAGTAATCGCTCTCGACCTCGGGGCCTTCGGCGATGGAGTATCCCATCTTCACGAAAACGTCGATGAGTTCGTCCATCACGCGCAGGACGGGATGCCTGGCGCCAATCTTGTGGTGAATGCCGGGCAAAGTGATGTCTACGTGATCGGCTTGGAGTTTAGTGTTGGAAGCCGCACCGGATGCGCGCTGTTGCGCGGCGTCCATCGCCTGCTCCACTTCGGCCTTGAGTTTGTTGACCGCCTGTCCTACATCGCGCTTCGACGGGCCGGGCGCGGCCTTCAGCCAGGTGTCGTTGATCTGCGTGAGGATGCCGTTTTTGCGGGCCATCCAGCGATCACGGAAGGTTTTCCAGTCGGCTTCGCCGCTGACGGTGCGCGACTCTTCTTCGAGTGCGGCTAAAAGTTCGGCAGCGGCGCGTTCGAGTGCGGCGGGCGAATAATCTTCGAGTTTCGGAACGGTGTACATGAGTGACCAGTCATCAGACGCCGGACGTCAGACGTCAGTTAATTGCAAAATCGAAAAAGCAAAATCTAAAGGCAAATGTAAAAGCCACGAACCTTCACAGATTAACGGCGATTGAATCCGTGAAATCCGTGCTGATCCGTGGCTGAACTTGCCGGTGTTCTGGTGTCTTTGGTTACGCCGTCGCCTTGGCAGCCCGGGCTTGTTCAACCAGGGCGGTAAAGCCAGCGGGATCGTTCACCGCGATGTCGGCGAGGATCTTGCGATCCAGTTCCACTGCGGCGTTCTTCAGGCCATTTATGAACAGGCTGTAGCTGATGCCATTCAAGCGGCAAGCGGCGTTAATGCGCACGATCCACAGCGCGCGGAACTGACGCTTCTTCTGCTTGCGGCCGGTAAAGGCGAACTTGAGTCCGCGCTGCACAGCTTCCTGTGCGGCCTGGTACAGCTTTGACTTTGTGAGGAAGTAACCGGACGCCTGATTTAGGATTTTCTTACGGCGATCGCGGCGTTTAGTTCCACGTTTTACGCGAGGCATTGCTTTCTCCTTTTAGCTGGTTCTAAGCGGCTGGAGGCAGGAGCCGATGGCTTTGGCCTCTTCACACGCTGGCACCCAACCGTATTTCGGGGGCGCGGCGGATATCCATCCGCAGGGTTGACGGGCGGCCAAAAGCCGTCCCGGAATGGGTCCTAGTAGGGAATCATTCTCTTGATCTTGGGAACATCGGCCTTATCGACCATGGATCCCATGTCATTTTGGCGCTTACGCTTCGTGCCCTTGGAGGTCAGAATGTGACGCTGGAACGAATGCGTACATTTGATCTTTCCTGAGGCGGTCTTCTTGAAGCGCTTTTTGGCGCCGCTGTGGGTCTTCATCTTTGGCATGACTTGTCCTATGTGTTTGTTGCTCTTCCATTAAAACACGAGTTTGCCGTTCCCGGCGAACCGGGGTTGCCTCTCGCAAACTTTTCTGTGAGAACCTTCTGGCGTGGGCTAGAACGGCTTACTCACTAACGACTGCTTACGGCTCTTACTTAGTCTTCGGCGGAGCCAGAATGAGGTGCATGGTATTGCCCTCCTGGCGTGGCCTGAACTCGACAATGCCTTTATCGGCAATGTCCTTGATGAGCCGTTCGAGAATCTCGCGACCGAGGCCCTGACGCGTCATTTCGCGTCCGCGGAAAAAGATGGTGGCCTTGACCTTATCGCCTTCGTCCAGGAAGCGCAGCACGTGATTGCGTTTCGTCTCATAGTCGTGATCGTCCACATTGATGCGGAATTTCACTTCCTTGACGACGATCTGCTTCTGGTTGCGCTTGGCCTCGCGATCCTTCTTTTCCTGCTGATAGAGGAACTTGCCGTAGTCCATGATCCGGCAAACCGGAGGCTGGGCAGTCGGCGAAATCTCCACCAAGTCGAGCCCTTTTTCCCTGGCCTGCTTGAGCGCTTCAAACGGCGGCATGATACCGAGCTGTTCTCCAGCATCATCAATCACGCGTATTTCGCGTGCGCGGATACGCTCATTCGTTCGGATAAATCGCTTATCGATACAGTCCTCCGGTACAGGTAAAAGCCTTAAGAGTCCCAAATTATAGCATGCAACGGGGGTGTACGAAGCTGGGTGCGACCGGTTCCCGCAAGTTGGCGGGCCGCAATCATAGTTGACGTTGCGCCAAAGCGCGTGTCATCTATTGGACATGAAGGATGCAGCAGGAAAGAATGACGCCGTTGAAAGCCTGTGGTCAGGGGAGCGAGTGAAGTTCGTCGCGCTGCTCGCGCTCTCGACCATCACGCTGTATCTCATCTACCTGGTTTTTCTTCCGTTCTCCTCGGCCATCATCTGGGCGGTCGCGCTGGCGATCATCTCCGACCCGATCTATCGGGCGATTCAACGTCGCATCGGCAATGCCAACGCGGCTGCGGCGATCGCGGTCCTGGTGGTGCTGCTGCTCATCGTACTGCCCTTGTTATTCCTGGGACAGCAGGTGGCGCAGGAAGCCGCAGGCGCGGTAGATGCCGCACGTTCTCCGGAAGCGCGCGCGCAGTTGATGGATAAATTGCAGGCGCTACCCGGAGCGCATCGACTCATGGACTACCTGCAGCAGCGCGGAGATCTGCGCGAACAGGCCAACAACGTTGCCGCCCGCGCGGGCTCGATGTTGCCGGCCTTGTTTTCCAGTTCGCTGCAGGGAATCACGCAGTTATTCATCGCGCTGTTCGCGCTGTTCTTCCTGTTGCGCGACAAGGCGTTTTTTCTTAATGCACTGCGTGCGCTTATTCCAATCTCTGTCAGCGAGACGGGAGACGTTTTTGCCCGCATCAAGGCGACCATCGAAGCCTCGGTGCGCGGACGCATCGTGATCGCGGTGATTCAAGGCGCGCTCGGAACCATCATCTTCTGGATACTGGGATTGAACGGGGCGCTGCTCTGGGGCGCGGTGATGGCGATCTTTGCGACCATCCCCATACTAGGCGCTTTCATCGTCTGGGTGCCGGCGGCACTATTTTTGCTGGTGACCGGGCATGCCATCAAGGCGCTCATCCTCTCGCTCTGGGGCGCGTTCGTCATCGGCTTGGCCGACAATCTTCTTTATCCGCTGCTGGTGGGAAAGAATTTGCAGATGCACACGCTGCTGATCTTCTTCTCGGTGCTGGGAGGAGTGTCGGCGTTCGGCGTGGTGGGATTGGTGCTGGGACCGGTGGTGGTCGCGCTGGCACAAGCGCTCATCGGAATTTGGGGACACCGGTCGGAAAACGGGGACGTAGTTACGACGGAATAATAGTTACAACGTCCCTGTCAGCGACTCGCCCTCGATGGCCTTGATGCGCGCGTGGACTAACTGATTCGCCGTGTGCGTACCTTCGATCCAGAGCTTTTGATAATTGTCCGTCAGCGCCTCGGTGCGTCCGTTCACGACGTTGGTCAGCGTGATGGCCTCCAGTTCCGAGCCCAGGAACTGTTTCTGGAAGGCGCGCTTCTTGTCGGCTACGAGTTCGCGCAGGACGCGGTTGCGTTCGCGGGCGACTTGTACCGAAACCTGGTCCGGCATCTCAGCCGACGGCGTTCCGGGTCGCGACGAATAGGTGAACACATGCAGATAGGTGAAGGGCAGGCTGTCGATGAGTGCGCGCGTGTGTTCGAAGAATTCGTCGGTTTCGCCGGGGAATCCGACCATGACGTCGGCTCCGATGGCGGCTGTCGGCATGGCTTCCCGTATGCGTGTGATGCGGTCGGCATAGTGCCACGGACGATAGCGGCGGTGCATACGCCGCAATATCTTGTCGCTGCCGCTCTGCATCGGAACGTGCGCATGATTGGCAATGCGGGAAGAGAAGGCGACTAGCTCGATGAGGTCGTCGGTCCAATCCATGGGTTCGACCGAACTGATGCGAAGCTTCTGAATTGAGGTCTTGTCGAGGATCTCGCGCAATAGATCGGAAAAACGGAGGCGCTCTCCCTGTTCATTGGCAGTGAAATCTCGCCCCCAACGGCCAAGATTGATGCCGGACATTACTATTTCGCGGTACCCTGCGGCGACCAACTGGTCTACCTCGCGCAGCACTTCAGCCATTGCGAGGGAACGGCTCTTGCCGCGAACGTATGGGATGATGCAGAAGGAGCAGCGATTATTGCAGCCGTCCTGCACTTTTAGATTGGGACGGGTCTTTTCGTTATTTTCCGCATCGAATACGGGTGCGGCCAGCAGTTCGGTATGCGCGAAGATATCGCCGATGAATATCTCGCCGCCGCTTTGTACACTGCTGGAAAGGCCGGTTCCGCTGAGGTTACCGACGGGCACGAACCCGTGGGGGTTACCTGCAACAATGTCGGCTAGAGTGTGTTTGTGACTATTACCGACTACGATACTAACTCCGGGAAGTTTTGCGATTTCTTCGGGCGCGCGTTGGGCGTAGCAGCCCGTTACGAGGATCTTTGCCGAGGGATTATCGCGATGGATGCGCCGGATAGAGGCGCGGGCATCCTGGTCGGCGGAAGAGGTAACGGTACAGGTGTTTAGCACGACGACCTGTGCGTCAGCGGCTGTAGAAGCCCGCTGCAAGCCCTTTTCGGTCAATTGCCGTTCAATGGCGGCGCCGTCTGCCTGGGTGGCGCGACAGCCGAAGTTCTCAACATAAAAGCTCGACACAGTAGTAAGATTATAGCAACGGAAGCGGTCCTTGCATTTGTGGGAATGCAAAGCAGCAGCAACTCTGGGTAAGCGTTTCCGCATCACAGAACCTAACGACCAAGCCTTGGAGTTATCACATGAAACGTCGCATCCTGCTTGTTGATGATGAACTTGCTATTCTGCTCACGCTCAAGGCGATCCTTGAGATGAACGGATTCGAAGTCGAAACCGCCGCCTCTGCGCGCGAAGCCGAGCAAAAACTTGGTGGCGCCGAGTTCGATATCATCATCACCGACATGCGCATGGAAACAGAGACCGCTGGATACGACGTGATCCGCGCTGCCCGCCAGCAAAGTTACAATCCTGCGACCGCCATCCTAACTGCCTATCCTTCCCTGGGTACGGAGTGGAAAAATCGCGGTGCGCAATCGCTGTTGGTCAAACCGGTCAACACACACGACCTGCTGCGCCAGATCGAAGTCCTTATCACGGCGCACATGGACCAGAAGTCCAATGGCAAGAATGCCGTGAAGCGCGCTGCCATCCATAACGAAGCCAAGGCGCAGCGACCCGGTCCGGCGAAGAAGGGCATCTAGTCCCGGTCCGGCGACAATAGTGGATACCCAGTCGCCGGAGACTCATCTCTCAAATTTTCAGTGAAATTTGTTCAGCAGGTTCGTAAGGCGAACCTCTCCCCGTAACTGCATTCCTGCTCGTTCAGGGCAATACTTATGCGATCAGCCTAAGAAGATGCTGTCGCTGCGACCGTTTTCTTCCCCTGCTGGAAGCATTCGCGACACAAGACCGGACGTCCCTGTGTGGGCTTGAACGGCACTGTCGTCTCTTTTCCGCAGTTCGAACAGTCCGTACGCGTTTCCACTTTGGCGTAGGAAGTTCCGGGTGAAAGTCCGAGTACTTGCGCGCGCTTACCTTTGCAGGCTTTGCAGCGTTTGGGTTCGTTCTTGAATTGTTTGTCGTGGAAGAACAACTGTTCCCCGGCAGTGAACACAAAATCTTCGCCGCAGTCGATACACTTTAAGGTTCTGTCCTGAAATTCCATCGAGAGATGCCCCTTTCACCCCGTGCTCCCCACACGACCCACCACGAGAAAGTCCCTGGAATTACACTTTCTCTCGAATCTTGCGGAGCTTTACATCCCTGAACTCGGCCCACCGTTCACTCTCATTTAAACGGCTACTACAATTAAATTCCCTGGGAACTGCAGACTGCGACCCAACATCAAAGCCCGCCCCAAACGTAAAATTACAAAAGGCCGCCACCGGGGAAGCAGCGGCCTTTCATGGATTTCCAACTAGTCTTGCTCCTTGCGCGCCTTTTTACGGCTGCGCTTGCGAGCCAGAGCTTCCTTCAAACGCTTCTTTTCACCCGGCTTGAGGTAGTAGGAGTGACGCTTCACTTCCTTGATGATGTCCTCTTGCTGAACTTTGCGCTTGAAACGGCGAAGGGCGTTTTCTAACGATTCACCTTCTTGCAATCTGATTTCCGCCAACTAAACACACCCCCAAACCGGTCCCGTGTGGACTGTAGTAGCTTACCTTAGTTTCGGGAGCCCAAGTCAAGAACCTTCTATCGTTTCTGCTCCCAGGCACTAAATAACTCGACTTCCTGAGCACCCCCAGCTTTGTGCCGCTCTCGTTCGATGCCGGTCAAAACTTCATCTTGATGGCAAATTGCACCTGTCTTGGTGCATAGGCATCGTTGGGAAGCAGGAACGCCGAATTTTTGCGGTAATGGGCGGGATAGCGCTTTCCCCCGATCGACTTTTCTACCTGGACGAAGCTGCCTGCGCCGGAAGAAAAGCCGTCGTCATTGACGTCCACGCGCTTGTTGTCGCGATTGAACAGGTTGAAGGATTCGGCGGCGAACTCCAGTTTCACCCGCTCATTGGTATAGAGCAGGCGGGTCATGCGGAAATCCGTGGAAGCGTAATCGGGCCCTTGAAAGGCGTTGCGGCTGTATCCGGGGAGGCGGTCGTTGCTGGTATTTCCGTCGCGGTTCGCGTCGCCCACGATGTGAGCATTGACTGGGCGTCCGCTTCCGATGGTCACGATTCCCGAAGCCTTCCATCCGTTGAAGATGAAACGGAGTACCGGGTGGTCGCGATGGAAAGGGGTCGGTTCCACGAACCAGGAAGCGTTGAAGCGATGTCGCTGGTCGGTGACGCTGCGTCCGCGCTCGCTGGGGGCGAAGGCGTTTTCAACTGTCGATGGACGGCCCACCACCAGGGCGTCCGCGCCATCGTCCAGAGCCTTCGCGAAGGTGTATCCCATGCGGAAACTGAAGCCTTTGCTGATGCGCCTTCGCATGGATACGGTGAGACCTTGATAGGTGCTGCCGGCGACGCTGTCGTAGACATTGATGGCGCCGAACTGAGGCAAGGGGCGTACCGGGTCATTCACGCAAGGCGGGAAGGCGCAGGTCAGCGACTTCGCCATCTGCCATGTGCCGAAAGACGCAACATCCACGTAGCCGCCGGTGAAGGTGTTCTGGTCGTCGAAGACGGGATAGCTGGTCTCGGTGGGCGCTGGAAGATTCGTGTCGCGCGCCCGGATCAAGTGTTCGCCGTGGGTATACAGGTACGACACGGAAACAGCGTCGTTCTTTCCAATCTCCTTTTCCAGGGTGAAACTGGCCTGCTGAACCATGGGGGTCTGGAAGCGCGGGGAAAACGCGGAAATCTCGCTGGATATTTTTCCCGCAAGAGTTTCCGGCAGGTCGCAGGTCGTCGCTCCGGGCGCGCAGTTGACCAGAGGGGAGGGATAGGCAGGGAAGATGGTGACGTCGGTATTCTGCTTGTTTTCCAGGAACAGGTGCGTCCGGGTTATTCCGTTACCGGTCGCGATGGAGGAGGCATAGATGGAAGGGATGCGGGTATAGAACATGCCGTATCCGGCGCGGATCACCAGCGGATGCGCGTTGCCGATGGTGTAGGCCAAGCCGATACGCGGGGCTATGTTGTTGTTATCTTCCGGAAGCCGCCCTGCCTCGGGAATCAGCGGATTGCGCGTAAGTCCGTCGCTGGTGAGGTGCTGAAAGTCGTAACGCAGGCCGAAGTTGATCGCCAGGTGCTGCGAGACGCGGACCGTGTCCTGCACGAACGCCGAGTACTCGGTCGTGTTCGGATTGGAAACTGCGTTGCCGAAGTCCTGCAGGTAATAGAGCGGCGTCTGGTGGGCATATGCCCGCAGCGGAGAAACGTGCATTCCATAGGTCATCGGCTCCCATGTCCATGGATTCACGCGAGTCTCGCCAAAGATGTATTCGCCGCCGAACATGGCGGGGAAGTAGTTGGAAGTCCACGTCTGCACCACATCACCGCCGAATTTCCAGGACTGCCGGGAACTGTCGATGCTGATGGTTTCCGTGGCGTGTAGCTTATGTTCGCGCGTGCGGCGCGGCAGGATCGTCGAACGCCCAAAGCCGTCGATGACGTCGTAGATCTTTGTCAGCGTGTCTGCCGAGTTGGCTTGCGAGTTCTGCAGGTCGCGAGAGAACTGCAAGCGTACGAGGTTGGTCGTTCGGTTGGAGATGCCGCTGGTAACGGAAAGCACCGCGCTTTCCGTGGCCACCTGCTCGCTGCCGTTGTCGGTGACCGAGTAGGTCGTGATCGGCGAAGATGGATCGAGGTACACGTTGTTCACGCCGTTATAGCGCGAGGTATTCAGGCGCAGCGTGACCGCATGACGCGGAGTAACGTTGAAATCGATCTTGAAGAAGGCGGCATTGCCCAACATCGACGAGCGATATTGCCCGCCCATGCCGTTCAACGTCGCAGCCGCCGATTGCACCAGGTCCGAGTCGATTGCTTCATAGTCGGTCGCCGCCGGAACCAGTACTGCCTGTCCGTTCAGGAAACGAACCACGGTGGGCACGTGGAAAACGTGCTGATCCCATCCGAGGAAGTAGAAGGCCTTGTCGCGCTTGATGCGGCCACCAAGGGTGAATCCGAACTGCTGCTGCCGGTCAGTAGGCTTGACGTCGGAAAAGGGGTGCTTTGCATTGAACGTGCTGTCGCGCAGATAGTAGAAGGCGCTGCCGTGAAGCTGATTGGTTCCCGACTTGGTGACCACGTTCATCACCGCGCCGCCAGCGCGTCCGAGCTCCGGACTGTAGGCGTTCGTGGAGATGCGGAACTCCTGTACCACTTCGTTGCTGAACTGGTAGGGCGCGCGATAACGGCCGCGAGCCTGCGCGAAGAATCCATTGTTGTTGTCCGCGCCATCCACCAGCATGCTGTTCTGCACGCCGCGTGCGCCGCCATAGGAGAGATCGCCAGTGCTGGAGGACGTCAACCCGCGCGGATCCTGTGTTACGCCCGGCGTCAAGAGGGCGAGGTCCTCGAAGCGCCTG
Source organism: Terriglobales bacterium (assembly GCA_038236965.1). Lineage (GTDB taxonomy): Bacteria > Acidobacteriota > Terriglobia > Terriglobales > Acidobacteriaceae > JBBRZF01. The sequence continues at coordinate 8,081 of JBBRZF010000002.1, read as the reverse complement.
CCATTCAGCGGTAATTCGCCGATATTTTTTTCGTCGATCACATGCGCCACTTCGCTAGATCGCGTCTCCACCATCGGCGCAGCGTCCCTTACAACAACGTTTTCCGAGGTGCTGCCTACTACCAGGTGGAACTGCAATTCCACCGTTCCGCCCACATCGACATGCACCTTGGAATAAACATGCGCCGACATTCCATCCGCGTCTGCGCGGATCGCGTAATCATCCGGCTGCAATTGTTCGACGGCGAAGGTGCCGCTTTCATCGGTCTTCAGCGTGCGCACGACGCCCGTCCCCACTTTCGTCAGCTTTACGGTTGCGCCCACAATGCGAGCTCCCGAGGAGTCGCTTACCGTGCCGTGGATTCCGCCTGTTGCGGCGTTCTGCGCCGTCATGGTGACGCAGGTCGTAAGAGCACAGAGGAGGACAAGGAAGAGCGAGATGAATTTCGCAGCGCAAAAGAAGAGGGGGGACTTTCCATCTTGCTGTTGTATCCGGCTCGAAGTCCGAAGAAATCCTTCGGAGATAAAACGATCGAGGGCCATGAAATGTTCCTGCGTTTCAAAATTGAGATGGGCCTGTATAACAAGCAGGCAAGCGGGAGTTGTGTGATGAGCCTCACCAGTGCGCCGTTATTTTCCGATTCGGGAAGAATGTCTGTACAGATGTTAAGAAGTGCGGCCTAGGGACGGTCTTCGTGAAATCGCTGCCGTGCGATTTCCCGCAACGCTAAGGCCGGGAGTGGCATACGCCCTTGCTGTTCTGGTAACTTCAGTAACGATGATTCGACCGTATAAAGGCATTCTGCCGAAGATCGCTGCCGGGTGTTACATAGACCAGTCGGCGCAGATCATTGGCGACGTAACGCTTGGGGAAAACGCCAGCGTGTGGATGAACGCCGTTCTGCGCGGCGACGTGCACTATATAAAGATAGGCGCCAACACCAACATTCAGGATTGCTCGGTGCTTCACGGGATGCTCGGCAAGTACTACGTCGAACTCGGCGAATGGGTCACCGTGGGACATTCGGTCACGCTGCACGGATGCGTCGTCGAAGACCGCTGCCTTATCGGTATGGGAGTCGTGGTACTGAACGGAGCGCACATCGGCTACGACTCCATCGTCGCCGCCGGAACGCTGATTCCAGAAGGCACCATCATTCCGCCGCGTTCGCTCGTAATGGGCGTCCCCGGCAAGGTTCGACGCGAGCTTACCGACGCCGAAGTAGCCAGCATCCTGACCTATGGCACCAACTACATCGGTTACAAGAACCAGTACCTTGAAGAAGCAGGGAATTTGTAATTGGTTAATTTGTAATTGGGTAATCTCGAATCGGGTAATTTCGAATTTCGAATCGGGTAATCTGAGATTGCATTTGCTCTACCTAGCACCTAATACCTAGTACCCGGTTCCTAGTCCCTCGCACTCAGGATTCAAAATGATCAAAGCCGTACGTGGAACACGCGATCTGCTGCCGCCGGACACCGACGTCTGGAACTTCATCGAGGAGCGCGTTCGTCGTGTCTTCCAGACCTACAACTTCCGCGAGATTCGCACGCCGATATTCGAGAGCACGGAATTGTTCGCGCGCGGAGTAGGGGAAGAGACCGACATCGTCTCCAAGGAAATGTTCACATGGGAAGACAAGGCGCGCGCGCAAAGCGAGAAGCCGCAGTCGCTGACCTTGCGTCCGGAGAACACGGCGGGCGTCGTCCGCGCCTATATCGAGCACGACCTCGGCCGCTCCGGCCTGCTGCAAAAGCTCTATTACATCGGTCCGCAGTTCCGCCGCGAGCGTCCGCAGAAGGGACGCTACCGGCAATTCTTCCAGATAGGCGCAGAGGTCATCGGCCCCACTTCGGCGGGCAGCGAGTCGCCTGTCCGCGACGCCGAAGTGCTGCAGATGCTGGTCGCGCTGCTTGATTCCGTTGGTCTGCGCGGAGCCCAGTTGCACATCAATTCCGTCGGTTGCGCCAACGATCGCGCCGCCTACAACAAGGCCTTGCGCGACGCGCTGGAAGGCGTGAAAGACAAGATGTGCGCCGACTGCCAGCGTCGCGCCGAGACGAATCCCCTGCGCGTGCTCGACTGCAAGGTTCCCGAAGACCAGCCCATCATCGAGTCGCTACCGAAGATCAGCGCGTATCTCGATGAACCCTGCCGCGAAAACTTTGCGCAGGTGCGCGCCATTCTCGACACCATGGGCATCGCCTACAAGGTGAACGAACGCATGGTGCGCGGACTCGATTACTACACGCGCACAACCTTTGAATTCACTCACGGAGACCTCGGCGCGCAATCCGCTGTGCTCGGCGGCGGACGTTACGACGGACTCAGCGAATCGCTCGGCGGCCCCAAGGCTCCGGGAATTGGCTTCGCCATTGGTGAAGATCGCATGGTGCTCGCCTTGCAATCGCAAGCAGGGAACTACGCGGTTCCGGTCGCGGCCTACATCGCTCCGCTTGGCACGGGCATGAATGGCGAAGCGCTTAAACTCGCTGATGAGTTGCGTCGCGCAGGACTGGTGGTCGATCTCGGCGATGAGTCGTTCCGGTTGAAGAAATCGTTCGAGACCGCGGAAAAACTGGGCGCAACCTACACGGTCATCATGGGCGAGAACGAAGTGAAGTCCGGCACCTTTGCCGTGAAGAACATCAAGACGGGCGAGCAGTCCACGGTTGCGCGCGCCGAACTGGCAGCAAAGTTGAAGTCATAAAGGGAGCCTCTTGAAACTTTCTCGCGTATTGCTCGTCGTGTTCATCGCAACCTCTTGCTCCTTCGCGCAGAAGTCGAAGCCCGCACAAAAAGAGCTCGAAGGCGTGAAGATTCCCAGCCTCACGCAAAAGCAGTTTGCCGACATGCAGGCACAGGAAAAGGCCGCGCAAAAGATCATCGTTGCCAAGGAACAGGCTATGCTCGACGCTGAGAAGGGCAAGGACACGAAAGTGATTCTCGACTCCCTGGCCGATGACTTCACCGAACTCGGCAGCGATGGCGGCGTGTACTTCAAGTCCGACGTAGCTGCGGCGGTCCCGACGGTCGAGGTGAAGGACTACAAGCTTTCGGATCTGCGCTTCCGCCTGCTTACGCCCGATGCGGCCATCCTTATGTATCGGCTGGAAGTGGATGCCACCGTGGGCGGACAAGCCATCCCGCGCCTTCACCGCGTCAGCACGGTGTGGACGCGCAAAGACGGCCAGTGGTTCGCGCGCTTCCACCAGGGAACGCCCATTCCGCCTGCCGCTGCCGCACCCGCCAAGCAGTGAGCCTCACCAGTGCCGCCGCCTCGTTTACAATCGATATTCCTGATTGACGCGAGGTAGATTGTGCAACTGGACTTTCTTGGCGACCTGAAACGTACTCATAAATGTGGCGAACTCCGCGCCTCCAATGCCGGTGAGCAAGTGGTGCTCATGGGCTGGGTGAACCGGCGGCGCGATCTCGGCAACCTTATCTTCATCGACCTGCGCGACCGCACGGGCCTCACGCAGGTGGTGCTCGACCGCGAAGCCAGCGCCGCACTCCACGACAAAGCCGCCGAACTGCGCAACGAATTCGTCATCGCCGTGCGCGGCTCGGTCAAGGTGCGCACGGCCGTCAACAAGAACATCCCCACCGGCGAGATCGAAGTGGTTGCGACGGAGCTGCGCCTGCTCAACGTGAGCGAGGTGCAGCCCTTCCTTCCCACTGACCAGATCAATGCCAGCGAAGAAACCAAGTTGAAGTATCGCTACATCGACCTGCGTCGCACGGAGATGCAGTTCAATCTGCAGATGCGCCACAACGTCGCGCTGGCGATTCGCGAATACCTGAGTTCGCAAGGCTTCCTCGAGATTGAGACGCCGATTCTCACGCGCTCCACGCCGGAAGGCGCGCGAGATTACCTCGTTCCCAGCCGCGTGCATCCCGGCGAATTCTACGCGCTGCCGCAGTCGCCACAGATCTTCAAACAGATTCTGATGATCAGCGGATGCGACCGCTATTTCCAGGTGGCGCGCTGCTTCCGCGACGAAGACCTTCGCGCCGACCGTCAGCCCGAGTTCACGCAGATCGATCTGGAGATGACTTTCCCGCAGCAGGAGACGGTCTTCCACATCGTCGAAGGCTTCCTTAACGCGGCCTTCAACATCGCGGGATTTCCAATCACTTTGCCCTTTCCACAGATGACCTACGACCAGGCGATTCGCCTCTACGGCATCGACAAGCCCGACCTTCGCCTGCCCGCCATGACCGATGTGCACGACACATTCACGCCCGAGCAGTTGCAGACTTTGGCCTTCGACGCCGAACTGCCGCTGGCCGCGATACGCATTCCCAAGGTCGGCGAACTCTCGCGCAAAGAACGCGACGAGATCAAAACTCTCGTGCCGGAAAAGGCGCGTGCAAACTTCAAGATCATCGACGACTTCAAGCGACTGGAAAAAGGATTCCCTGAAGCGGTCGCAAAAATTCGGCAGATGACGGAATCCGCGGAAGGCGATTTGCTCATCCTCGCCGGTTCGCCTGTACGCGCGGAGATCGGCACGGACATGAAGACGCGAGCGCAGACGAAGGATGTTTACACCAACTCCGGTTCGCTGCGATTGGCCCTCGCGCAGAAATATGCCGAGCGTCACCAGTGCTTCAAGGCTAGCGATTTCCGATTTCTCTGGGTTACGGATTTTCCGATGTTCGAGTGGGACGACGATGCCAAGCGCTGGAACGCCGCGCACCATCCCTTCACTTCGCCGCACGACGAGGACATGGAAAAACTCAACGGCGGAATGGCCGCCGTGCTCGATCCCTACTCGCCGCTCTCCACCGTTCGCGCTCGCGCCTATGACGTGGTGTTGAACGGAACGGAGCTTGGCTCCGGCTCCATCCGAATCCATCGCCAGGATGTGCAGTCGAAAATTTTCGACGCCCTCGGCATGGACGCGGCCGAGCAGAAAGCTCGCTTCGGATTCTTCCTCGAAGCGCTGCAATACGGCACGCCTCCGCACGGCGGCATCGCCCTGGGACTCGACCGTATCGTTATGATCTTGGCCGGCGCACCCAGCCTGCGCGAAGTAATCCCGTTCCCCAAAACCGCGCAAGCGAAAGACTTGATGATGGACGCACCGACTCCGGTCAACGAACAGCAGTTGAAGGAGTTGGGAATTCAGGTGAAGAAGTAAAGAAGTCTTATGGGCCGCATACACGTACTTTCCGAGCACGTCATCAACCAGATCGCCGCTGGCGAGGTGGTGGAACGCCCTGCGTCCGTGGTGAAGGAGTTGCTCGAAAACGCGCTGGATGCAGGCTCGACGCGCATACGCGTTAACGTCGAAGCGGGCGGCAAGAAACTCATTCAGATCATCGACAACGGATGCGGCATGGTGCGCGACGACGCCATGCTGGCCTTCGAGCGACACGCCACCAGCAAGATGAAGAATGCCGGGGACCTGCTTTCGATTTCCACGCTAGGATTTCGCGGAGAGGCGTTGCCATCGATTGCTTCTGTCAGTCGCTTGCGTCTTGAGACTCGCGCTGCGGAAGATGCCAGCGGAACGATTCTCGAAATCGCCGGCGGAAAGATCCTTAAGGTCGAAGAAGCGGGATTACCCTTCGGTACTTCCATCACTGTGCGCGATTTGTTTTTCAACACGCCCGCGCGCAAGAAATTCCTGAAGGCTGAATCGACCGAGCTTTCGCACATCGCCTCGCTGGTCACGCATTACGCGCTCGCGCATCCGGACAAGCATTGGGAGCTGCATTCCGCTTCCAACGCCATGCTCGTCGCCGCGCCCGTGGCTTCGCAGAGTGAACGCATTTACCAGGTCTTCGGCAAGGAAACGCTCGACCAGCTTCTTCCGGTCGCCGCCATGATGCAACTGGAGCGCGTGGGACTGCCTCAGCCTCCGCCGTGGGCGAAGCGGGATGAGGACGAACCCGCCGAGCCGCCGACGCCGGGCGAAGTGCGCATACACGGTTTCGTTTCCAAGCCCGAGGTGCAGAAGCTCAATCGCAATTCCATCTTCATTTTTGTCAACGGACGCCTCATTCGCGACCGACTCGTGCAGCACGCGATTACTGAGGCATATCGCAACATTCTGCCGCCTTCGGTCTTTCCCGTTGTGCTGCTCTTTCTGGAAATGCCGCACGAAGAAGTCGATGTCAACGTGCATCCTTCGAAGACCGAAGTCCGTTTCCGCCAGCAGAGTTTCGTGCACGATTTCGTTCGCGACACCATTCGCGCCGCCTTGATGGCCGCGCGTCCTGTGCCGCAATTCGTGCGCGCCATCACGGCTGAGCCTACCGCCGGGCAAGCGCTCTCTCCGCATCTCTCGCAGAGCGGCGCGCCACTCGATGCTGATGCGGTTGCCGCTGGCAGCGAATTCTCCGTCTTCTCGCTGGTGCCGCCATCCGCCCCGGCGATCACGCAATCGCTCGGATTTTCCGGTGCTCCGATCGACGTCCACGCGAATGCGGCTGTGCCCGTCGCGCGTTTTGGTCCGCAAACATTCGGTGGAAATATCGAGCCCATCACCGGGGCTGCCGTCGTCGTGCCCGAGCGAGAAGATTCCTGCGGCCCGCGCGATGTCGAGCCCGATTCCGCAGACGAAGTAATGGACCTCACCGCGCTCTCTTCGCTGCGCCCGCTGGGGCAGGTGCGCGAGTCGTTCATTCTCGCCGTCAACGGACAAGGCCTCTGGATCATCGACCAGCACGCATGTCACGAACGCGTGTTGTTCGAAAAGATCCTCAAGCAGCGGCAGGAGATGAAAGTGGAATCGCAGCGTCTGCTCATGCCCATGATCGTGGAACTCACGCCCGGGCAGCAGGCCGTCTTCAACGAGATTTGCGAAGAACTGCAGCGCAACGGATTCGAGGTTGAACCTTTCGGTTCGCGCACCATTGCCGTCAAAACGGCGCCCGCCGGAGTAGAAGCATCGCAGGTAGAACACCTGCTCCATCAGATTCTGGAACAGTTTGAACTCGAGGACCAGGTGCTTGACCTGGAGAAGATCCGAGCGCGAATCGCCGCCTCTATCGCCTGCCATGCGGCGATAAAAGTGAACATGCCGCTGGAACAGAATAAGATGGAGTGGCTGCTGCGCGAACTATCGCAGACGCAGGCTCCGATGAGTTGTCCGCATGGCCGTCCGGTCGTGCTACGTTATTCAGTGAAAGAAATTCAGAAAGCGTTCAAGCGTATTTAGCCCGCGTGGCAGGAATCGCCCGGCAGTAACAGCGTCGTATACCCGAATCATGACCGAACAGGAACTCCAGGAACTCCGCAGCCAGAAGTGGCGCACCAACGGACAGCCCATCCGAACCCTCGAGGATGCACGCGAATTCATCGAGTCGGTAGGCTTTTGCCTCGTACTCCCGCTGCGCCCCGCGGTGCTCGTGCCGACGTTTATCGGTGCTTTTTCGGGAGACACCAACAATCTGCCCACGTGGCAGCACGCCTACGCCGACCCGCGCACCAAGGAAGCCAACGAACTGATGGTTCGCCTGCTTCGCGGAAAGCACGCCTATGAGGCGAATCTTTTTGGCGAAACGCCGTTCCTCGTCGCTGCTTCCGTCTTCCCGTATTTTTACGGATTGGTAGGCGACCGCAATCCGCGCCAGGTGCCGAAGACGGGATCGCGCAGCGAATATTCCACGCTGGCCGCGCACATGTTCCAGGCCATTCAAAAGGATGGTCCTATCTCCAAGCCGCGCCTCAAAGACATCCTTGGCGGAGAGCCTTCGGCTCCTGCGCTCGATCGCAGCCTCAACGAATTGTGGTCCAAGCTGCGCATCACGCGCGTGGATTACAACCCGGAAGAAGGCGCGTCGTGGGACGTACTGTTCCGCTGGTCGCCCGACCTGGTGCGCGAGGGAATGAATCTCTCCATGGCGGAAGCGCTCACTGCGCTGGTCTCGAAATATCTGGACTGCGTGATCGCCGCCGAACAGACGGAAGTAGAAGAATTCTTCGGACACTTTGTTTCGAAGTCGCGCGTACGCGACGCCATCAACGCATTGCTCTCCGCACGCGAATTGCAGCTAACGCATTCGGCTGGACGCACGCTGTTGCAGATCACGCAGGAACGCGAGCCGATTCTGCCGCGCAC
>JBBRZF010000001.1:0-75636 GCA_038236965.1 Terriglobales bacterium | reverse complement strand
CGCGGTCGATCCATCCGCGCTCGATCATGATGTGCAGGATGCCGTTGAAGACGCCGATGTCTCCGCCCGAGCGGACGGGGATGAAGAGGTCGGCGTTGCGCGCGATGGGCGTCATGCGCGGATCCATGACGATGAGTTTGCCGCCGTTCTCGCGTGCCTGCCACAGGTAGTCGGTGGTAATGGGAGCGCACTCGGCTACGTTCGCGCCCGCAACCAGGATGACCTTCGCCTTGGGAATATCGCTCCATGGATTTGCGCTGCGATCCATGCCGAAAACTTTTTTCGAGGCCGCACCGGCAGAGACCATGCAAAGGCGTCCGTTGTAATCAATGTTGGCGGTCTGTACCGCCACGCGCGCGAACTTGCCCATCAAGTAGGCTTTTTCATTGGTCAGAGAAGCGCCCGTGAGAACTGCGAACGCGTCTTTGCCGTAGGTGGTCTGGATGCGTTTGATCTCGCTGACGGTGCGCTCCATGGCGGCGTCCCACCCGATAGGTTTGAAGCCGGAGCCTTCGACGCGCTGCATTGGGCTCTTGAGGCGGTCAGGATGTTCGTCTTGCATGTAACGCTTGACGCCCTTGGGGCAGAGCTTCCCCTTGTTAAAGGGAAAGTCTTCCCAAGGCTCGAATCCCACGACCTTGTTTTCCCGCACGCGAAGCTGGATCCCACATTGTTGTCCGCAGAAGCAGCAATGCGTCTTGACAAGCTTGTCGTCTTCACCCGTGTGAGTCCATCCACCGGGAGGAACGCGGTGCAGCGTGGGACCAAACTGTTTTACAAGCTCGGGAATATCGGTAGGGAGTTTCGCCATTTTCAGAATCCTTGAGTATGAATGCCGGCAGTCTTCCACAATCCATCTTGCGTGAGCGCCAGATTCTTCCGGCGGCACAGCGGACATACATCCTGGTAGTGAGTGCCGTCCGCCATCTGGTACTTGATTCCCAACGCGGCCTGCACATTCTTCATATCGTCCATTTGCAGTTGCGAACCGTAAGGCTCTCCGCAACGCATGCAGAGCGCCTGCGGGCCTTCGGCACCTTCGCGCTTATAGAAGTCCAAGCCGAGCTGCGCCGGACGCTGGAAGATGTGGAAGAATTTCCCGAAGGGAAGATAGAGCAGCGTCAAGATCACGGTCACCGCATGAATCTGCGAGAGGAAGACATAATTCAATCCGTGCATGAGGTGCGTGGAGGCCGTGAGGAACAAGCCCGTAATGGAGATGGAGAACAGAAATATCAGCGGCAGAAGGTCGTTGGAAAATTGTTGAACGGTAATGGCGCCGTGATCGCGTCCGCGCCGCCACATGGCAATGAAGATTCCGGTCAGCACCATCACCGCAGCGATATCAAGCACATTGAAGGCCAGGACAGAGACTGCGGTTCCGAGCCGAAAACTTCCAGCAGGAATTCCGAAGACAAATGCGTTGTAGATTTTCTGGCTGTCGCGCGCAGACTCAAAGCGCACCCATCCGAAAGATAGCGGGAAGGTCACTGCGGCGGCAAGCAGGCATCCCCAAGCTAGAAACCAGTGGGCAGCCCAGCGCATCTTTGAACGACGTTCGATGAAGCGTTGCAGAAAAATGTCGTCCCAGATGATCTTCGCCAGGTGTGCGACGTTCTGTGGCAGCTTCTTTGGATTGAGGAAAATCTGCCACCCGCGATACCAATAAAGGCGCGTCGGTGGACGACGCAACCACATGGCATAGCGATAGCCTAGACCGAAGGCGGCAAAGACGGTCGCCCCGGCATAGGAAACCAGCGCGGCATCGAAGTCGCGCAGGCCTCGGCTGCCGACAAAGATTCCGGCGATGATCACGAACGCGGCAGCCAATCCCCACACCGTCGCGTGTACTGTATCCGAACCCCTGTTAACTGGAACAGGCTTCATTCATCACCTATTGTGCGACTGCTGGCTGTGCTTGCTGTCCTCGCCCTCTGAGCACGACCATCAGACATGCGAGCGCAAAGACCCCAAGAAGGACAAATCCGACGGTGAAACTTCCTGTCTGCTGTTTTACGAAGCCGAGTAGCAATGGCGGGAAAAATCCGCCAAGCCCGCCGGCAGCGCCTACCAGACCTGTAACACTACCCACAGATTTGGGAAAATATTCCGGCACCATCTTAAAGACAGCGCCATTGCCAAGACCAATCGCCGCCGCCATCCCAAGCGCGCCGATCGTAAACGTGGACATCAAAGGACAGGCGAGAAACATCGCCATAACCGCCACTGCTGGAAACGCCCACTGAAGAATCGTACGCCCACCAACCTTATCCGCCAAGATGCCGCCGACCGGGCGCATTGCAGTTGCCAGCACCACGAAGCCGGCGGTCCGCAATCCTGCGTCCTGGGGAGTGAGTTTGAACATTTCCGTGAGGAAGATCGGGAGGTAGACGGCCATGGCTACGAATCCGCCAAAAGTCAGGAAGTAATACAGACTGAGAACCCAGCTGCGAGGATCGTTCAAAGGACGAATGATCTCAGTAAAACTCTTCGCCGGACCGCGACTGGGCGCGTTGCGTGCCGCAATCGCAAAGATGACAAGCCAGATCGTCAGCAGTATCCCAAAGGTCCAGAAGCCCCAGCGCACGCCGAACGCGGCAGCGATGAAAGGCGAACCGAAGGCCGCGAGGGACTGACCGATGTTTCCGGCACCGTAAACCCCCAAGGCAAATCCCTGACGTTCGGGCGGGTACCATCCGCTCACAAAACCTACGCCGACGGAGAAACTAGCGAGCGCGATGCCGATGAAGAATCCGTAAAGCAGAATCTGGTGGTAGCTTGTCACCGTCCCCATAAGGAATGCGGGGATGATCGACAGCACCATCACGACGCTGAAGATGGAGCGCCCACCGAAGCGATCCGTCAACATGCCGAGCGGGATACGTCCGATGCTGCCCAGCAAAACCGGGAGTGCAACGGCAATGCTTTTTTGCACCGGCGTCAGGTGCATTTGCTTGCTGAAGATCGGCATCATTGCCGATAGCGAACCGAAGACCGCGAAGCAGAGGGCAAAGGCTCCCGTACCTAGCCCGAGTTGTATCTTGGGCGAAGAAGATTGCTGCATGAGCGCTCCTGGCCGGAAGAGGATCAAGCCTTTTGGAATTATGAGGCCGACCGAGGGTGCGCGGCATGACTTAAGTCACAGTTTGTGTTTTGCAGAGACAAAGAAAGCGCCTGCTCAGGACAGGCGCCTGACGTGTCAAAAGGCTAGTTCATGCGGCCCACTTATCGCGATCGCGAGTGACCACCGTTCCCGAGCGACGTCTTCCAATCGCCCAGCGATAAATCGCCAGCAACACGATGGCGCCGAGAATCGCGACTCCAAAACTCCTGATGTCGAATCCCGTGACTCCAGTGCTGCCCCAAAGAGCGTGTCCGATCCATCCGCCCAACACAGCGCCCACTATACCCAGCAGCATAGTGATGATCCATCCGCCGGGATCTTTGCCTGGCATGAGCAGTTTGGCAATCGCACCCGCGATCAGGCCAAAAATGATCCAACTGAAAATTCCCATAGTTTCTACCCCGCGCGTATTCGCAAATTTGCTTGCATTTAAGTAGTTGGAGCGTGTGCGGAGAGATTGAGATGGCTACATTCGCGAGTAGACGCGCGATTCCAACTATTTGCGCGAGAGCACGGTGTGATTGGGATCAACTAGAAGTTTGCGAGTTCCGGCGGGAACGCGGAGGCGTAATTGCGTTTCAATGCCGTCGGCGAAAACACGCGAGACGAGCACGGGATGCGACTCGCTGCTGACGACCGCATAGATGGGAACCGAGGTAACGAGCCCGTCAGGCGCGTCATCTTGCCGCAAAGTGAAACTCGCCATCGTAGTCGCAGTCTTGCTGATCTTGACGTCGGCCAGCGAGTAGCGCGGAACCGAGGTTCCCTTGATCCATCCGTCCATGAACCAGTCCAACGACTTGCTGTTTTCGTAATAAAGAGGCCGCGGCAGTGCCTCCTCGAAGGCAGCGAGCACATCGCGGGTAGTGATCTGCTTAAGGGAAAATCGTTCACGCAATGTGCGCAGCGTCCGCAAGAAGAGTTCATCCCCTGCTTGCGGAGTTCCCCCCTGTGCGACCACGGCATCGCGCAACATATGCCGAAGCATGTGAAAGAGCCAGGTGCCGCGTCCGTAGCTGATGATCGGATACCCATCGGGAAATTGGGAAGAGGACAGACGCACTCCCAGGCTGACCGGGCCGGCATCGAGGTAAGGACGTCCATTCTCCGACTTGCGCAGCAGTTCGTTGCGGTAGTAGTCCAGCGATGCGCGATACTCGGTAGGATGCGAACGCTCCAGCAACATGAGGGCGCTATAGTTCGCGAGCGCTTCCAGCAGCCACTGGTCTCGGTATCCACCCCAGGAAACCACGCCGCCCCACCATTGATGCGCCGTCTCGTGGGTCTCCATCAGTTCGCTATAAAGGATTCGCGCAAAATCGATCATCGGTGTGCGCGCCCGCTCTTCTGGTGTTAGAAAGACCATGCCCGATAAAAAAACGAGTCCGGGCCATCCTTGGCTGACCGGTCCAGGAAACTGGGTGAGTGCGAGAGTGCTGTATGGACAGGGACCGAACCACTGACTGTATTGCTGCACCGCCTGCGCCGCACGGTCTGCCACCTTTTGTCCCATCTGCAACGGATTCACATCCACCGGAGGCATGACCACGGCGGTCTGCTCATCGGGCTCCTGAATGCGTCCGGGGATTCCGGTGGAACTCGGCGCGCTATGGCGGGCAAAACTGTATTCCATGCTGCCCGTGGCGTAGCTATCGATGGTGACTGTACCTGCCTTGGCCGATTTGCGCGTGTACTGTCCCAGATTGAATCCGGCAAGCGGGATGGGCCCATCCGATATCCATCGCCCCACCAGTTGTGAACCGAGTGTGTCGAGCGAAACGCGCTTACCGGTAGCAACCAGCGTCCACTGACTGGGCCAGCGAAATTGCAGGTCGAAATTCGCGAACGCCATCCCCCGGTTCGGATACCAGGTTCCGCGCGAGCCCACATAGAGCAAGCCTTCTCCGGCCTGCATCATGACCTTGCCGCGATACTTCAACTCGATGTCCAGTTCCTGGCCTGCCCGCAAAGGTTCCGGGAACACAAGAGCCACTTCGTCATTTCCTTCGCGCTCGAGTGCCGAACCGGTGACCGATTCGTTCTGCAGGACTTCGACAGGCTTGCCGTTCGCCTGTGCCTCCTTCACCTGCAACCAGCGTGAAAGGACGAAGTAGAGCAGACGCTGTCCCCCGTTGCGTACACGAACTTTCAGGTGTGCGTCGGCATCGATCTCCTGGGGCGGGATCAGTTCCGCGGCGATGCGGTAGCTCTCGATCGGCGCGGCTTCCGACGACTTCCAGGGATTGATGACGCGGGCTTCACCCTTGGACACCCGTGCTGCGCGCCCCGGGAAGGACATCAGCAGATCGTAATAACTCGTCTGGCCTCGCGTGCTGAGCTTGCCGACGACGATCTGTTCTTCGGCGAGCGAATCGTACTGCAGGTCGTACGCTCCAAGGCGTCCTCCCGCAACCCGTATGTGCAGAAAGCGGTCGCGAACGTTTGCAGGGAAACTGCTGGTGTAGGTATTGAGCAGACGCAGGGAATCGACCGAGGCCATATTGCGGACGGTGATCTCATTGCGCGAAGCAAATGCCGCTGCGTTGTCCGCCTGCTGCAGGTTTGGACGTAGCTCCTTATAGACGTCGTCCGTGAAGCGCAGGAACGCCTCAGCGAACTGGTCGTTGAGAACGCCGTTGCCCGTGAAGAGTCCGAGAGAGGCACGCTCGGCGCTGTCTGGCGGTCGCACCAGAACTTCGCCTTCGCCGCTAAAGAACGCGCCCGTGATGTGTCCATCTACGGCGCGAGTAAAGCCCAGCGTCCCATCTGTAAAGAAGACGTGAAGATCTTCGCGGTCGATGGCCAGTTCGCGAACATGGAACACCTGCGTCGGGTCGATCGTGGCAGTGCGCAATTCGTGGTAGAGACGCACCACGGCAGATACCGGAGCTTGGGTCTGAGGGTTGGAAGGCGTTTCCGCCTGACGTCCCCCGCTCGGGGCAAAGGTCTGCGCCGCCGCACCTGCAAGCAGGAGCAGAAGTACCACGCACGTTCGGATTGTCCGTCCGCAAAAGACCACTCAATGCCTCGTAAGCAGAGCTGCTAAGATGCGCTCTCGTGCGATTCCGCTATCTTATCCTGCTTGGCTGCGCCTTGTTGAGCGCCGTGCCTGAACTGCAAGCCGACACCATCTTCCTGAAGAACGGACGGCGTCTGGTTGTAGACACCGCTCAGGAAATAAATGGTCAAATAAAATGCGGCATCGGAGACGATTCTTACTCCATTCCGAAGTCTCTCGTGGACCATATAGAGACCGGCGCGAAAGCGGTCTCGCTCAACAGTTCCTCCAAAGAACCAAAGGAAGATGTCACCGATTTCGTGCCTCATGAGACCATGGCCGCCGCCGAAGACCTCTCTATTAAGATCGTTCGCGATGGGCGGGTGGATACGGAACTGCTCGCGGCATTGGATCAAGCGGGCAACGTAGAGAATGCCGCGGCTGGATATTTCGCGGCCGCGCGTTACGAGACCGAACACAGCCATCGCGACAAGGCGCTCATCTACCTGCGACGGGCACTCGCGTACGAACCGGAAAATACAACGTTACTGAATCACTACGCGGCGCTGCTGGTGCAGATGGAGCGTCCCGCCGAAGCCCTCGGTTACGCGGAGCACTCGGTTCGTCTTGCGCCGGCTTCCGCGGATGGCCTCACCGTCCTCGGCTTCGCCTATTTCGGCAGCGACCGTACCAAGGATGCACTCAGGGTTTGGAAAAAATCCCTACTGATACGCCCCGACGCGGTGGTGGATAAATTCGTGGCGCGTGCCGCGCGCGAGGTGAATACCGAGGCCGATTACGCGCAGCGCGATAGCGGTCACTTCACGCTGAAATACGAGGGCAAGAAGGTAAGTGATGAATTGGGACGCTCGGTGCTGGATACCTTGGAGCGCCACTATGACGACCTGGTGCGCCAACTGGGAGTTACTCCGCGCGCGAACATTGGAGTGGTGCTCTATACCGAGCAGGCTTTCTTCGACGTGGCGCAATCGCCCTCATGGACCGGCGCCCTAAACGACGGAAAGCTCCGTCTCCCTATCGAAGGCGTTACGGCGATGAATCCCGAATTGTCGCGCGTGCTGAAACACGAACTCGCGCATTCCTTCATCACGCAGGTAAGCCGCGGACGCTGCCCGCATTGGCTCCATGAAGGTATCGCTCAACTCGTAGAAGGACGCACCACTGCCGGATTCGGACGCGCACTCTCCCGGCTTTACGGGGCCGAGCACCAGGTCCGGCTTAACTTGCTGGAATCCTCGTTCATGAAATTTCGGAGAAGGAGCTTCCACCGAGGCTGCGTTGCGGCAGACTATCCATTCCGGATACAAAGACCTCGAACTGGATATCGCTCGCTATTTGAAAGACAAATATGGGGAATGAGCCCGGCTCTTCCCCTTTAGGGAAGGTCTGCACAGGTAACGATATGCAGCTAGGTGGCTCACGGGTTTTTGAGTTGGTGTGACTTAGATTTCAGAGGGGTTAGAACGACGTTTCTGACCGCGTGGATGTTGTCGTCATCTCCGGCGTGGTGTCCAGAGACACTACGCCCCTTGGGTGACCAGCAATCTCTGGCGTAGGAGGAACAGATTACTCAACGCACACAGTGTGAACACCTGATTGGCGTTCTTCCTGATTCCCCGGTATCTCACCTTCGTGTAGCCGAACTTCAGTTTGATCACTGCAAAGACATGCTCGACTCGAGAGCGAGTGTGCGACTTCGTGCGATTCTTCTCGCGTTCAACTTCGTCCACGCGGTTCTTGTAACGGTAGCGTTTGTTGGTCAGGTCCTGGGCCCGTGGTGCGACTTCGTGGATCGCTTCGCTCTGTCCGCGATAGGCTTGATCGCCCCAGACCTTGGTTTCATCGCCGTGCAAGAGATCTGGCAGCGCCACTGAATCCGCGATGTTGGCTGCCGTCACCACTGCCGAGTGAATGATCTTCGTCTTGCTGTCCACGCCCACATGCGCCTTCATGCCGAAGTACCACTGATTGCCCTTTTTCGTCTGATGCATCTCGGGATCGCGTTTCTGTTCGCGGTTCTTCGTCGAGCTGGGAGCGTGAATGATCGTCGCATCGACAATGGTGCCGGTGGTGATCTTGATACCACGCTTTTCGAGGTGAACGTTCACGGTTTCAAGCATGGCACCGCCAAGGTTGTGCTGTTCTAACAAATGGCGGAACTTGCAAACTGTCGTCTCATCCGGCACCGGCTCGTTGCCAAGATCGATCTGTGCGAAGTGGCGCATCAGCGGGGAGTCGTACAGCGCTTCTTCCACCGCAGGGTCTGAGAGATTGAACCACTGCTGCAGAAAGTAAATCCGCAGCATGCGTTCAATGCCTACCGGACGACGTCCGTTGCCAGCTTTGGGATAGTGCGGCTCCGCTAGCGTACACAGCTTATTCCATGGAACGACTTGCTCCATCTCTTCCAGAAATGCCGCACGCCGCGTCTTCTTGCTATACCGCTCAAACCCAGTTGTCATGGCCAGTGTCCGCTGTCTCATTGTCTTCAGAGTCTCTCAACTCAATCTACACAAAGACACTGTGGAAAGCAGAGAACTTAATCAGAGTTTCTTTAGTAGTAGAAGTGCCGGTTTTGCCCTGAATTCCATAGCGACCGCTGCTGTAAGTGTGATAACTTCCGCCCCGCGAGCCATGAAGATCCCTTTTATTCATCGTAAGGAACCCGAGCGGGAATTCGACCGCCCCGAACACACCGTCTTCCCCGACTTGAAACACGCCTATATCTCCGGTCTGTACCAAAGCGCGCGCAAAGGCGGCGACTTTTACGACGTGTTGCAAGTGCCGGACACGGACCGGGTGATTTTCCTGTTGCTCGATATCGCAGGCAAACGCGAGCATGCGCTGCACATCGCAGCCGACGTCCAGAAGGTGTTCCGCCATCATGCTGCGGTCGATCTGGCACCGCCGGACATCAATGAAGCCGACGCGCTGACCAACCTCCTCTTTCTTGTGAACCGCGCGATCATCGACTCCGTGGGAGGAACCCACTTTTCACCCGCATTCATCGGCTGTTACAACCAGCAATTGGGAATCCTTTGCTACGTAAATGCCGGACATACTCCGGCGCTCGTGCGGGATTCCTCCGGCGTTGAATTGCTGAAAGCCAACGGATTGCCGCTCGGTCTCTTCTCTCATGCTACGCACGATCCACAAATGGCGGTACTGGAGCCCGGCGCAGCCGTGGTACTCGTCTCACGTGGCCTGGTGGAGTGCAAGAAAAAATCGGAAGAGTACGGGATAGAACGTGCGCAAGCTTCAGTGGAGCACGCAGACTTCGATGATGCCGACCAGTTATGTGCGGCCGTGCTTTCTGACGCGAAGAAATTCCTCGGCTCCAAGCCTTGTGAAAACGACTTGACCACAATGGCATTGGTGCGCTCCACGGCCGTTCAGGCAGCGACCTCTGGAATGTAGTCGCCCAACCTAATGCGCCCGCAAAATCCGTGGGCGACATACTGGGCGGCTTCTTCGGTAAAAAATAATCGCATCCGATTTCAACATCACGTATAGCCGCGATTTGTTACGCTGTGAGCCATGCAGTCCGATGTCCATACGCGTTGGCTAGGCGCTAACAGCATCCTCTATGCGACGGCGCACAGGCCTTGGCCGCTCCCGCCCGGTCCGTGGGCGATGACGCAAACATGGAATGATCTTCTGTTCGCGCATTGGCCGGTGAATCCGGAGGTGATGCGCGCGCTGGTTCCTGAAACATTGACTCTCGATCTTTACCAGGGCAGCGCCTGGATCTCGGTAGTTCCCTTCTGGATCAAGAACCTGCGGCCTCCCGGACTTCCCGCGCTCCCAATGTTTTCGCAGTTTCCGGAACTCAACGTCAGAACGTACGTCAGCTTTGGCGAGAAACCGGGCGTCTACTTTTTTTCATTGGACGCCGCGAACCTCTCGGCCGTGTGGGCCGCGCGAATGTTCTACCGGCTTCCCTATTGGCATGCGTCGATGAAAGTGAAAGGCAAGCACGCCAACACGAATCGCTTCCTCGAAGGCGTAGGGGAGTGGGTTCACTACTCCTCGAAACGGATCCATGGCCCCAAGGCGGGAACGTCGATGCCAGAATTTCGTGCCGCATATCGTCCGCTGATGCCGGTGCGTACAGCCAAACCCGGCAGCCTTGAGGAATTTCTAAGCGAGCGTTATTGCCTCTACTCGGTCAGTCCACGCGGACGCACCTATCGCGCCGAAGTCCATCATCTTCCCTGGCCGTTGCAGGTTGCGGAGGTCGAGATCGAAGCGAACACCATGACCGAGCCCTTCGGGCTGTCACTGGATCGTCCCCCTGCCCTCGCGCATTTCTCGCGTTTGCTGAAGGTTCTGGTGTGGGCACCGGAGCGTCTGCTGTAAGTCTGCTCAGTGGTTGGTTTTGGTCGGCGGGAAGAGAAGATAAGAAATGG
The DNA here is from genome assembly GCA_038236965.1 of Terriglobales bacterium. Classification (GTDB taxonomy): domain Bacteria; phylum Acidobacteriota; class Terriglobia; order Terriglobales; family Acidobacteriaceae; genus JBBRZF01. Next base: position 65,084 of record JBBRZF010000001.1, on the reverse strand, counting down.
TGATAGCACATAGCATCATCCACCCCAGGTTTGCCTTGGCTACTTCGCTATCCACCCCGAGTGTGCCCAAGGGCGGATACATGAATCGCGCAAAGATGACCGCGGTGATTGCCGATCCGATGACACTTGTAAGCACGCCATAGGTTCTAGCCAGAACGATAAGTACCACGATGAATGCGAACGGGATAAAAACCCGGGTGGGCCGATTCACAAAAACACGGGCGGTAGCAAAGGCGGCGATAGTACTTAGAACCACACCGACAACGATGCGCATTCTCGGCGGGATGTGATCAGTGATCCGCATGGAAATTTCAAATCGACTTACGGTTGTAACTTCTACATGAACAGGATGCCATGAATCCAAAGTCTTGCCGCGAAATTCGAGAGCAGGAGCCGGAAAAAGGTTGCACCCCCGAAATCCAGCACCTACTCTGGATTTCGCTGGTAGAAGTACCATAGTCTAAGGGACAATTTTTTAGCCTCCTAACTGACGAGAAACCATGCACGGAACCGACATCCTTCTCCTCCAGCTATTTACGATCTTCGTCTGGGCAAAGGTCTTTGGAGAACTCTTCGAGCGTCTCTCAATGCCGGCGGTGCTGGGAGAGATCCTGGCCGGAGTAGTGCTTGGTCCCTACGCGACAAATTTTGTGGTTCCAAGCGAATTTGTTTTCTCTATTGCCGAAATCGGAGCCATCTTCCTCCTCTTCACCGTAGGACTGGAAACCAGTCCCGGCGACCTTATCAAAGTAGGCCGTCTCTCCCTTCGCGTTGCCATCGCGGGCATTGTTGCGCCCTTTAGCCTCGGGTTCATCTTCCTTACACTTCGCGGCGACTCCGTGCATGAAGCCACGTTCGTTGGCGCCGCGATGGTGGCAACCAGTGTGGGAATCACCGCCCGCGTCTTACGCGATTTGCACGTGCTTAGATCCAAGACAGCGCGCGTAATCCTGGGCGCTGCTGTCTTTGACGACATTCTCGGCATGATCCTGCTGGCCGTCGTCGTAAGCATGGCTTCCGGCGGAGTGCAGTGGTTGCATCTCGGCATTGTCTCGGCAGAAGCGATAGGCTTTGCCCTATTCATGATCTTTGTGGGTCCGGGCGTGATTGCTCGACTGAGGCCAGGATTGCAACGAATGTCCACACACGATGCGCCCCTCATTCTAGCGCTCGCTCTCTGCCTCCTGCTCTCCTGGGGAGCGAGCAAGATTGGGATGGCGGCCATCATCGGCGCATTCTTCGCCGGGCTTATCTTTGCCGACTACTCGCCGGAATGGAATCTGCAACCACGCGTTCATGCCATCAATGAATTCCTCGCGCCTTTTTTCTTCTTCACCATGGGCGCGAGACTGGATCTGCGGGTCTTCTCCGGAGACGTGCTGATCGTGGCGGGCGTCATCAGCGTGCTGGCCGTCATATCCAAGGTTGTTGGTTGTGGCATCCCCATGTGGCGCAGCGGTTGGCAGAATGCATTGAAGGTTGGTGTTGGCATGACGCCTCGTGGCGAGGTCGCGCTCATCGTCGCCTTGATTGGATTGCAGATGAATGCCATCTCGCAGCGCGCTTACGCAATCGTCATCTGCATGACTGCGGTGACCACGATATTGCCCCCTCCCATCCTTCGCATCCTCTTCCGTGAAGAGTCCGCACAGGCCGTGGCCGAGTTGGAAGCGGCCGAACTTGCGTTGGAAGAAAGGCGGGAAGAGGAAGTTCTGCCCGGCGATAGCATCGGCTGACATTGGCAAAACTCCATCTTTCGATTGGGCCAACCAAACCGCCCCTTTACATTTCTCGGTAAATCCATCCTCTCTCGATATAATCCTCCTTCATATTCTTGATGCAATCAGGAGAACTTTTTATGCAGTCATTGCAAGGTCATGTCGCACTCGTCACCGGTGCATCGCAGGGCATCGGGAAAGCTTGTGCGATCGTGCTGGCACAGGCCGGAGCAACCGTAGCCCTCGCCGCCCGCGGGCAGGAAAAGCTTGATGAAGCTGTAGCCCAGATCACGGCCGCAGGCGGCACGGCAGCGGCCTTCAAACTCGATGTCTCCATCGAGGACGAGGTCAAAGCGGTCGCCAAGGCGGTCATCGCGCAGTTCGGCAAGGTCGATATCCTTGTCAACAACGCGGGAATCACCCGCGACCAGTTGATGATGCGCATGAAGCGCGCCGACTGGGACGCAGTCATGAACACCAACCTAACCTCGGCGTTCCTGCTCACCCAGGCGGTCATCGGTTCCATGCTGAAGCAGCGCTGGGGCCGCGTCATCAACGTCTCTTCCATCATGGGACAGACCGGACAGGCCGGGCAGGCGAACTACGCCGCATCCAAGGCTGGACTCATCGGGCTCACCATGGCCGTCGCGCGCGAAGTCGCATCGCGCAACATCACCGTGAACGCCATCGCCCCCGGCTTTATCGAAACTTCGATGACTGCGGAACTTCCGGCGGAGATCAAAGAGAATATGCTGAAATCGGTTCCAGTCGGACGCACGGGCACCGACATGGAAATCGCACACGCAGTTCGCTTCCTGGCCGCCGAAGAGGCGGGATACATCACGGGCGAAGTTCTGAAGATCAATGGCGGAATGTTGATGGGTTAACCGGTAGGCGTTACACCGAGTGGCAACGCTGAGATTTGGCGACTGCCCCCGTCGACGCGCTAGTATCCTGCGACCAAGGAGAATAGGATGGACACCCGTTCACCCCTTCCAGTCACCTCGTCCAATGCCGGCGGTCTAAAGCCGGAAGCTGTGTCGCATTACGAATGGGCGATGCTGGCCTTATTCAGCGTTGCCATGGCCTGGTCCGCCATTCATCCCTTCGATTATTTCACCTGGTTTCTGGAAGTGTTCCCCGCCCTGCTGGCCCTCATCGTGATCGCAGCCACGCGGCGGCGGTTTCCGCTCACCAATCTCCTGCTGACGTTGATCGTGCTCCACGCCATCGTGCTGATGGTCGGCGGTCACTACACCTACGCAAAAGTTCCTTGGTTCGATTGGATTCGCGACACCTTTCATCAGGCACGCAACAACTACGACCGCCTTGGGCATTTTATGCAAGGATTTATTCCCGCGATGGTGGCGCGGGAAGTCCTGCTGCGCAAGCGCGTAGTGCGTGGAAAGCTTTGGATGTTCTTTATCATCGTCTGCATCTGCGGCGCAATAAGTGCCATGTACGAGTTGTTCGAGTGGCGCGTCGCCGTGGCGAGCGGTTCGGCAGCCGGCGATTTTCTCGGCGGCCAGGGAGATCCATGGGACACGCAGGAGGATATGGCGTGCGCATTCATCGGCGCAATATCCGCACAATTAATAATGGGAAGATGGCATGATCGCCAACTGGAAACGTGCGGCTTCTTGCCCGCGCAAACGGATTAAAACCAGAGACTTACGATTGCAAGCGACTGATTTTTAAAATGTTAAGTACGCTAGGCATCTACGATAGTAATAGCGAATGACGAAATTTGTCCTTGCGCTGCATTTGTACTCTGGTTACTATGCACGTACCCCCCGAAAGGTTTGAAAGCGCTCCGTTCACACCATGAATATAGGCGAAACGATTAGAAATTTCCGTCTGCAGAAGGGTATGTCGCAAGGCGACATCGAGAAGCGCACGGGGCTATTACGCTGCTATCTCTCGAGAGTCGAAAACGGCCACACCATCCCTTCGCTAGACACGCTGGCAAAGATAGCTTCAGCGATGGATGTCGCCTTGGCGCAGTTCTTCGCTGATAACTCGAACGAAAATGCCGCAAAGAACCTTCCCACGCTGAGTGAAGACGAAGTTCGCTTCCTTAGCCAAATCCGTCGATACTCTTCCAATCTGAATGACAGCGACCGCAAACTGGTTCTGGCAATGGTGAAGAAGATGGCGGCGACTGCCGGTAAATAAAGCCCCTGAGACTCAGAATAGAAACGACCGCCAACCAGGCGGCCGTTTCTATTGGGGTTCGAGAATATTTCTCACGCAGCTTTCGTAAGCTCGGTCAGGGCTATCACCGCGAGTTCCAGGCGGTCGCGCGCTCCCGTCTTTCCGAAGATGCTTTGCAGGTGGCGCTTCACCGTGTTTTCGCTGATCGTGAGTTCCTGGGCAATGTCTTTATTCTTTAGCCCGCGAGCGACCAGGAAAGCAATCTGCTTTTCTCGTTCAGAAAGCCGAGCCATGGTGGTGGCCAGCTCCTGTGTGGGCTCGTCCGCCATGGCCGTCAGAACTCCATGTGCGACTTCGTCTGAGAAGGCCAGCTCTCCGTCGGAAACCGTACGGATCGCACTGAACAATTTTGCCGGGGCATCGCCTTTCAGAACCAATCCGCGTGCACCAAGGCGAACCACTTGTACGTAATCCGTTTGACTCTCCGAACCGGTCAGCACCACGGAAGCAACGCGGATGCCGGCTTTTTCCAACGTGCGCAGAACTTCGAACCCGTCACTGTCGGGCATGAACAGATCCAGAACAAGCACGTCGGGAGAATGTTGGCGCACGAGTTGAACGGCCTCGTTGCCATTCGCGGCAGCGCCAACAACTTCGAAATCCTTCTGACTGTCTAGCAGTCCCTTCAAGGATTCGAGCAGCACTGCATGGTCGTCGGCGATCACGATCCGAATATTGTTTGCCATAACCAGTCCGTAGTTTAGATGCAATCCTGAGCTGAATCACCTCCCGGCAAAAATTAGCTGCGCAATCAATTCACGCCAGAGTTTCTGAATCGCTCAGGCAACCCCGGACAGAGTTCCTGCCGTGTTACTGCCTTGAAAGCCCTGTTTGGACGATTCCAGCTGAGTTCGTGGTATAGTCCGCTCGACGGGTGCGCCCGCCCGTCCTAAATCAGCCGTGACGATTGACGAACAAATCAGTGGACTCGACGAGAACCTGCGAAGGTTGAAGATCGAGTACGACGTGTACTTCGGCGGCGGCTCCAAGCGCCCCCCGAAAGACACGGAGTGGCGTGTTTCCTTTGCTATCAAAAAGCTCAGCGACGGCCAGCAGCTCAACTTCGCACAACGCTTCAAGTTCAATTCCATCGTGCAGCGTTATGCCGTATTCAGCGACCTTTGGCGGCAAAAGCTCAAGATCAAGGAAGAGGGATACCGCCGCCCGCAAGACGCCATCCTTGGCATACAGGGCCTGCGCTTTCTCCAGAGCGAATCTCCCGCCAGCCTCGGCGAGATGAAGCCATTCTCCATCGAATACTCTGACCCCGATACCGATCAGGAAAAAGTGCATCGTCTTTACGAAGTCATGATGGAGGCCAAGCGTCACTCCGGCGAGGCCGTCAGCGAGGGCGCCAGCTTCGAAATATTCAACTCCTTCGTTCGTCGTAAGACCGAGCAGTTGCGGATCCAATACGGCTGCAACGCAGTCGAGTACACTATAGAGGTGCAGGACGGACAAGTTCGCCTGAAAGCTAAAGCGCGCCCTTAGTGCCCTGCTTTCGTCCGCAACTCGATCCTTTCCGGACATCCCGCAATCCAGAATTGGTTCCAAGCTATGAAGCCGCTGTGGGTGGCGGCAAAGTTGGCACTTTCATGCACCGCACCTTGCGGTCGTGAAGAGATGCAGGTCCCGGCATGACAGATCGCCGGCAACTTAATTCTCTTGAGAGGCGAAATGGCGAAAGTTCAGCGAGCACTCCTTAGCGTTACCGACAAAACTGGTTTGGTTGACTTTGCGAAGAAGCTGGCAGGAATGAGCGTGGAACTCATCTCCACCGGTGGAACAGCGAAACTGTTGCGCGAAGCCGGCATCGCGGTAAAAGATATCTCCGAACTGACCGGCTTCCCTGAAATGCTCGACGGCCGCGTGAAGACCTTGCACCCCAAAGTTCACGGCGGCATCCTTTACATCCGCGGCAACTCCGCTCACCGCGCTGCCGTGGCCGAGCACGACATTCACCCCATCGACATGGTCGTCGTCAACCTCTACGCCTTCGAGAAAACCGCCGCCAAGCCCGGCGTCCATTTTGAGGAGATCATCGAGAACATCGATATTGGCGGTCCATCCATGGTCCGATCGGCTGCGAAAAATTTTCAGGACGTCGCCATCGTGACTTCTCCCGCCGACTACGCAGCGATCGCGTCTGAACTAGTGCAGAACGGCGGCGAGCTTTCCCTGAAGACCAAGTGGGGACTAGCGCAAAAAGCATTCGCCACGACCGCAGCCTACGATGCGGCCATCGCGACGGCGCTGGAAACCATCAGCATCGACGATGCCGGCAGCTTCGACATCGCGGGACTTACTGCCGAAGCCTTCCCACAAACCGTGCGCATCACCGACCGCAAAGTCGCGGACCTCCGCTATGGCGAGAATCCCCATCAGAAGGCCGCGCTTTATTCCGACGGCGGCACGTCCGGCGTAGCCAACGGACGCCAGCTGCAAGGCAAGGAACTCTCCTACAACAACATTGTCGATCTGCAGGCCTCGTGGGATCTGGCCAGCGAATTCGACGAGCCCTTTTGCGCCATTATCAAACACACCAACCCCTGCGGCAGTGCGGTTGGCAAAGACATCGTGGAAGCCTTCCAGCGCGCCTTTGAGTGCGACCCCGTCTCCGCCTTCGGAGGCGTCATCGCCGTGAACCGTTCCGTGGACGGCGCCGCGGCCGAGGCCATCGCCGGATTGCGTCACAACGGTCAGGCACTGTTCATTGAGTGCATCATCGCTACTAGTTTTGACGAAGCCGCACGTCAGCGGTTTGCAAAGCGCAAGGATCTTCGGCTATTGGAGATTGACTCCGCGCCGCAGAAGTGGGTCATCAAGGCCGTCAGTGGGGGATTGCTGATTCAGGACAACGACCTCGCGAAAATTGATTCAACGCAACTCAAGGTCGTCAGCGAACGCGCACCCAGCGAAGCAGAAATGCGTGACCTGCTCTTCGCCTGGAAAGTCTGCAAGCATGTGAAGTCGAACGCCATCCTGTACGCGAAAGATGGTCGCGGAATCGGCGTGGGTGCCGGGCAGATGAGCCGCGTGGATTCCGCCAAAATCGGCGCAGCTAAAGCCGTTCTGCCTCTCGCAGGCTCGGTTGCGGCCAGCGACGCTTTCTTCCCGTTTTCCGACGGCGTGGAAGTCATCGGCCAGGCCGGTGCAACGGCCATCATCCAACCCGGGGGGTCGAAGGCCGACGAGCAAGTTATCGCGACGGCGAACCGCCTTGGCATGGCAATGGTGCTCACCGGCATTCGCCACTTCCGCCACTGATGTGATTTTTTCTTCTCACGCGCGAGTGATTTCGCGCATTACCTCATCAACAGTTCGAGCGCATTGTGCGCGCGATTCAGGATTGCTGGGGTGGATGCGATTCCGATGATCAGCGGAAAGACGCAGCACACGGCAATTTCTCCCACGCGGATCATCACCGTCTGCGAGGTACGAATCTCGCCCGCTGCGGCCGCACGCAGGTAGCCGATGCGGCGGCTCAGTGCGGAATTGCAAGTGCTATCGACAAAGCTACATCCGGCGCCTGCAGCCATCGACGGCGCAACCGACAGCCTCGCAATCTTGACCAGCGCGGAGCCGAGTTCCAACGCATCTTCCGGGGAGTGGATGGCGGCAGCATCCGCTTCCAGTTCGATCGCCTGAATCCATTCGTTGTGGACCATGCGGATGAAGAACGGATTGCCACTGAGTTGCGTCGCAAACCGCAAGGCCAGCGTAAGCCCGTTGTGTTGCGAACGCATGTGCGCCAGCTCGTGCTGCAGAACCGAAGCAAGTTCTACCTCGTTCAACGTGCCCAGAACGGCGCGCGAAACGAACATCGCTGGACGAAACACGCCGACAACCGTGAACGTGCCCGAACTCTCCGGCAGTTCGTAAATTTCTTTATCCACTCCCGGCAGGTCGAGACGGCGACTGTGTTTTCGCAACAGGCTGGAGACTTTCCAGGCTCTTGCGAAGACCAGCGCACATCCCACAAGCGCTCCCGCAAACAGAGCCAGCGCCGCAAAAGTGAGTGCCAGCAGCGGAAGGCCGAATCTCTCGTTGGAGTGACGCGGTTCGTGAATGATGTAACTCGGCACGGCAATCAGGAGAGCGACCCACATGCCGGCCATGGCCGGAGCAAGTCCCACGGTGAACCAGAAGCGCGATTCCGCGGCTGCAGAAAGCTTGCGCGCTACCCGCTTCAGCAGCGGCCATAGCGCCGTCAGTCCCACACTAAAAGCCAAGGATGACAGCATGGCTGCCGTGATCACCATCGAGATGCCGATCAGCGTATACACCGGTTAGCCTTTGCTTCCTGACGACGCGCGACGCTTCTTGATTTCCTGCTCCAGCGCGTTCAGCAACTGCTCGTCCTGTTCGTCGATGGCGTCCACAAAGCTGGCAAGCAGCGCGAAGGGCTGCGAGCTACGCTCCTGCAGCAGAACGCCGATGAGGTCGCGCGCAATGCCGCAGTCGAGCTCTTCGCGGGAGAGGAGGGGTTTATAAATGAATGCCTTGCCATCCTTGCGACGCTCGAGCAGCCCTTTTTTATGCAGGCGGTCCACGGTCGTCATCAGGGTGGTGTAGGCGAGTTTGCCGTTATATTCGGCATGCAGGTCGCGAACGGCACATTCGCCGCCATCCCACATGCGTTCCATCACGGCTTTTTCCAGATCGCCGAGCGACAAGGCACTAAGTTTCCGATAGCGTGCTAATCGCGACCAAAAGTTTGCAAACATGGTGTCACATTCTAGGCTGAAGCCGGTCTTATGAGCAATCTACTTCGGCAGTAGCTCGTAGCAGAAGGAGCCTTGAACGCCATGTCGGCTGTCAGATTGTCGGCTGTCGGCTGTCGGCTCTCGGCTGGTCAGTTGTCAGAAGCCAGATGTAAAGCCTCCGCCCCTCCCCTCCCCCTTTTCCTGTTTTCTAAAATCCTTGTTTTCAATATTTTACGGGGAAGAGGTCGGCAAAATCTTGATTCGTAAGGAGTTAAGGGTCAAAATATTGACAACAAAGCAGTTGACATCTGTTAGCTGTCGGCTGTCGGCTGTCCGTTAAAGTCAAAGGCAAAGGCAAAGGCAAAGGCAAAGGCAAAGGCAAAAGACGAAAGACGAAAGGCCGCGCTGAGTGGGCGCGGCCTTGTTTGTTCTCTGTATCTAGTATGACACATGGGAGGGGGTCAACTGGACATGGGAGGCGCAACTATATTTTGTTTGGAATCAGCAGGTTAGTTGAAATTAAGGGCAATCAGGGGCTTGACAAGATTTTGGAGCAGACGGTGGAGTCGTTCTTCTACAAAGTAAAGCGCGGAGAAATTCCAAAGGAAGTCTGCCGCCGTACCCGACCTTGCGCTGGTCAGCGATTTTGCTTCTACTTCAACTTCTCCTCTATAGTCGGCGCAGAGCCATGCTGACGCTTCAGGAACAATTCGGCCCTATCGACATCTACCTCTTCGACCAGATTCTGCGAGGCCGCATCGCGCCCGGCATGAAGATCTGTGACGCAGGGTGCGGGGCGGGGCGCAACCTTGTCTACCTGTTGAGTTGCGGGTACGAAGTGTTTGGCGCGGACGCGAACGCCGAGGCCGTGGAGAGTGTACGAGATTTGGCGGCATCGCTCGCGCCTTCGCTGCCAAAGACGAATTTCCGCGTGGAAGCCATCGAGGCGATGTCGTTCCCGGACGCGTCGGCGGACGTGGTCCTGAGCAGCGCGGTCCTGCACTTTGCCGCTGACGACGAGCAGTTTATGGTCATGCTGTGCGGAAGCTGGCGAGTGCTGAAGCCGGGAGGCCTGTTCTTCTGCCGACTGGCCTCCACCATCGGCATGGAGAAGCGTATGAGGTGCCTGAAGGGGCGTCGCTACCTGTTGCCCGACGGAACGATGCGATACCTGGTGGATGAAGCGCTGCTCGTCCAACTCACGAAAGAGCTAGGCGGCGAGTTGGTGGACCCGCTCAAGACCACAGTCGTACAAGATCAGCGATGCATGACGACGTGGGTGGTGCGCAAGCGGGGGTGAGAGCGGTCTGGGGATTTCTCAAACCTACTACGCTGACCCGGGCGCTTGAGGGTACGTCGCTAGGGATTGCGTTCAAGGATGGCCGCGAAGAATCCGTCGCAGGGATGCGTTCCCGGCAGCGTGCGAAGGAAGCGGTCGTGCACCAGCGTTTCGGGCGTGGTCCAGACAAGGTCGCCGGAATCGCGTAGTTCTTGTAAGCGTTCGGCGGCATTGACCACGCGGAAGTCCGTGTGCGCGGCGAGTGCCTGCTCGACTACGGCTTCATTTTCTTCCGACTCTAAAGAACAAGTTGAGTAGACGACTCGTCCGCCGGGAGCGACGTGGCGCATGGCGGCCGTGAGGATTGCGATCTGGCGCGCTTGCAGGTCAGCGAGGTCGGCGGCGGTCAGCTTCCATTTGATTTCCGGATTGCGCGCGAGCGTTCCGGTGCCGGAGCAAGGAACGTCGGCGAGGACGCGATCGAATTCCGCGCCGTATGGCAGCGCGGTGGCGTCGGCGGTAAGGACTTCCACGTTGCGTCCGGCGAGTCGCTCGGCCATCGTGCGCGAGCGATGGGGATGCAGTTCGACGGCGAGGATGGTGGCCGTGGGATTGCGTTCGGCGAGCGCAGCGGTTTTTCCGCCGGGAGCGGCGCAGCAATCGAGAAGACGCGTGCCGGTGCCGACGAGCAGCGCGACCAGTTGCGAGGCTTCGTCCTGAATGGCGACGCGATTTTCGCGGAAGGCCGGTGTGTTGACAACGTCTCCGCTGACGACGAGTCGAGCGTCGCGAACAAATTTTCCTGGCTCAAGGTCGATGCCTGCCGCGCGCAGTTCGGCTTCGACGGCGGCAGCGTCTTCATGCAGTCGCAAGGTCGTGGAGGGCGTCTGCTGATCGTGCTGGCAGATGCGTGTGGTGGCCGCGAGTCCATATTCAAGCGCCCATCGCGAGACCAGCCATTGCGGATGCGCGAGGCGCATGGGCAACTGTTCGATGGTTGGTTCGGATTCAGAAAAGGGATCGGGCGGAATCGCCGTGAACTTGCGCAGCACGGCGTTCACGAAGGGCACCGCCGATTTTTTGCGCGCACGCTTCACCAGTTCCACACTCTCGTTCACTGCTGCTCGTGAAGGGATGCGGTCGAGGTGATGCACCTGGTAAACGGCGAGGCGCAGGGCGACGAGAACTTCCGGATCCAGTCGGGAAATTTTTTGCGAAGAGAAGGGTTCGATGGCCGTGTCGAGCGCAGATTGCCAGCGCAGGACGCCCATGACCAACTCGGTGCAGAGTCCGCGGTCGGCCGCGGTGAGGTGGTTGAGGCGGTCGGAGTGGAGCAGTTCCGAGGCGTAGGAATCGAGTTCATTCACCCGTATGAGAATGTCGAAGGCGGCGGCGCGTGCTGCGGAAACTGGCATATTCAGGCGCCGAAGCGTTCTCCCGGTTTTGGTTGGTATCCGTTGACGAAGTCACGCGCGGTCATGCGGCGTTTGCCTTCGAGTTGCAATTCGCGAACTTCGAGGGCGGTCCCTTCTCCGCAACCAACGATGAGCGCGTCGCAGGCTTGCGCGAGTTCACCGGGTTCGAGAATGGCCGTGCCACTGGGCAACGGCGCGAGCGAATGAAAGGTCACACTCTTGCCGCGGAATGTTGAGAAGGCTCCGGGCCACGGCTGGAATCCGCGCAAACGATGGTTGATGCAGGCAGCGGGGCGCGAAAAATCTACGAGGCCATCTTCTTTTTTCAAGATTGGTGCGAGCGAGTGGTGCGCGTGTTCTTGCGGACGCGGCCGCATAATGCCGTCGTCCAAGGCCATCAAGGTATCGAGCATCAGGGTGGCGCCGATGGCGGCGAGTCGTGGCGCGAGCGTGACCGCCGTGTCCTCCGCTTCAATTTTCAACTCGGCTTGCATGAGGATGTCGCCCGTGTCGAGGCCTTCGTCGATGCGCATGGTGGTGACGCCGGTGAGCTGTTCGCCCATGGCGATGGCCCATTGGATGGGCGCGGCTCCGCGATATTTCGGCAGCAGCGAAGCGTGCACATTCAGATTGCCGTGGCGCGGCAGGTCGATCATCCAGCGCGGAATGATGCGTCCATAGCCGACGACGACGATGGCGTCGGGTGCGAGGGCTTCGAGTTGCGCGCGGAACTCCGCGTTGTTCTTGATGCGTTCCGGTTGCGCCGTGGGGAGCTCGTGTTTGTGTGCAGATTGCTTCACCGGAGAGTGCGCGAGTTCCATGCCGCGTCCGCGCGGACGGTCAGGCTGGGTGACGACGAGCGCGACCTGGTGTCCGCCGGCAACGAGCACGTCGAGCGTGGCAACCGCGAATTGTGGGGTTCCGCAAAATACGAGTCGCATGGAATTGGCGGCAGCTCTACCACTGATACAGGATAGCGCGTGGAAAAATTCATTTCGCGGAGATGGGGTCTACCACTCTCCGACTTTTTGCAGCTTCTTGATCTTGCGCTTCATGAGATCGCGCTTCAGGGCCGAGATGTGGCTGATGTAGAGCTTGCCGTTGAGGTGATCGATCTCGTGAACGAAGGCGCGGGCGAGAAGTTCTTCGCCGGTCTTTTCATACCACTCGCCTTTCACATCCTGCGCGCGAATGGTGACCTTTTTGGGGCGGACGACATTCTCCCGAAACTCCGGAAGACTGAGGCAGCCCTCGGAGCCAGACTGTCGTCCTTCGATCTTAATGACCTGCGGATTGCAAAGGACGAGCTTGGCGTCGGGGTCTTCCTTGAAGCTGACGTCGATGACGGCGAGATGGAGCGAGAAGCCGATCTGGGGCGCAGCCAGGCCAACACCGTGCGCGTCGTACATGGAGTCGAACATGTCGTCCACGAACTTCTTGAGTTCGGCATCGAAGCTGGTGATGGGCGCTGCGAGTTTTTCGAGTACCGGGTCGCCGAATTTAACGATGGGATAAATCATCTAATAATTTTTCAACTGTTGGCAGTAGCCTTCGTAGTTGCGCCGCGTTTCCAGCATGGAATCGCCGCCGAACTTTTCCAGTGCGCAGCGCGCAAGAGTGAGCGCGACCATCGATTCTGCCGCGACGCCAGCGGCTGGAACCACGCAAACATCCGAACGCTCGTAGGCGGCCTTCACTGGTTCGCGGCTTTCGAAATCGACCGAACCCAGCGGACGCCGCAAGGTCGAGATGGGTTTCAAATATCCGCGCACCAGGATGTCGCTGCCGTTGGAGACGCCGCCTTCGATGCCGCCTGCGTGATTGCCGGCGCGGGTGAATCCGGTGAATGCGGCACGCTCCGCGCGTTCATATCCTATTTCATCATGAACTTTGGAGCCGAAGCTAGTTGCAGCCGAGACACCCTCGCCGATTTCCACGGCCTTGACGGCTTGCAACGACATGACGGCGCCTGCGAGTAATCCGTCGAGACGCTCATCCCAATTCGCATAGGTGCCGAGGCCGGGCGGCACGCCGTGAGCCACCACTTCGAAGACGCCGCCGACGGAGTCTCCGGTGCGCAAGGCGATGTCCACCTGTTCCTTCATGTGTTGCTCGGTCTCCGCGTCCACGCAGTTCAGCAGGATGTCGTCTTTGGCGGCGAGTGCGAGAATCGACTCCCAACCGACTTCGGCTTGCACGAGCGCGGCGGCGCCTACCTGCAGGACGTGGCTCAAGACTTCGATTCCGAGTTCGCGGAGAAACAGTTTGGCGATTGCCCCGGCGGCTACTCGCGCCGTGGATTCGCGGGCAGAGGCACGCTCCAGAACGTAACGCGCCTCCGGGAAGTTGTACTTCAGCGCTCCGGCCAGGTCGGCATGTCCGGGTCGCGGAGAGGCTACGCGCTTGTGCTTCGCCGGGTCTCCGGCATCGACCGGGAGCGACTCCTGCCAATTCTTCCAATCGTTGTTGCTGATGAGAATGGCAATGGGAGAACCGATGGTCAGTCCGTTGCGAACTCCGGAAAGAATGTGAGCATGATCGCGCTCGATGCGCATGCGTCCGCCGCGTCCGTACCCTTGCTGGCGACGCCAGAGTTCGCGGTCGATAAATTCCTGGTCTGATGGTATTCCCGCAGGCAATCCCGAGAGCAAAGCGACGAGCGCCTCTCCATGGGACTCCCCGGCGGTGGAAAAACGAAGCATGGCGAGATTGTATAAGAACTCCGACTTTTTTGGCCTGAGCAGGGAGGCTTAGGGGCAAGTGCTAGTGCTGCATGTGATTACAAAAGAGTAAACTTTTTCTACAGTTAATCTAGATTTCTAAGGTAATAATCAGTAGAATACTTAGTAATTGCACATTAAGTGATTACCGGATGGTAATCTCGCTTCGCTAAGTCCTTCGTCATCAATTGTTCGCGCATCTAAGGAGTTACGATGTCGGCCCTGCTACCGATCAAAGAGCGCGCGCGAACGTTAATCTTGGAAATCACCCAAGTTCTGCAACCCCATTTCACCCAGATCAAGCAAAGTTGGCGGCAACGCATGTTCGAAGAGACCCAATTCGAGGGTCGGGCGATGGCGGCGCTGGAGCGGCTGAATCTAGGTACTGGATTTGCGATGTTCGGGCACTCCGACTTCAGTACTTTTTCGGAAAACCTGAACTACTACGGAACGCGGCTTTCAAAATTGCGCATGGATACCCGCGAGGTAGCGCGGTCGCTGGAATTGTACCTGGAGATTTGCGATCCCTACATAAGGGAAGGGTTCGGGGAACGCAGGCACGAAGCGCTGGCAGCCATGGAGATGCTTTCCTCGGCCAGTTTCGTAGCGGTTTCCGGAGCCTACTTCGACACGCAGAAGGCGGCGCAGGATGCGCTGCTTGCGGTGCTGGATGCGGAGCTGTCGGCACGCAACCTTAGCTCGCTGCTGGACCGAGTGCTGCAGATCACCTGCGAAACCTTCCGAGCCACGGTGGGAGTGGTCCTGCTGGTGGATCCTGAAACGCAATTACTGCGCGTGAAGTCTACGGTGGGCCTCGACGTCGCCATCGACGAAGATATGGCGATTGCCATGGGCCAAGGATTTTCCGGCCAGATCGCGTCGTCGGGTGAGCCCGGCATCCTGCCAGACCTTTCGCGTTCGAGTGGGTTGCTGAATCCGGCGTTATCGGCGAAGGCGCAAGCCTTGTGGGGTGTGCCGCTGAAGACCGGGGAGCAGGTGATAGGCGTGCTGCTGATCGGTTTTGAAAAGCCTTACCAGTGGCTGCCGACGGAACGCGATCTGCTGAAGGCCATCGGCGACCGTTCGGCGCTGGCCATTGATCGGGCGGGCATGAACGACGCTTTGCGCGAGCGCGAGATGCGCATCGCCGAATTGAGCGGGCATTTGCTAAGGGCGCAGGAAGAAGAGCGCAAACGCATCAGCCGCGAACTGCATGACGAGACCGGACAGGGGCTGATGGTCATCCGCCTGTACCTGGACATGCTGGAGAAAAATGTCGGCACTCGTGGTGCGCGAACGAAGATCCAGGAGACGCTCTCGGTCGTCGATCGCACCATTGAGGGGATCCGTCGCATCATCGGCAAGCTCTCTCCGCTGGTATTGCAGGAGCTGGGCATGATCGCCGCCATCCGCAAGGAAGCGAAAGATCTGGCGAAGAGCACCGGAGTAAAAGCCCGGGTGAGCGTTGGCGACGAGGTAGGACGGCTGAATACAGATATCGAGATGGCCCTCTACCGAGTGGTACAGGAAGCCTTGCACAATGTCGCCAAGCACGCGCAGGCCAAGACGGTGAACGTGCAGATGGTTCGCGAGGGCGAGGTCGTGCGCCTGGTGATTGAAGATGACGGGGTTGGAATAAGTCCGGTCATCAATCCGCAAAGGCGTTCGTTCGGAATGGCGGGAATGCGCGAACGTGTAAGCACGCTGGGGGGCACCATGCGAGTGACCTCGAGAAAGAATCAGGGGACCCGCATCGCTATCTCCGTACCTATCGCACCACTCACGGATCTACAGGAACTTCGTCGCGGGGCAGCAATGCCGCTCGCAAAGGTAACTACACTGCCGGCGCCGTTAGCTGACACGGGCACTTCTCATTAAGAACAGGGGTGGTAAACCATGGCAAAGATCAGATGTCTTTTAGTTGATGACCATACGCTGTTCCGGCAGGGTGTCCGTCGCCTGCTGGAAACGGAAAGCGATTTTGAAGTTGTGGGTGAATCACCGGATGCCGGGGATGCCGTCGAAAAGGCGCGTGAACTTCGGCCTGACGTCGTGCTGATGGATATCGGGATGCCGGGGCTCTCCTCCTTTGAGGCCGCGCGGCATATTCGCAAAAATCGCCCGGAGACTAAAGTCCTGTTCCTTACGATGTATGAGGACGAAGACTACCTGGTGCAATGCCTGGAAGTGGGCGCGGCAGGTTACGTGCTGAAAGACACGCCCGCAGCGCAACTGCTGACCGCTGTCCGTGACGTTTACAAGGGCGGCAAATATCTAAGTTCGCAAGTGCTTGGAAAGCTGGTTGAGGACTTCCGTTCGCGAGTACGGGATGCGAAGATGCGTCCCCGCATCTCCACGCTGACGCCGCGCGAGCGCGAGATCCTGAAGCTGTTGGCGGAAGGCAATTCGGTGAAAGAGATCGCCGTACTGCTGGGCCTGAGCGTGAAGACCGTAGAGGCGCACAAGTTCAACCTGATGCGTAAGCTCGATATTCACAACAAGGCGCAGCTGGTTACTTACGCGATCCAGAAGAAGATCATCAAAATACCCGTGAACCAGTAGGAATTCGTAAGTGTGCTCGGCTGAGAGGTCCCCACGATGAGTCGCTCCCGTGTACTGTTTGTTGATGACGAGCTGAACATCCGCCTGACTCTGCCGGTGATCTTGAACATGCACGGTTTTGAAGTAACTGCGGCGGGAACGGTGCGCGAAGCTCTGGCGGCTATCAACTCCAAGACTTTCGACGTGCTCATCGCGGACCTGAACATCGGGCAACCGGGAGACGGCTTCACGGTTGTAAGCGCCATGCGACGGACTCAGCCGCAGGCGGTCACCATTATCATGACCGGCTTTCCCGCGTTCGAGACTGCGCTGCAGGCGATCCGCAGCCAGGTGGACGACTACGTGGTGAAGCCGGCCAGCGTTCCCCAACTGCTCGAAATAATCCACGGACGGCTCGCCCATCCGGCAGCCGCACATCAGTCGCCGCTCAAGCGAGTTGCCCACGTAGTGCGCGAGAATCAGTCGCGCATCTACGAACTGTGGCTCTCGCACTGCACGAAGGACCCCATCCTCGGCGCGGTGCAACTTACCGACCGTGAACGCTCAGACCACGTGCCCAACATCATTGCCGAACTTGCCGATATGCTGGCGAGGGACAGCAACCATGTAAACAACTCCGGAAATGGCGCGGGGGCGGAACACGGGCGCGAGCGCCATGCCCAGGGATTCACCGCAGCCATGCTGCTGCGCGAAATCAGCATCCTGCGCCACGTGGTTTACGCGGTCGTCCAGGAAAATCTACTGGCTATCGATATTAGTTACGTCATCTCGGAGATGACCAATATCAGCGACAACCTGGACCAGCAACTGGGCTCGGCCCTGGAGACCTATCTCGAATTGGAGAAGTCGCGGAACGCCGCTTGAGCGTCAGTCCTCCACAGCGAGTCTGGCCAGCGATATCAGGTCTGGAGCCTGCATGTCGGGAAACTCGTTGGCCGGAAGCGTGGCGCCGAAGTCTCCGCACTTGGTGACGCGATTGACCCAGACAGTAGAGATTCCCAGCGACTTCGCAGGCTCCACATCGTGGTATAGGCTTTCGGCAACGTGCAGCAACTGCTCGGGTTGAATCCCGGCTTTGAACAGCGCTATGTGAAAGTTGTTGCGCGAGGGCTTGTAGCTGCGGGCCTCTTCGGCGGTCACCACAAAATCGAATGGTATTTCCAGTTGCTTTGCCGAAGCGGCGAACAGATGGTCATCGATGTTGGAGATGATGCCGAGCTTGTAATTTTTCTTGAGCAGGCGCAGCGCCGGAACCGTGTCCGGGAAGGGCTTCCACGAAGCCAGCGAATCCGGCAGCGATTCCATCTCCGCGTTCGTCGGCGTGAATCCCAGGCGCAAGCCGTATCCAGCCACCACATCTCGCAGGATCTGCCGGTAGGGGCGATAGTCCTGGCGCTCGGTCTCCGCCTCTATCTGGCCGTACATCTGCAAAAGCGGAATGTCGTCCAGGTGCTGTCCGTGTGATTGCAACGCCGGTCGTATGGCGGCCAGTATGCCGCTCTCCCAATCGATGAGCGTGCCGTAGCAATCGAAGGTGACTACTTTGAATTCGTCGAAATCGAAAAACATGATTCGAGATTAGCAAAGAGAAAGGCTCTGCGACAGCGCAGAGCCTTTAGCAGAGAAGCTGGACAGCTTATGCGAGGTCGAAGTCCGGGCCGTGGGCAGCGGCGGCAGCCTGTTTCGCTTCTTCCGTCGGCTTCGGCTCTTCCTTTTTCTGCAGGAATTTTTGCGTGTTCAGCAGCGGACGCGCCAGCGAAGGATTGTAGCCCGCCCAGGGCGATTCCTGGTCGGCTTCTCGCTCGAACTGCGCCCGCATACTCTCCATCTTGGAATCAAGGTCATCCATGTAATGCAGCAGCAGTGCTTCGGGGAACATCGGCAACTTGGGCGAACCGAATTCGTAATGGCCATGATGGCTGATAATCATGTGCTCGATGAGAATCTTCTTCTCGTCGGAAAAGCCGGGGACGAGCGCGATTTTTTTGTGCAGCATCTCCAGCTCGATGATCATGTGTCCGAGGAGTTGGCCTTCCGTCGTGTAGGAGAAGGAGCGCGCGTAGGAGAGCTCATGCACCTTGCCGATGTCGTGCAGGAAGACTCCGGTCAGCACCAGGTCGCGATTCACATGCGGATAGTTCTGGACGATAAGCGTCACGCTGCGGCATAGCGAAACCACGTGGTCCAGCAGTCCGCCGATGAAGGCGTGGTGCAAGGTCTTGGCCGCGGGCGCGTTGCGGTAAGCGGAGGCGATCTCCGGGTCGGCCATGAAAGCTTGCAGCAACAGGCGCAGGTGCTCGTCCTGCATGGAGGCGACGAACCCTCCAAGATCGCTCCAGAGCTGATCGATGTCCTTCGATGTCTTGGGCAGATAGTCGGCGTACTCGATCTCTGATTCGTCCATGCGGCGGACCTTGTGCACGGTTAGCTGCCAGCGGTTGTTGTACTTGTTGATGAGTCCCTTCACCTTGACGATGTCGTCCTGGTCAAAGGCGTCGAGCACTTCGGCGACGTTGTCCCACATCTTGGCTTCGAGTTGACCGGTGCGGTCCATCAGGACCAGCGCGAGATAAGGGTCGCCGTTCTTCTTGGCCTTGATCTGCTTGCTGCTGACAACAAAACTGCTGACGATATTCTTGTTCTCGGATTGTGATGCGTCGCGGATGTAAAACTCTTTCATAAGATCCTGGTGTTGCGATGTTGTGTGGCGATGATCTGGACCGCAGACATCGTACTCTACGGAGGCGTGCTGACCGATTTTCCGTGCGACCTTGCGGCAAAAAAAATGGCGGCCAAAGCCGCCATCCCCCAGCTTCTGAACTAGAACAGTAAGAATTTTTTCTTCTTCTTCTTTTCCGGCGTATTGGCCGAACCGCGCTCGGCGGTCAGCACAGGCTTGGTCTGGTTGGGGCTTGCGCCCGTGTCCGCATACCCTTGCTTCACGTCGATATAGGCCTGCTCGCGCAGCTTGGTAAGGAAGTCGCGCAGCGCGGGTTGCAGCTTCGTCATGTAAACGGCGTTCTGCAACTGGTCTTCCACCTTGGAAAGCGTTGGCGTGCCGGACTCGGGATGTTCCGTCACCTTCAAGATGACGAAACCCTGCTTGGTGCGAATCACATCCGTTACCTCGCCCTGTTTCATGGCGAAGGTCTTTTCTTCCAGGTCTTTGGATAACGAGCCGCGCTGGAAGTATCCAAGGTCTCCGCCCTGCTCCGCCGAATTACCGTTGGAAAACTGTTTGGCTGCGGCTTCGAATTCCGTCCCGGCCTTGATCTGCTTCAGCGCGTCCTGTGCTTTTGCCTCGGCGGCGGCGATCTGTTCCGGCGTGGCTTCCGGCATGGGTTGAGCCTTCTCGCCAGCAGGCTTCACCGGGGTCGGGGAAATGAGTATCTCGCTCAAGCGAACGCGTTCCGGCTGTGCGATCTCTGATTTGTGCGCGTCGTAATAGGCCTGCAGTTCAGGCTTGGAAACCTGAATGTGGCTGCCTACTTCGCGGCCAATGACCTGTTGGGTGATGATGCTGTTGCGCATGTTCTGCTTGAATTCTTCAAACGAGATGCCCTGCTGTTCGGCGACCTTTTCCAGGTCTTCCATAGAGTTGGCGCCGACTTCCTTGCGGACTTCATCCAGCTTCTTCACCAGTTCGGCATCGGCGGTGATGCCGATCTCCTGGCCTTTCTGGATCAGTAACTGTTGATCGATCAGGTCGCGCAGCAGGTTCTTTTCGCGGCTCTCGATCGCGACATTGGTCACGCTCGGGTCCTGCTGCTTCAGTTCCTGGATCATCTGGTCGCGGCTGCGATGCAGGTCCGCGCGCGTAACAATCGAGTTATTGATGCGGGCGACGATCTCTTCCACAACCGTGTCTTGTTGGGAAAAGGCCGGCAAGGCCAACGCGCCGATAAGAAGCAGCAAGATACTTAGTTTTTTCATGGAATCCCTGACCACCCTCCCGCGCCTTCGAAAGGCTGGGGACCGCATTTCTGGTTTGTTTGGCGTCTCTCTATTCTACCAGCAGGCGGCGACTCGCAATATCAAAGTCTCGGGTCAGGGCAAAAAGCGAAGGGCGAGGGCAAACGTCCTCTATCAGGCAAACCGCTGCCCTGCATCCTAACTTGCTAAAATGGGCTCCACGAGGATGCTCATGAAAAACAGAGCTGCCGCCCTTCTACTCTCGCTTTCCCTTCTAACTTGCAGCGCAGCCGCGCAGGCCACACACAAACCGGCCAAGTCCAAGACCACGCCCGCGAAAACCGCGGCCCAGAGTGATGCCAGCATGAACAACACGCAAGTGTCCGACCTGGCCAAAATCCAGAAGATGATGGCGCGCTTCGCTCCCACCGAGATGAACGTGGACATCAACGCGCTTTCCGCCGGCGATAAAAAGGCGCTCGCCAAACTTATCGAGGCCGCGCACGTCATCGACGACATCTTTCTCACGCAGTTCTGGAGCGGCAACCACGCCCTCTACTCCAAGCTACAAAAGGATACGAGTCCGCTGGGCATAGCTCGCCTGCAATATTTCTGGCTGAACAAAGGGCCGTGGTCGTCGCTCGATGGCGAAGAAGCCTTCCTGCCCAATGTCCCGGCGAAGAAACTTCCGTGCGCGAACTTCTATCCCGAAGACATGACCAAGGAAGAATTCGACAAGTGGATGCAGGACCTGAACGAAGACCAGCAGGCGCAGGCGCGCAGCTTTTTCACCATCATCACGCGCGGCCCGATGACCGATCCGGCACAACACGAATTGAAGCCGGGACAGCCTGTGCGCATGTTGGGCGGCCCGGCAAAGCCGGGCAAATTCAACATCGTTCCCTACAGCACCGCTTACCGCGCCGACCTGGAGAAAGCCGCAAAGCTGCTGAAGGAAGCCGCCGCGCTTACGGACAACGCGTCGCTGAAGAAGTTCCTCACCAGCCGCGCCGACGCATTCCTCTCCAACGATTACTACGAGAGCGACCTTGCGTGGATGGACCTCGACGCGCCCCTCGATATCACCATCGGACCGTACGAGACCTATAACGATGAGATTTTCGGATACAAGGCGTCGTACGAGGTGTACGTGAATCTGCGCGACGACAAGGAGTCGGGAAAGCTCGCCGCCTTCTCGCAGCACTTGCAGGAGATTGAGAACAACCTTCCCATCGACGCCAAGTACCGCAACCCGAAGCTGGGCTCGCAAGCTCCGATTCGCGTGGTCAACGAAGTCTATGCCGGCGGCGACGGCAATCACGGCGTGCAGACCGCCGCCTACAACCTGCCCAACGATGAGCGCGTCATCACGCAAAAAGGCGCCAAGCGCGTCATGCTGAAGAACGTGCAGGAAGCGAAATTCAAGAAGACGCTCATCCCCATCACCAAGCAGGTGCTGAGCCAGGACGAGCAGAACCTGTTGAGCTTTGACTGGTTCTTCACGCACATCCTGGCGCACGAACTTTCGCACGGACTGGGCCCGCACCAGATCACCGTGGACGGCAAGAAAACCACGCCGCGCGAACAGTTGAAGGACCTCTACAGCGCCATCGAAGAGGCGAAGGCCGACATCCTCG
Organism: Terriglobales bacterium; assembly: GCA_038236965.1. Lineage (GTDB taxonomy): Bacteria > Acidobacteriota > Terriglobia > Terriglobales > Acidobacteriaceae > JBBRZF01. Next base: position 42,921 of record JBBRZF010000001.1, on the reverse strand, counting down.
GCCTCTACTCGCTGCAATACATGATCGACCACGCGCAGGCGATGGGAGTGGAGAAGCTCCTGCCGCTCGGCCCCGATGCGGAGAAGCAGCTCTACTCCACCTTCCTCGCGTCAAGCTTCCGCACCTTACGTTTCGGATTGCATGAAGCGCACGGAAAGGGGATGGCCTTGCAGGTGAACTACCTGATGGATAAGGGTGCGTTCACGGTGCGTAAGGATGGAACCTTCGCCGTCGATTTCGCCAAGGTGAAAGACGGCGTCCGCGACCTGACGCACGACCTGCTGATGCTGGAAGCCAACGGCGACTACAACGCCGCCAAACAGATGCTCGATAAGCTGGTGGTCATCCGTCCGGAATTCCAGAAGGCCATCGACTCGCTCTCCAGCCTGCCCACCGATATCCAACCAGTATTCGTCACGGCAGATAAGCTGGTGAAGAGCAGACGCCAAAAGGCAGACGCCAGACGCTAGACGTCGGACGTCAGCTAAATACAAAACCCCAGTCAGAAAAGGCTGGGGTTATTTTTGGTGTGCCGTTGACTTGTCTGAAGTCTGGCGTCTGACGTCCAGCGTCTGATTTCAGGCGTCTTGCGTCTGGTTTTTTTCAGTGCGCCGATCCGGATTGGGGGGCGGCGAGGGTGGACGTGACCGGAGTTGCCGACTTTGCCTCCAGTTTGTATCCGCGATGGAGGACGTTCACCACTGCGCGGCCGATGATCCTGGCCTTCGCAGTGGAACGCATCTTTTCGGGGAAGGTGAAACCGGCTACATCCACAAAGTCCTGCACGAAATCGATGTTCTTCACGAAGAAGGAAGGCGACTTTATCGCGCCCTCGGCTCGTCGAAGGCTGGCCGAATAGGCGTCCACATAAATCTTGCCCTTGAACAATCCGGCGACCTTTTTGCGCGGCTTCACCTGGAAGACGTGGCATAGATTGCCATCGAAGTTTTCCAGTCCCTTGTAATTGAACTTGTAATTCTGTTCGGAGATTGCGGTCGCCGCCGGATCACCTTTTACTACGTGGTCCACTTCCTGCTGTAGCAGGCGGACGATGACATTGGATTTCACAAAACCGTCGCCGGTAAACTTCACGGTCGCAAAGCTCAGCGTGTTGGGCGCCGTGTAGCTGCGAATCAGTTCGTATTCGCCCTTTTGCGAGCTATCTGGCAATTCGGCTTCGATGATGGTCGTGTCGGAGTATCCTTCTAACTTTTCCGACTGTGCGATGGTCCGCTGAGTAAAAATATGGAGTGCTAATTCCGGAGACATCTGCGGCAGAGGAATGGCCGCAGGTACGGTACGGCGAACGTCCAACACGGGGCCGTCGGCAAAAGTCGTTGGAGGCATGACGGGTCCGTCGCCTGGCTGGCCCTTTTGTGCCAGCGCAACCGTGCTTGCGAACATCAAAAGCGATACTAAAAGTGAAACAGACGTCGAACGCATAGTTAAGGGATGAACTCCAATGTAAATGATTCCTTACTTAGCTGAAAGTGACAAAGTATGTCACCCTAGAGGCCGGGAAAAACGTTTGTAGCTGAATTAAACCCATCTAAACGGAATTCGTCGCGTACGGAAGCAAGAAAGTTGCCCGATTGAGCCTTTTCTGACCGGAGCGGCGGGTAGATTTTTTTCATCCAAGACCTGCAAGAAGGGTAGTCCGATGCAGATTTCAGAGCTCTGGCGTTATCCCGTGAAGTCTATGGGCGGGGAGCAACTCCTAAGTGCGCAGATTGACGCGCTGGGTATCGCAGGCGATCGCGTCGTCCACGTTGAAGACGCCAGCGGACGCGTCATCACCTCCAGAACGCATCCGCACCTGCTGGGTCACCACGCAACGCTCGACGCCGACGGAGAGCCCGTCATCGACGGCCTTCTTTGGACAGGACCGGAACCGCTGCGACGGGTGGTTGACATCGTCGGCCCCGGAGCGACTCTGGTGCGCGACGAATCGGAAGAACGCTTTGACGTGCTGCCGCTGCTGGTTGCAACCGATGGCGCCATCACGGCCTTCGGACGCGACCGTCGACGCCTGCGTCCCAACATCGTAATCAGCGGCGTAGAAGGACTCGCGGAACGCACCTGGGCGGGACTTCGATTACGGATTGGCGACGTCATCATCGGCGTTCGAAACCTTCGCAGCCGATGCGTAATGACCACTTACGATCCCGACACTCTGAAACAAGACCTCCAGATTCTGAAAGACATCGTGCAAAGATTCGGCGGGAAGATAGCGCTGGATTGCTTCGTGGTGCAAGGCGGCGAGGTTCGGGTGGGGGATGAAGTGGAGATTCTAAAGCCACAGGTCTAGATATTTATTCCTGCTGGTAACTGTTGGCGGCACGTTGATGCTGCCAGACAGAGCAGGGTTATGCTGCCACGCACACACAACGCCCGGCAGGACAAAGCTGCCAGGCGCGGCGGTGTAATTCTGCCACCCCCAAATAGCGTGCGAAATCGTTCCAGATCGGAACTGCCGACCCTTATTCCTGTGAAATGGATCCGTCCGGCTTGTTCGTAGTTGGTGCGCACCTACCTCTTACGGTCTCAAGACGAGATACATAAGATAGAAGCCGATATAACGCTTAGTATTCGGGCGGCTGGCGCACTTTGAGATCATCGATAGCAGGATTGGCAGCAAACGGAGACAGCCAGACACGGCTTGGTGCCTCGGACTGGCGTTCCTCCGAAACGGCTCTCTCGTCTCATTTTGCGCCATTTCGCCGCGAACAGTTGGATGACATGGCGCCAAGGCCAGTTTTTCTGTGTTTGGATACGCGACCCCCTGCTAAACGGCATGGCAACGCTTGCCACGCCAGGGTCTCGTTGGCTTCTCGGCGTTCTGAACGCTGCGCCACGGCGTAGTCATCGCTTCTTTCCCCCGACGAAGGGCATGGTGGCGGCCTGCTTTATCCACGACGCCAATTGGCGCTCGTCGAAATCGTCAACCGATGCTAACTCGACTCCGCGGGTGGATTTGCCCATCCCGGTCGGCGTCACAGGCGGTTCCGGCTTGATCTCGGTGCCGCGTATAAACATCAGTTTCACATGGCCGACGAAGGCGCCGGAAGAGAAGCACCAGCCCCCTTGGACTCCGTAATACGCCATGCCCCACTTCACCGCTCGCTGGATGTCCGGCAAACTTTTGGCCGCCAGGGCATCGATGCGCTCGGCGATGCCGCGCTGCGGCTGCGGCAAGCTAGCGATGTACGCGAACACGGGTTCGGCGCCTTTAGCGGTCTTCGCGGCGCTTGCCTTGCCAGTCATGGCGACCAGCAGCTTCGCCGGGGTCTTGCCTTGGGTGGTTGTTTTACCCTGGCGGCCGGCCACGCGCTTCGTTGATTGATGGGTTGACCGCGTCATTTTGTCGCCGAGCTTGATCCCAGGCTCACGAGAAGCTCGTCAAGTTGGTCGAGCGTCTCAGGCATCCCGCCCGTCGATCCGGAAGCGACCGCGGCATCGAGCGCTTCCTTTGAGGGGTAGAGATCGTGCACCACCAACAACGTCTTGCCCGCGTTCTCATCGAAGGTCACCGTGGTGACAGTCTCGCCGTTGTCACCTTCCTCGTTCGTCCAAATGAGGCGCGAGTGCGGTGTCACTTCGCGGTACGTGCCGAAGAACTCCATGGTGGAACCCTGGTGGCTAAACACCAAACGGTACCTGCCTCCAACACGAACATCCATCTCGCAGGAAAGCAGGGTCAGACAACACGACTTTGGTACCCACCACCTTTTGAACAGTTCTGCCTTGGTCCACGCCTCGAACACGAGGCGCATAGGCGCGTTGACGGTGCGTGTGACGACGAGCTCGCGCTCGGACTTCCGTTCCACCGCCGTGCGGTTCTTCATGGGGGTGGCCTCACTTTCTTTTCTTTCGTCCATCAACTTTCTCCTTCAGTTTCAATTCTTCGACAACCTTGTCCAACTCGTCGAAGCGTGCGCCCCAGAGCTGGCGGTACCTCTCGATCCATGCCGCCTCTTCTTGCAGTCCGCGTAGGCCTAGCTTGCAGGTCCGCACGCGCCCGACCTTCTCCGTGGTGACGAGCCCCGCTTGCTCCAAGACGCCTACATGCTTCTTCATGCCCGTGAGGGTCATGTGGAACTTCTCGGCAAGGGCCGTGATCGAAGCGTCTGCACGCCCGAGCTGCTCCAAAACGCCGCGTCGGGTGGCGTCCGCGAGCGCGCCGAACGAGACATCGAAGCGTGTCTGGCAATACTGAACCATATGGTTCAATATACAACACGGATTGACGGCATGCAATGTTAGGCTGAGCGCGCCCTGCGTTGCCGGCCATGCACCTAAACTCACGATCAACGGCACAGCGTTTACCGTCGCCACCGTCCGTATCGTCGGCTATCTGGAAGTGATCTGGGCAAACACGCCGAGTATTACTGCCGAAAAGAAAAAGATTAGGGGAGGCGATCCGAGACGCTTGGCAACAAGAGCACCATAACCCAGCGCAGGATACCGAGCGAGAACAGGGCATGTCGTTCAGTATCTCGGAATGGGAATCGCTGCCGACGATGGCTTCACTCCTACGTAATACCTGAACCTGGGGATTGCCACGCTTGACGCCGAGTTCTGTAGTATTTTGTGCTACATCGGCGCCGGATTCAAATTTCCTCATCCGGATTGGAGGCTTTATTCCGCACGAATGGCTGGCTGTAAACTACTCGGGGCGTCACATGGAAAAATCCGGTAACCGCGGATCAAACCATGTGGCAGATTTGGCTTGCCTACGCGGCAGCATAACTCTGCACAGGGTGGCAGCTTAATCCTGCCGAGGGTAGCAGAATTGTCTGCTGCCGACAGTTAACCGACCTTCCGCAACTCGAAACTAGTATTTCCACAGCACTAGGCAGTACGATGTTGCTCCCATGTCCGCCTCCTCTTCCCGCCCTGATCTGATGAAAAACGCCACCGAAGTTTATGCCGTTCACGGAGCGGAGCCGGAGGTTCAGGCTTACGCCATGGCCAAGTATTCGCGCTCGTCGCTCTCCATGAAGCAGTCGCTTGCCGAGTTGAACGAGCAGAAGGCCGAGAAGTTTCTCAACACCTTTTATTTTCAGTACGGACACCGCTCCATCGCCGACCTGGCGCATATCGCCATGGCCGTCGAGCGGCTTTCTTTGCTGGCGGCAACCATTGTGGTGGACGAGCAGCGCTGGGATGGGCAGGAGCGTTCGACGCGCTACCAGGATTTCAAGAAGGCCAGTTACTACACGCCCGCCCTTGGCGGCGATGCCGAACTGAGGACGCGATATCGCGCGGCCATCGACGAACTTTTTGCCGAATATCGCGAATTCAGCGAGGCCATGTTCCACCATCTTGCGGCGCGCACTCCGCGTCCCGAGGAGATGCAGGAAGACCAGTACGAGCGCACCTTGCGAGCACGCGCCTTCGACCTTTCGCGCTACCTGCTGCCGATGGCGACCAACACTTCGCTCGGCCAGATCGTCAATGCGCGCACGCTGGAGAACCAGGTTTCGCGCATGCTCTCGCACACCCATGCGGAAATTCGGCAACTGGCGCAACAGTTGAAAGACGCCGGACGCGGCAACGCGCACAACGTAAATCACGAGGCCTATCGCACGCTGGTCGAGGCCATCAAGACGAAGGACGAACCGCTCGGCGAACTGGCTCGCACGCTGCTGCTGAAAGAAACGAAGTCTTCTCCGACGCTGGTGAAATACGCGGAAGCCAGCCAGTACGAGATCTCCACGCGCAAGGAACTTCGGCAGGCCGGGCGCGAACTGATGCAGAACGAAGCGATTGCCGCCGCACCTCTCGTTGACCTGCTCGAAGAGAACGAACCTTTCGAAGTCGAACTGGCGACGACGCTGCTCTACGAACATTCGCGCTACCCGTATCGGCAGTTGCGCGACCACGTGGCCGCGCTTTCGGACGCAGCGCGCGCGGAAATCGTTGATATGGGACTGCGCCATCGCGGACGCCACGACGAACTGCTGCGCGCCTTCTGCGCCGGTCAGAGATTCCGCTTCGACATCCTCATGGACATCGGCGGCTATCGCGACATGCATCGCCATCGCCGCTGCACGCAGATCGCGCAGGAGTACACCTTCGCTCACGGCTACGACACTCCGCAGGACATCCTCGACGCCGGACTTGCCGACCGCTACACGGGAACCATGAGCCGTCTTTCCGGCGTGGCGCATGAACTCGCGCTAAGGCTCAGGGAGATTCCCGGCGCGGAGACCGAAGACGTGCAATACCTCATCCCGCTTGCCTATCGCAAACGCGCGTTGTTCAAGATGGATTTCGCCGAAGCCGTTTACATCACCGAACTGCGCAGCGGTCCCGCCGGACATTTTTCTTATCGCGAAGTGGCGTGGAAGATGTATGAAGCGGTCGCTGAACGCTATCCCGCGCTGGCCAAATACTTCCGCGTGACCGACGTCCGCCAACCGGTGGATCTGCTGAAAAGGTAGAGAGGCTAAGACAAGTCGATCGATGGCGTCATTAGTTTCAGATCGAGCCGCCATAGATACTCACGACAGACTGGACATATCCCATGGCTCAATCGCACCGAGCCATTGAGTAACGAGGGGACCCAATCCCATCGGGATCCCGTTGCGTCTTTGGCGCGGCGACACTGGGCACAGACCGATGCGATTCCATTCTTACCGATGTAGTCGCTGGGATCTTCCACTTCCGCCCTACCTTCGTGCGGGCGCTCTATGCGAGGGGAGTTGACGACCAAAACACCATCCCATTGTTTGAACGGGAATAAATGCATTCGAAGAAGTCTATAAATGCTGGAGCTGGAGCATTCATAATCAAACTCGATGACACGCTTCTCCGACAGGGACGCATGGAACACATTCGTATAGAAATCTTGTAATTCGCCGCACGTGGCGTCGAGAATCGATGCGCCCTTCACGTTGCTACCGATGCAGGCCTCACCACCATTCGCGAGCGCAAATCGATTCCAGGCAGGGTTGGAGCAGACGATGCGCAGCTCACTGTCCAGAACGTAAGACACCTCCATGGAGGCATCCAGCACCTCGCGCCGGACCTCCGCCGTCCACGGAGCGTCAGGGGACGTGCCGCCAGATTTAGCAGTGTGCATAAGAAAGTATAATCCATCGGCTGATACCTGCTCTGCCAATACCTAGATAGTTACGACGGCGAAATGTTTCCCCGCTGCCTACGCCTTCACATAAGGGTACGTTTCCGTGTGACGCCAGTACTGTACGGGCTCTTATTCGCTTTTTCTTCGCTTTTTAAGATTTTCATCCTATAATGGGCGGGTCGCGAATTAAGAACCGCAAAATTGGTTCCCTAATGGGAAAACGCAACTGACTCCACGCTTGCTTAAGTGGTAGGCTACCGGGTCGCAACTAATTCATTCAGGGCATCTTCGAGCGGATTTTTGCAGAAGTGTCCCGCAGGAGCGCAGTAATGGCGGACGAACGTGGAAAAGCACTAGAACTGGCACTGGCTCAGATCGATAAGCAATTCGGCAAGGGTTCCATCATGCGTTTGGGGAGCAAGGGAGCCATTGTTCCCATTGCGGTAATTTCCACGGGAGCCATCTCGTTCGACGCTGCGCTCGGTATCGGCGGATTTCCCCGCGGTCGCGTAGTGGAAGTGTTCGGGCCGGAATCGTCCGGTAAGACGACCATCACGCTGCAAGTGATCGCCGAAGCGCAGAAGGCCGGAGGCCTGGCCGCGTTCGTCGATGCCGAGCACGCGCTCGATCCCGCATACGCCCGCAAACTGGGTGTGGATGTTGAGAATCTTTTGGTCTCGCAGCCTGACTATGGCGAGCAGGCGCTGGAAATCACGGAAGCGCTGGTGCGCTCCGGCGCCATCGACGTGCTGGTGGTGGATTCCGTCGCTGCCCTCGTTCCCAAGGCGGAACTCGAAGGCGAGATGGGCGACAGCCACATGGGATTGCAGGCGCGCCTGATGTCGCAAGCTCTGCGTAAGTTGACGGGCACGGTTTCGAAATCGCGTACCTGCCTCATCTTCATCAACCAGATCCGCGAAAAAATTGGCGTCATGTTCGGCAATCCGGAAACCACTACCGGCGGACGCGCGCTGAAGTTCTACTCCTCCGTCCGCATCGACATCCGCCGCATTGCGGCCATCAAGGATGGCGACGCCATCGTTGGTTCGCGCACACGCGTGAAGATCGTCAAGAACAAGACGGCTGCTCCCTTCCGCGAAGCTGAGTTCGACATGATGTACGGCGAAGGCATTTCCAAGGAGGGCGACATGCTCGACTTGGCCGTGCTGCATAACATCGTGGAGAAGTCGGGTTCGTGGTTCAGCTACAAGACGGAGCGCATAGGCCAGGGCCGCGAAAACGTGAAGCAGTTCCTTCGGGACAATAAGGACATTGCCGCGCGCATGGAAGCCGAAGTCCGCACAGCCGTTGGCCTGGAAAAACCGTTAGTCGCCGCGCCCGCGCCGGCGAGTACCGAAGAAAAAGCGGTAGCCGCAACCGTGACAGGCAAGCCCGCACCGGCAGGCCGCAAGTGATCTCGCTTCACCAGTAGCTCTCTTGAATGTGTCACAAAAAGGGCGGGAGCAATCCCGCCCCTCCCTTTTGCTGTAACCTGTACTGCCTTTTGATCAGTGGCAGACGCGCAGAAACAGCGGTGCGCTGGTTCCCAGGTTTGCGCTGCCCACTTCATCTCCAAGATTGTTAAAGTAGTTTTCGCTCTGGAATCGCAAGTCTCGCGCGCAATAAAGCTGGATTAAAGCACTAGGTGCGGCGAGTTCATGGCCGACGCTTCCTGTTCCTCGTTGCGGTAGTTACGGGAGTGCTTCCACAGGATGCGTATGCTCGCCATGACGGGTATCGCGAGATAGACGCCTACTACTCCGGCGATCTCGCCGCCGACAAGGATTCCGAAGATGGCCATCAGCGGATGGAGTTCCACCCGGCCGCCGAGCACGCGCGGAGAGATGACGTAGTCCTGCACGATGCGCCACGCGGCAAGGAAAAGAAAGACCATCAGCATGTGCGGGTAGTTCATGGTGAACGCGATCCCGAGGATGGCGACGGCCGCCACCGCCGGGCCAACCACGGGCACGAACTCCAGCAGGCCTCCCACGGCTCCGAGCGCGAAGGAATACGGGACGCGCATGGTGGTGAGCGCGACCGTGTAAACCATCCAGGAGATGAGCGCCAGCATGAGTTGCGCGCGGACGTAGTGGGCCAGCATCTCGTCCATGTCGTTCATGATGTCGCGGAGCAAGCTGCGTTCATGACTATCGTCCAGGGTGGAGCGCAGCGATTGTCCAAGGAATTTCTTATCCTTCAGGAAGAACACGGCAAGAATGGGGACGAGGAATACCCATCCGATCTGCGTCGCGAAGGTAGCGGCCCGAGAAGCGAAACTATTGGCCATGCTGAGCACGGTATCGCGATGAGCGGCAAGGAACTGCTTGATGCGAACCTGCGTTTCAAAGCTCCAGCCCCGCTGCTGTCCCACGCTCCATGCGATGTCTCCGCTGGTCACGTTCTGGTAAAGCTGCGGAAGGGATTGCGAAAGCTTCTGTCCCTCACTCGCGATGCGCGGGCCGGCAGCGAAGCCCACCACCAACAGCAGTATGGCGATGGCAATATAAACGATGCCGATCGAAAGTCCCCGCGAACGCAGGGTCCATTTTTCCACGCGGCAGATGAGCGGCTCCAACAGGTACGCGAAAAGCATGGCAAACAAAAAAATGATCAGGGTTTTGCGAGCCAGCCAAAGAAACCCGATCACCAGGGCGAAGGCCAGCATGGTGAGTAGAACGCGAGCGGCGCGGGAATCGAATAGGTTCATAAAAGAGCGGAGCGGAGAACCATCAACGTTGCGAGCGAAATCTAACACGAGTCTTCACTGCACTCAATGGATTCAGATGCAGATTAGACCCCGACTGCAACGGCCATGCCGCCGGGAGTGAGCTTTAAGCCTAATATGGCCGGCAGTGGCAGAGCGGTTGCGCAGGGCCAATCAGCGGCATAGAATCGGTGGGCAATCATTCCGCACAAGCTTCGCCGGCAATTCCGGCGAGAGTAGATGGGTAGCCATTGAAGCGTGTAATCGCCATTTATCCCGGCACCTTTGACCCGCCTACCAACGGACATCTCGACCTTATCAACCGCGGGTCGAAGATTTTCGACGAGCTGATCGTCGCCGTGCTGCGCAATTCAGAGAAGACTCCCCTGTTTTCACTGGATGAGCGGCGCGAGATGCTGGAAGAGCTGGTAAAGCGTTGGGACAACGTGAGGGTGGACACCTTCGAAGGTCTTCTGGTGGATTACGCCAGGGGGCAAAAAGCTAAAGCCGTTCTGCGCGGCATACGCGCCGTAAGCGACTACGAATACGAGTTGCAGATGGCGTTGATGAACCGCAAGCTTGATCCCGAGCTGGAAACCATATTCATGATGCCGGCCGAAGCGTACTCGTATCTGAGTTCGCGACTGGTCCGCGAGATCGGGCAACTGGGCGGCTCGGTTGAGGGACTGGTGCCTGAGCTGGTGCTCGACCGCTTACATTGCAAGATCAAGGCCCACGGCAGTGTCACCAAAACAAAATCAAAAGTGAAACCAACTTCAAAAAGAAGGCCGTAATGCCAGTAACTTCTGAAGCAAAGACTTCTTCCTTCTCCGAACGCATCAATCGGATCGAGATCTCCGCCACACTCGCCATCGTGAATGAAGCTGACCGCATGCGTTCCGAAGGCGTTGACCTGGTGGATTTTGGCGCAGGCGAACCGCACTTCCATACGCCGCAACATATCAAGGACGCAGCCGTCGCAGCCATCGCCAACAACTTCACCAAGTACACGGCAGTTGCCGGCACGACGGAGTTGCGCGACGCCATCGTGAAACGTCACGCTGCCGACTTCGGCTCCGACTACAAGCGCGATGAAGTGATCGCTTCTACAGGCGGCAAAAACGCGCTGTTCAACGTCTTCCAGGTGCTGGTCGATCGCGACGATGAAGTCATCATCCCCGTACCCTACTGGGTCTCTTTCAAAGACATCGTTCGCTATGCTGGCGGCAAGCCCGTGTACGTGGAGACGGACGAAAGCAAGGGCTACGCGCTTACGCCGGAGATGATCGAACGCGTCATCACGCCGCGCACCAAAGTCATCCTGCTGAACTCGCCGAATAATCCCTCGGGGGCCGTGGTAAGCCCGGAGGACATGACGGCCATCGTGCAGATGGCGAACAAGCGCGGCATCTATGTCGTGACCGATGAGTGCTACGTCTATCTCAACTACACGGGACGCAGCTTCTCCGCCGGTTCACTGACGGAGGCGAAAGACCGCGTGGTTGTGATCGGCTCGCTTTCCAAAACTTATGCGATGACAGGCTGGCGACTCGGTTATGCGCTGGGCCCGGCGGCGGCGATCAAGCAGATGGCGAAGCTGCAGAGCCAATCGACTTCGAATCCGACCTCCATCGTGCAGAAGGCGGCAGTCGCGGCGCTGAACGGCTCGCAACAATGCGTCGCCGATATGGGCGCCGAGTACGTCACCTTGCGCGACCGCATTCTGAAGGAACTCGGCGAGATCAAGGGCGTGCACTGCTATAAGCCCGATGGCGCCTTCTATGTCTATCCCAACGTGAGTGCCTACATTGGACGCGACGGCATGAAGTCGGCGGGCGACGTTGCCCGACGCCTGCTGACGGAAGCGCACGTGGTCGCCGTTCCGGGCGAAGCCTTCGGAACGAACGAACATATTCGCCTTTCCTATGCGACTTCTGCGACGGAGATCGACCGCGGCGTGGATCGCATGAAACAGTTTTTCGCAAAGCTGTAGAACCGTGAGGGGGCTGCCGCACTAGCGGCCTCCTTAACGATTTCGCGGTCTGCCGCTTGTGCAACGTCTCATCTAGTCTGGCAATCTAACTATTCGGCCACCCTGAATTCGCAGTTACTCCGGCTTGAAGAATAATAATGTCTGAACTCTATCCATTTTTGTTGATGCCCGATTTCCGCGAACGCGTTTGGGGAACTCGTGACCTTGCGCCCGTGTATTCGCGGGTGGTGGGCAACGAACCTATTGGCGAAGCCTGGTTGACGGCCGACGAATGCAAGATCGCGAACGGGCCGTTTTCGGGCGCGACGCTCGGCGAACTCTGCACCCGATATGGCGCGGAACTGGTGGGCGAGGCCGCTCCGCAGCACGACAGATTTCCGCTGCTCATCAAGTTCCTTTTTCCCAAGCAGAAGCTTTCCGTGCAAGTGCATCCCGACGACGAGGGCGCGCTCCGGCTAGGGCAGCCTTGCGGAAAGACCGAGTGCTGGTACATCTATCGCTCGGTGGCGGGAGCGCAGGTCGGCCTAGGATTGAAACCGGGCACGACAAAGGAAGAACTGGAAGCGGCCATTCACGAGACTCGTGCGGAAACGCTGCTGAACTGGCTCGACGTAAAGAGCGGCGAAATGCTCTACGTCGATGCGGGCACGGTACACGCCATCGCACCCGGTTCCATTTTGGTGGAAACGCAGCAGAATTCCGACACCACCTATCGCCTCTACGACTACGGGCGTCCCCGCGAATTGCACGTAAAAGAAGGGTTGGCCGCAACGCGCGAGCGTACGCACGCCGGCAAGGTTGCGTCGCAGGAGATCGATGGTCACCAGTTGCTGGTCGCGTCTCCATGCTTCGTGGTGGAAAAGTACGAAGCCGCGGAGTTGATGACATTGACGGCGGAGCCGGGAAAGAGTTCCGCGCAGGTGCTGGTAGCGCTGGATGGATGCGGCGTGGTGGAAGCCGAGGGCGCGCAACCGGTCAGTTTCAATCGCGGAGAAGCCGTGGTCATCCCGGCGTCGCAACGGCAGATCACGTTGCGTCCGCAATGGAAGATAGAATTTCTACGCATGAGGTTGCCCGCAGAAGCCACAACGGTTCCGGCGACAACGCTTGGGTGATCAGCACTCCGCGGGTGCATGGCTCGCAGCAAGAGAGAGATCGTGGCAAAAACTGCTGGACCGAAGTTCTATCCGATAATCCTCGCCGGAGGACGCGGCACGCGTTTCTGGCCGCTCAGCCGTAAACGTCTTGCAAAACAACTGCTGCCGCTCAACAGCGCCAAGTCGATGATCCAGGAAACGGTGGAGCGATTGTTGCCCATCGCCGAACGCGAACAGTTCTGGGTCATCACCAACGACGATCTGCGCGACAACATCGCGCGACAACTGCGCACCATCCCGAAGAAGCAGATCGTCGCCGAACCGATGGGGCGCAACACCGCTCCGGCCATCGGACTGGCGGCCTTCATCCTGCTGCATCGCGATCCCGATGCCGTGCTGGGACTCTTCCCTTCCGACCACGTCATCGGCAACGAAAAGGCTTTTTGCAAGAACATGAGCGAAGCCATCGCCATCGCCGCCCGAGGCGAGAACATGGTCGTGCTGGGCGTGAAGCCGACACGCGCGGAGACCGGATATGGATACATCGATGCCGGCGAAAAAGTTTCCAGCGGAGTGCTGCGCGTGCGCCGCTTCACCGAGAAGCCGAACGCGGAACGCGCGGAAGAATTCGTCAGCGCAGGAAATTATTACTGGAACAGCGGCATCTTCGTCTGGTCGGCATCGACGCTGGCGGCGGCGCTGAGAGAACACCTTCCGGAGACCGCGCCCTACCTGGAGAAGATCGCGGCGGCTTACGGCACAAAGGATTTCGAGAAGACGTTTGCGAAGCTCTATCCCAAGTGCGAAAACATCAGCGTGGATTACGCGCTGCTGGAACCGCGCTCGGCCAAAGGCGAACACAACTCGAACATCTACTGCATTCCCGCCGGGTTCGATTGGAACGACCTGGGTTCATGGTCTGCGCTATGGGAACATCGCGCGGGAACGGAAGGGCAGAAGCTGGCGTCCAACATCTCGACGGGCAAGTCGCTGTTCGCGCTGGATGCGAATGGCAACTATTTCCATGCTCCGGGAAAATTCGTGGCTGCCGTGGGAGTGAGCAATCTGGTAGTAGTGGAGACTGCAGACGCGCTGCTGATCACCACTCGAGATCGCGCACAGGACGTGGGAAAGATCGTGAAGTATCTGGACGAGAAGAAGCTGAAACAATTAGTTTGATAGTTGCGGTAAAGTACGCCATTTTCAACCCGCAAGGATATGGACCCGAATTCTTATGGATGTAACCAGGATCAAGTTTGGCACGGACGGCTGGCGTGGGATCATCGCCGACGACTACACCTTTGAGAGCGTGCGCGCGGTTGGCCGCGCCATAGCCTCCTACATCATCAGGCATGAAGACCCGAAAAAAGGCGTGGTCGTGGGCTTCGACACGCGCTTCGCTTCGAAGCGTTTCGCGGAAGCGATCTCGGAAGAACTGGCAGCCGCGGGCATCTCCGTGCGCATTTCTGATGATTACCTGCCGACGCCTGCGATCTCCTACGCGGCGAAAATGCTCGACACCGCCGGCGGCGTCATGATCACCAGCAGCCATAATCCTTGGAGTTGGAATGGCGTGAAGTTCAAAGGAAACTTCGGTGGTTCGGCGACGCCTGCGCAGATCAAGATCATCGAGCAGGAGCTCTATGCCGGGGCCGCGCCGAAAAATCCCGGCGGCAAGATCGAAGTGGTGGACCTGAAGAAGGATTACATCCCTGCCATCGTGAAGCTTGCCGATCTCGACAAGATCGCAAAATCGAATTTCTACTTTGCCGTCGATTGCATGTACGGCTCCGGAAGAAATATCCTCTCCGGTATTTTCGCCGAACACGGCATCAAGCACATACAGATACGCGCTGAGGTGAATCCGCTGTTTCCCGGCATCAATCCAGAACCCATCATTCCCAACGTGCAGGCATTGCAGGATACCGTCGTCGCAGAAAAGTGCGATGCCGGATTGGTGATGGACGGAGACGCGGACCGCGTAGGGGCCGTGGCCGGCGACGGAAGTTTTGTCGATGCGCACAAATGTTACGCCATCCTGCTGAGCTGGTTACTGGATTACAAGAAATGGCCGGGCGCCATCACCCGCGCCTACAACACGACCAAGATGCTGGACCGCATCGCCGCCAAACACGGTCGCGAACTCATCGAGCACGGCATCGGCTTCAAGTACGTGACCGACATCGTAATGAGCGGCAAGCAGGTGCTGATCGGCGGAGAAGAGTCGGGCGGCATCGGACTGCCAAGCCATTTTCTGCCGGAACGCGACGGCATCCTGAACTCGCTGCTCATCGCCAACGCAATGGCCGATTACGGCAAGACGCTTAAACAACTTGTGGACCAACTGCAGGATGAGTTCGGCCAGCACCACTACGGACGTCGCGACCTGACGATTCCGGAAGAGGTCAAGCAGGATGCGCTGCGTCGCGCTGCTGCGGGTCCGAAGAAGATCGGCCAGTACAACATCATCAGCTCGGGCAACCTCGACGGCATCAAGTGCTTCCTCGACGTGCCCAACAACAACGGCAAGGACGCCGAAACCTGGGTCCTCCTGCGGGCTTCCGGGACCGAACCGCTGATGCGCATCTACTGCGAAGCTCCATCGCCGGAGGTCGTGCAGGAAGTGCTGAAGGCGGCGGTCGCCTTCGTTTACGAAAAGGAGGCGGCACTGAGTCACTAAGCTTGCAGATCACGAAGGTACGGATCGAACGGGTAGCCTTGTGTTTGCCCGTTTTGTTTTCCGCTGCTTCCCGGTTTCCGATATGATTTTGTTTAGACACTCCAACTTTTTGTGAGACTAAATGCGATTCGCATCCTCCCCCATGCGAGCGGCAAAATTGTTGTTCGCCACCGTGGCGGACGACTCGCCGCAAGCACAACGCTATAACCGCATCCATCGGCAGCTTGGCATCCTCGACGCGGTGCTCGGACTCGCCATGCTCGTGGTATTGCTGGCGACCGGGTGGACGAAGAAACTGGCGCACCTCTCGCTGGTGGTTCTGGCGAAAGACCAATACGAACTCGGACTCTTCCTCTACATCATCCTGCTGCTGATCATCGGCAAGGTGCTCGGCATCGGACTTGATTACTACAGCTTTCGCCTGGAGCACGAATACCACCTGAGCAATCAGAAATTGCGCGGATGGCTCCTCGACCAGATCAAAGGGTTCCTGGTCGGATTGGTCCTGTCGACCTTGCTGGCCGAAGTGCTGTACGCGCTCATACTTATCGCTCCGCAAGCATGGTGGCTGGTCGCGTGGGTCACCTTCCTGGTGCTGATGGTCTTCTTCGCGCAGATAGCGCCGGTGGTGCTGTTCCCCATCTTCTACAAATTCCGGCCGCTGGAAGACGACTCGCTGCGCACTCGACTGACCGAATTAAGCAAACGCGCGGGAACGACCGTCCGCGGAGTCTACGAATGGCGCCTGTCAGAGAAATCGAAAAAGGCGAACGCCGCCCTGACCGGATTAGGCAACACGCGCCGCATTATTTTGGCCGACACGCTGTTGCAGAACTATTCGGAAGACGAGATTGAAGCCGTGCTGGCGCACGAACTCGGACACCACGTTCACAAGCACATCTTGAAGAGCATCGCCGTGCAGGCGGTGATCACTTTCGCCGGATTCTGGGCGGTGAAGTCGGTGCTGCGTTGGGCAGAACTGGAGCGAGGCTGGTTCCAGGGTGATCGCGATTTCGCGAATCTCCCGCTTATCATCCTCACCACCACCGTGATATCTCTGCTGCTGGTTCCGGTGATGAACGCCTATTCGCGTTACAACGAACGCGAGGCAGACCGTTACGCGTGGAAATCGATCGCGTCCATCGCGCCTTTTGTTTCCGCCATGAACAAACTTGCGGAGCAGAATCTATCGGAGCGGAATCCTTCGCGCCTGGTGGAGATCCTTTTCCACTCGCACCCGGCGATCGCCAAGCGAATCGCAGCCGCGAAGCGGTGGGCAAAGAAGAAATAGATTCCCGCGCCAAAACTTTTATCCGCGAGACCTCAGAATCTCTTCTACACGTTGGACGTCGGCTTCAGTGTCCACGCCAATGGTGTCGAACGGAGTCTCTGCGACGTAGATGTCGATTCCATTCTCTAAAAAGCGAAGTTGTTCCAGCCGCTCGCTTACCTCGAGTGACGATTCCTTCAAGCGCACGAACGTCTCCAGCGCAGCCTTGCGATAGGCATAAAAACCGAGATGCTTGAAGTAGCGCGACTTCCCCGTGCTGTCGCGATCGAAGGGGATGGTGGAGCGCGAGAAATACAGCGCGCGTCCGGTGACGTCGGCAACCACCTTCACCGCATTGGGATTGGCAGCGTCTTCTGGCGGGCAGATGGTCTTCAAAGTTCCGACTGCTACTCCGGGACGAACCATCAGATCCAGCAAAACTGAAATATGTTCGGGACGTGTCAGCGGTTCGTCGCCCTGTATGTTGAGATAGACATCGGCGTCGATCGACTGCGCGACCTCATGGACGCGGTCCGTCCCGCTGCGGTGGTCATGCGAGGTCATGCGCGCATTCCAATGCATCTTCTTCGCCAGCGCCATGATCTCTTCGCTGTCGGTGGCGATGATGACGTCTTTCAACATGGGCGCGGCAATCGCCGCTTCATAGACGCGCTGGATCATCGGCTTGCCATCGATGAGATGCAAGGGCTTGCGTGGCAAACGCGTGGAGGCGATGCGTGCAGGGATAATGGCTACAAAGCGCATGCAGGTAGTGTACTGGCAGTCGCATGCAGTGAGTAGTAAGTAGTGAGTCGCGAGTAGTGAGTCGCGAACTCAGACCGGCATCAACGCAACACGTCAACGGCGACCGTAGCGCCGGTGAGGACCTTTTGACCTGCGGGGATGGATTGGCGGACGATGACAGGTTCCGTGCGAGGCGGCGCAGGTATCAGCGGATCCTGATCGCTTTTTGCCGTGGCAACGTTGCCGAGTTTCAGTCCGACGTCGGTGATGGCGACCGACGCCGCGCCCAGGGTCATCCCGCTCAGTTCGGGCATGACGTAAGCCTTCTCGCCTTCGGGCGCGGTTGTGAGCAGTCCGACCTTGGGAGAGGAAACATCTTTCGCGTTCGGCGCAGGACTCTGCGCGATCACCTGGTCAGCGGGCGCACCGGGCAGCACCACGGTCGCGATGCCTTCCATCTCCAGTCCGCGGCGACGTATGTTGATCTCCGCAGCGCGAGGACTCTGGCCGATGAGGCTTGGAATCACGATCGTCTGCGGCCCAAGACTTTCGGCGACCCGCACGCGCCAGCCGCTGCGCACGACAGACCCAGGCGTCGGCAATTGCGAGATGATCTTCCCTGCCGGAACCTCGCTGCTGTAAAAACGATTCTCCCGAAAGAGCGTAAGGCCATTGGCATTGGCCGCACGCTCGGCGTCCGAGGGAGTCATGCCCACAAGCTTGGGAACTTGCACCTCGCGTCCATGGATGGCAAAGCGCATGGACGTGAGCGCCGAGGCCATACCGACGACGAGCAGAATCAATACACGCACTACGACGCCGAAGAAGCGCCGCATCAGTGCGCCTCCGTGTCGGCGGGTTTTGAAATCGTAGTGTCCAGCTTTACTTTTGGTTTGGCCGCGGCATTCTTTAAGTCTTCCGGCGAGAGCTCCGGAAACTGTTCGTCCGGTTTGTCGGCGATGGCGGCCTTCATGAATTCTATCCAGATGGGCAGCGCCGCCTGCGCGCCGGTCTCTTTATTGCCAAGCGTTTTCTTTTCGTCGAAGCCGACCCATACACCACAAGAAACAGACGGCGAGAATCCGACGAACCACGCATCGGTGAAATCGTTGGTCGTTCCCGTCTTTCCGCCCAGCGGATGATTGAGTTTCGAGGCCGTGAATCCGGTTCCGTGCAGCACCACTTCGCGCAAAAGCGAGGTCATGATGCGCGCCGTGCGTGCGTTGATCACATCACGGACTTCGGGAAAATTTTCTTCCAGCACGTGGCCATCGTAATCGACCACCTTGCGAATGTAATGCGGAGAAACACGTACGCCGTCATTCGGGAAGGTGCTGTACGCGGCTGTCTGTTCAATCAAGGTGACCTCGGCGGAGCCGAGCGCGACCGGCAGATACGCGGGGATTTCCGAGGTGATGCCGAAGCGATGCACCATGTCGATGATGGCTTTGATGGTGACGCGCTGCGCCAGTTTCAGCGCGGGAATGTTGCGCGACTCGGCGAGGGCGTGACGAAGCGTGATGTTCCCTTCAAACTTTCCATCGTAATTATGCGGAGAGTAAGGCCCGCTGGCGGTCGCAAACGTTGTGGGCGCGTCGAGGATGATGTCATCAGGCTCCGCGCCGTCTTCCACCGCAGTGGTGTAAACGTAAGGCTTGAACGACGAACCTGTTTGTCGCAAGGCCTGTGTTGCGCGGTTGAACTTCGATTCCTCGTAGTCGCGTCCGCCAATCATGGCGCGAACTTCTCCGGTGGAGTTATCGAGCGCGAGCAGCGCGCCTTGTGCGCCGGAATCCTGCTCCAGACTTACCCTTGCATTGTCGCCGTTCACGCTCAGAACTTTTACATAAGCGATGTCGCCGACCGCGAGGATGTCTGCCGGAGTCTTGCTCCTGGTCCACGCCATGTCAGCGGAAGAGATCACCGCCTGCACGCGTCCCATCTTTATGGTGGCCGATGCAGGCGTTACGTCGGTGACGAGGGCGTGTATGTAATTTCCGGCAACGATGTTCTCGTGCCAATCGCCGTGGTCATATTTGTCGAGTTCGTTGCCTGCGGCGAGCACGTTGTTCAGACTGCCCTTCCATCCGTGGCGACGCTCGTAGGCGGCCAGTCCGTCGAGCAACGCCTGTGTCGCCGTGCGTTGCAGGTCCATATCGAGCGAGGTATAGACACGCAGTCCGCCTTCGTGGACCTGGTCGGTGCCGTACTTCTTTTCCAGGTAGCGGCGAATCTCTTCGGCGAAGTAGGGCGCGAGAGAATTCGGCGAGCCCTGGACATTCAGTTTCAACGGCGCAGCCTTGGCGCGCTGGGCCTCTTCGACCGTGACTTTGCCGTCCTCCATCATGGCGTTGATGATGAGATTGCGGCGACGCAGCGCTCGCTCAGGATTGAGGATAGGCGAATAGGAATTCGGCGCCTTGGGCAATCCGGCGAGCAGCGCTGCTTCTTCCAGCGTGAGGTCTTTTGCCTTTTTATTGAAATAGAACTCCGAGCCCGCCTCGAAGCCGTAAGCTCCGTGTCCAAGAAAAATCTGGTTGGCGTAGAGCGTGAATATCTGCTGCTTGGTGAAGCGGCGTTCGATCTGTATGGCCAGCATCACTTCCTGTATCTTGCGTCCGAACTTGCGGTCGGGCGTCAGGAAGAGATTGCGCGATAGCTGCATGGTCAGCGTAGACGCGCCCTGCGCGCGGCTTCCGCTGGTGATGTCGCGGTAGGCGGCGCCCACGATGCGCCACAGATTGATGCCCCAATGCTTATCGAAATCCTTGTCTTCGATAGACAGGATGGCGTCGCGCAAGACCTTGGGATAATCATCGTACGAAGCGATGACGCGGCGCTGCAGCGCGAACGAACCGATGACGCGTCCCTTGTAATCGTAAAGTTCGGTGATGGCGCTGGGACGGTACTGCTCAAGTTCATTGATCTGCGGAAGGTCCGTGGAGTAAACGAAGAGGAATCCGCAAAGCGCGCCGATCACGGCGGAGGCGAGCACGAAGGCGGCAAACACCAACCGCGCGACGACTCTTGCTTTGCGCGCACCCACTCGCTTTGCTGCCGAGGTGGAATCCACCTTCCGGCCGCCCGTGTCGAGCGGCGGGAGTCCTGTGTCCAACGGAGTCATGTTTAACAGAGAAGAACGGGCTCAGAATAGCACGGAGAGGACTGAATTTTAGGGCGAAACATTGAGCCGCGCAGGGTCACGAAGGTAACGGCGCAACGGAGTCTGTCTTGACGTTTATTTTTCCCCAAGCCAGGAACATACACCCACAGAAGTATTCCTTTACTTCGAGCATAGCGCCGTGGTCCCTAAGTACACACCAGGGTTCGTGATTCAACTTAGGTGTGGAGGAGAATGAAAGCTTCATCAGCGACCGAAATAGCAGATTGAGTAATGTTGACGAGCGATTGCGGGACAGTTTGGCTCCGAACAAAACGACTCGAGCATTGCTTTTCAAGTATGGGAGCAAATTCGCGACTGCCTCTGGAGAAGCATAAACATCGGGTGCTGCGAACATCACAAGGCCGTCGAACGTACCGTTCAGCCCGACTGTGCGGGCATCCCCTTCGATCACTTGAACATTACTCCAGTGATTAGCCGCAACTCTTCTTCTAGCATTAATCGTGACTTCGGGACTGTTTTCTACTCCCACTACTTGACCAGACGGCCCCACTGCATTGGCAAGATATGGAAATGTCCCACCGGGTCCGCAGCCCACATCAAGCGCGCGGTTCCCCTGTTGGAGTTGAAGCGCATCAACCGCTTTTTGTCGTAGCGGTTTTATGAAGGAGAAATCATAGTTTGGGAACCGCCGAACCAGACGAGCTAAGTAGCGGACGTAAGGCGGAGTACGTTCGTCTCGATCCAATTCGTGTTCCTCCAGGCCACCATCTTACGACCAGCAATCCGATTCTTGCGGATCGATTCTCTCGGTCTCCAAGTTGTCGGACATAAAAATGGCGAACCTTTTCGGTCCGCCATTTTGCCACTTAGAAAACGCTTACGCCTTCTGGTCTCTATTCTTCAGTACTTCCACTGCCCTGCGAAGCTGCTCATCGACCTGATTGGTCTTCTTCGGAGCTTCGGGAGCAGCGCCGTCGGTTTCGTCATCGGGAGCGATGAAGTCGTCGGCTACGTCCGCTACAAGAATGTTGGGCGTGATGGCCGTGTCCTGTATGGCTTTCCCGCCGGGCGTGTAGTACTTCGCCACCGAGAGGATAAGCGCGGAGCCATCCGGCATCTCAATGACTTTCTGGATGGAGCCGACGCCGAACGTCTTGTCGCCCACCACGTCCCCGCGCGCATTCTCCAGGATAGAAGAAGCTACGATCTCCGCCGGGCCTGCCGTGCTGCGATTCACCAGCACTACCATGGGAATGTTGGTGATGGCCTTGGCCGGGTCCGCCGTGTAGGTCTCCTTGGGGTAGCGTTGACCTTGCACGTAAGAGATGGTGCCGTGATTCAGGAACAGGTTCGCCGTGGCGATGCCTTCGCTGATCTCGCCGAAGCCGGAGTTGCGCAGGTCGAGCACGAGTTTCTTCGCGCCCTGCTTCTGCAGGTCCCGCACGCGTCCGGCGATTTCCTGCGCGCGGCCTTTGTCAAAGCCGTCAACGCGTATGTAGCCGATGCCGTCTTCCATCATTTTGCTGGTAAGCGGCGGGTCTTTAACGACGTCGCGCGTGATGGCGATCTTCTGCGGCATGGCTTTACGCGGACGCACTACCGAAACATTGATGACCGAACCCGGGGTGCCGCTCAAAACGCCGTTGATCTCTGCCAACGACATTTCGCGCGTGCTCTTGCCTTCGATGGCTTCAATGATGTCGCTGTTCTCGATGCCCGCTTTATCCGCAGGCCCGCCGGGAACCACGGCGATGATGGCGCCGTATCCAAAGCGCTTGGAGATGGCCGCGCCGATGTTGGCTTTGCTCTCCGCCTTCATCTGCTTGTACTGCTTGTATTCCAAAGGGCTCAGGTAGCTGGAGTTGGCGTCGAGCGATTCCAGCAGACCGTGCAGTGCGCCGTCGGTGACGTGCGGAAGATTGGGCTCCTCGACGTAATCCGTGCGTATGCGCGAGAGTACTTCGCTGAACACGCCAAGTTGGCGATATGCGCCATCATTAGTGGAGGCTTTTACACCCAGTCCGCCGGCTACGGTGAACAACACCACCGCCAACGAGAATACGAGCAGGAACGCTTTGGTCGCTTTTGACATGGAGACTTCGTTTTCCGATGTTCTTCCGGTGGGAAGGGTTCTCGATTATACCCCTGTTGGATGCAGCAGCTTTGCCATACGCCACATCTTTTGTGAGGGGAATATGACGCTTCCTGTGGTTGGACGTTCCAACCGCGGGAAGGTTTTGGCCTGCAAGGTACATGGCCTTCCGGCCAATGCCCCTAAGTCTTTCGCCCGCTTGGGTCGAGGCCTGTAACTGTGGTACTGTAAGCGCCATAATCGAGCTACTCTCTCATGTCTTTGTGTCCACTTGCGGGACAGAGAAAGTGGTTCACTGCACGCCCTTTTCCTCCCGGAGTCCTATTCAGATGGTGCTCGGATTCGGCTTTAACAAGACGAAGGTTTTCAGCGCTGCCGAGAAGTATGTGCAACAAGGCAAGCTGCAGAATGCCATCCTTGAGTACGAAAAGATCTCTCGAGAAGATCCCAAGGACCTCACCGTCCTCAACACGATCGGCGATCTTTACTCTCGCATCGGCCAGGTAGAGCAGGCCGTAGTCTGCTTCCGCAAAGTAGGAGATTCCTACGCCGCGCAGGGCTTCACCGTCAAAGCCATCGCGATGTACAAGAAGCTCACCAAGCTGACGCCCTCGGCCATCGAGTGCACGCAAAAGCTTGCCGAGCTCTACACCCAGCAGGGTCTCTACAACGACGCTCGTTCGCAATACGTGCAGGTAGCCGATTCGCACTTGCGGAACGGCAATCTCGACGACGCCGCCCGGATCTTCCAGAAGATGCTGGAACTGGATCCCGAGAACGCCGCCCTGCAGTCGAAACTGGCGGACTTGTACGTCAAGCTGGGCAAGACGGCGGAAGCGAAGAGCATCTTCTTTCATGCCGCCGAATCGTTGCACGACCGCAACTCGCTGCCCGCCGCAGATGAGGCGCTGGCAAAGGTCCTGGCCCTTGATCCGCAGAACGGGCGCGCCCTGGAAATGCGTGCTCAGGTCGCGCTGGAATCCGGCAACCCGGGCGCAGCCATCACCTACCTCGAACTGCTCCCCAACCTTGATTCCCGGGCCGATGCACTAAGTTCCCTGCTGAATGCCTACCTGAAATCCGGCCGGGGCTCGGAAGTGGAGCCCATCGCGCGCAAGCTCTTCGCGGTCCATCACGACACCAGCGGCATCACCGCCTATGGCGAGCACCTGTTGGCGAGTGGCCGCGTCACCGAAGCACTTAAATTTTATGGAGACTTCGAAGACCGCCTGCTGGCAAGTGACTCCGGCAAGTTCACCGAGGCGCTTTACGGCTGCGTTTCCAAAGTAAAGAACGACGCTCCCGCGCTGGACATTATCCTCAACATCTTCCGCAAAGCCGGCGACACCAATCACACGGCGGAGGTGACCGAGTTGCTGGCGCACGCCCTGGTGCAGGCCGGAGACCTGCCGCGGGCGCAAGACCTCTATAAGGAACTGATGGAGTTGGAGCCGGAGAATCCGCTCCACTCTCAGAACCAGAGACAGATCATTGCGCGTCTCGGAACCGACTCTGCCGCCCGTCAACTGACGCCCGAAGAAGGCGCGCAGGCCTTCCTGGTCGATGAACTGGAACCGGTCAACGCAGTCGTGGTGCAGGAATATTCGGAAGATATCGCCAGCACCATCCAGGCTGCTCTCACGGATTCAGAGCTCTTCGACAGCTACAACGTGCCGTCGAAGGCGATTCCTCCGCTCGAATCTGCGCTACCCAAGGCCCCGAAAGACATACGCCTGAACCAGCGGCTTGCTTCTTTATATGCACGCACCGGACGCATCGGCGATGCGGCTCACTGCTGCATGGTTTTGGAAGAGGTCTATCGAATCGCCGGCTATCGCGACGAAGCCAACCAGTTCCGCGATATGGCGCTGAAGTACGCGGAGAAAGCCGGCATTCCGTTGCCGTCCCCCGGCATCGCCGCAGCGCCCGCCGTCAGCGAACGCAAGGTGATGGATTTCGGCGACCTGCCGCTGGCCGATGACGACAGTCTTCTGCCCGAATCCGCGCCCGCCGCACTCAAGCCCATCGAACTATCTTCGACGCGCTTTATTCCCATGCCGCCGGAGCCGCCAGCTTTCATCGCGCAATCTGTCGCCCACGCGGAAATCCCTGAACCGGAGATTGCGCCGGAGATTGCGCCGGAGATTGCGAAAGACAAGTTCACTCCTCCCGCCGCGCTGCCGGAGGTTGAACTCAAGCCCTTTGCCGCCGCCACCGAACCTTTCGCCGCGGCCGTCGATCCCTTCGCCGCCATTGAGTCCAAAGCAGCTGCGCACGAATTCGATCTTTCCGACGAATGGGAGACCACCGTAGCCGAAAGCGCGCCGTCGCTTCCCGCCGCCGCTCCCGAGTTGGAGTTGGAAGCCGCCCCGCTCTTCGAGGTCGAGCAGGAGATTACCCCCACTTCGCCAACCGCAGACGTGGTGGAAGAAATCTCGTTCTACCTCTCGCAAGAGATGTGGGCCGAAGCTTCTGCGGCCGTCGACAAGCTTGCGGCCATCGAACCGTTCCATGAGGCCCTGGCTGGATTCCGCGCGCAGATTGCAGCGGCAACCCCCGCACCGGCGGAAAACGAAGTTCTCCTCGAAGTGGCGGATTCGCCGACCGAAACCACCGCCGTTGCCGACGATGCCAGCGTCGCGGAATTCGTCTTCGACTCCGACGCCTTGGGTGTGTCTGCCAACCCCGCTCCGATGGAAAGCGTTTTCGAACTCCCGGAATTCGAACCCGCAGCCGTGGAGGAGACGCCGGTCTTCGTAGAATCCTCGCCAGACGTCGCGGCGATTCTCGATGTTCCCCTTGCGCCTCCTGTAGCTGAAACTTTCCCGGTCGCAGAACTGGCCGCTCCCATCGCGTTCGTTGCCGAGCCCGTTGCAACTCCCGCAGAGTCAGTGCCTGCGGTCGCCGCCGGCAAAGAGCCCGCATCCCTCACCGACTTTGCGCTCGACCTCGAAGATTCCCTGGGCGACGACTTCACGCTCGCGCCGCCAGCGAAGCCCGCGCCTGCGCCACAAGTTTTTGCGCCACCAATTCCGGCCGTGGCCCCCATTCCCGTCGCGCCGATTGCCGCGTCCATTCCCGTCGCGCCGATTGCGGCCGCTGCCGCTCCGGCCATTGTTCCCGACGCCGTGGCGGAAGAAACAAATTCCGTGCTCGCCGATATGTTTGCCGAGTTCAAGGAGGATGTAGAAGAATCCTCCAGCCAGACCGAAGACCCCGAGACTCACTACAACCTCGGCGTCGCCTTCAAAGAAATGGGATTGCTCGATGAAGCCATCGGCGAACTGCAGAAGGTCGCGCAGTCCATCGACCGCGGCGCGCCCTTCCCCCAGACCATGCAGGTCTACACCTGGCTGGCCCAATGTTTCGTTGACAAAGGCGTGCCCGAGGCCTCGTACCGTTGGTATGACAAAGCGCTGAAACTGGCGAGCGACGATGAAATCCGAACCGCCATTCACTATGAATTTGCCGGAGCCTACGAGGTCGCCGGAAACAAAACGCAGGCATTGGCTCACTTCACGGAAGTTTATGGGTCTAATATTGACTACCGCGACGTTGCCGAGCGCATCAAAGCCTTGAAGTCGTAGAATCCTATTTATGTATCCTACACACGACCCCAAGGGGGAAGCGCCCAGCACGACGCCGAACGAGAGTTGGCGTACCCCTGTGACATCCGTGGGGTATGGAAAGGAATCCAACTCCGCGATGGGGACCCAGCCACTGGACAATTTCAGCGAACCCGCACCGCCCGCTGGCTCCGGGCCTACGCTTGTCCCACCGCGTCAGCAACCTGAAGCGGACGGACACCCTTCGGTCGTCCTCTGGATGCACCGCATCTCGCTCGTTATCTATGTCATCTTCTGTATCGAGATCGGCATGCTCCTCGCCATCCTTCCCTGGACGCGCGTCTGGACGGAGAACGGACTCGTCGTCGCGTATCCCATCATCAAGGCGTTCCTGGTACAGAATTTTGTGCGCGGCGCAGTGACGGGCATCGGCTTACTCGACATCTGGCTCGGCATCTGGGAAGCCGTGCATTATCGCGAGACCCCACGCCCCGCGAAGTAGAACCTCCGAAACAACTATCTCGCTCCGCTCGCCTTCTGTATGCTTTCTGTGCCACGCGCACCAACTTTCTACTGCATCTATACAGGCGTGGTACTCAGGTAAGAGCTGGTACATGGACGACCTAAAAAATCCGAATAACTTTCGCGCTCCCCTCGCCTACGAAAACATCCCTTTCCTGCAAGGTCCGGAAGGACGCCCCCTGCGCATCATCTCCGAATACGCCGAGCCACTGGCTCGCTTTCGCCGGGAAAAGATTCAGGACACCGTAGTCTTCTTCGGTTCCGCCCGCTTCCACTCGCGCAACGCGGAAGAGGACGCGCTCCTGTTGCTGCAAAAACCCGGCTCCGCCGAACCCACGCCGCCTGAAGAACAGATCAAGCGCGCACGCATGGCCGTGGAGATGGCACGCTACTACGAAGACGCCCGACGCATGGCCTTCCTGCTGACGGAGTGGACCAAGACCATACAGTCCAAGCGACATCGCTTTGTCGTCACCACCGGCGGCGGCCCCGGAATCATGGAAGCCGCGAATCTCGGCGCGCGCGAAGCCGGCGGCAAAACCATCGGACTCAACATCGCGCTGCCCTTCGAGCAGATGCCGAACCCCTACATCACCCCATCGCTCAACTTCGAGTTCCACTACTTCTTCATGCGCAAACTGTGGTTCGCCTACCTGGCGAAAGCGCTGGTCGTCTTCCCCGGAGGCTTCGGCACACTCGACGAAATGTTCGAAATCCTCACCCTCGCGCAAACGCAAAAGCTGGCGAAAAAGATCACCGTCCTCATCTACGGAAAAGAATATTGGAAGAAGATCTTCAACATCGAGGCCCTAGCCGAATACGGAACCATCTCTCCGGAAGACGTGAATCTCTTCCATTACGTGGACACGCCGGAAGAAGGCTTCGAACTTCTGAAAGAACACCTCACCCGACACCACCTGGAAGCCGCGCACCTGAAGCCGAAAGACAGCGCGCCGGAAATCGCCAAGACACTGCCGTAAACACGGTGATCGCGTGGCCGTTCGCGTGGGCCCGGACTCCCTCGCTCTGGATTTCGCGTAGGCCGATTTCGCGTAGGCCGAGTTCGCGTAGGCCGATTTCGCGTAGGCCGATTTCGCGTAGGCCGAGTTCGCGTGGGCCCGGTCGCCTCGCACTGGTCTGGTCGCGCTAGTCTGCTCGCATGGTCCGAGTTCGTGTGGGTCGTGCTCCGTTCGCGTGGGCCCGGACGCCCTCGTCCGTGGCAGGCGAGCGAAGCTCGCCTCAGGTTTGGCATTTGGCACTGAGTGCCGTAGGCACGGCCCGAGCCTAGCCCCAGGTGCAACCCGGGGTACATTTCCGGTCGTTCACGGAACCAATGGATGAAAGTGCCCATACATCGGGTAACCACGGGATGGAACCTATTCCCGCCGTATGGTGTCTATAGCCGAATGCGGAATGCTGTTCTCGTCGTGGTGTTCGTTTGCGCGTACGGAGTAATTCCCGGGCAGACCCATCCTGCCCCTCCAGTCAATGTCTCGCGCCGAGTTGCGTTCTTCGAAGTGCACGACCGCAACATGATGGATGCCCTCCTGATGTTTGGACAGCAAGAGCACATCGGCATTGGAATCGAATACATCGACGCGGCGGCATTCCAAAATCGCACCACCATCCAGCTTCGAGACCGCACGATGGCGGAGGTATTCGACGCGATCACGGAGCCCCTCGGGTATCGGTGGTCAACTGACGGACAGGTGGTCACTGTCACCCATGACGGCGCAATGGTCGGCAAACGGAACCTGCTGAACACCCGGATACCGAAGTTCAAAGTTGACGAAACAACGATGCGCGAGGCTTCGCGTGCTCTCCATATCAAGTTGTTCTTTGTCTTGAATCCCGACCATGGGGGCATCGCGGGTGATGATCCGGGCGGAAATCGTAACTTCAGGATTGAACCGTTCGAGATGAAGAACGCTACCGTGCGTGCGATTCTCAACAGAATCGTGTCACAGCATGGCAATGGTGCATGGGTCATTCAACAGCCCCCGTGGACGATGGGCAAAGACCTCGGTCGCGGGATTTGGAGGATGGTCGAATACGACCGAACGGACGGCGACTACAGCCGGGGCCTCGAAATCTGGGGATTGGGCCTGCATAAATACTGAGCGACGCAACCGCTACTCTGCTCCTCCTATCCACCACTCCCTCTGCCCCAATTTGTTTCTCTCCGCGTCTCCGTGTCTCCGTGGTGGATGTTGACTGTCGCCTTCAACCACCAAATGACCCAATAACTCAATCGCCTCAATTTCTTGTCAAGCCCCTCCATGCCTCCAAAACTAGCTAAGTCTCTCATTCCAAACAGAAAATTTTCTCCCTCCCGATGTCCAGTTGAACCCCTCCAATCTGTCATACTAGATATAGAGATCAACACAAAGGCCGCGCCCCATCCACGCGGCCTTTGATTTGATTTTGACTTTGCCCTTACCGGCAACTGGCAACTGGCAACTGACAACCGGCAACTGCCTTGTTTTCAATAATTTGATCTCTAAAGCCATACAGCTCAATATTTTACCGGCCTCTTCCCGCTAAAATATTGAAAACAAGGAATTTAAAAAGTAGAAAAACAGGGGGGAGGTCCCCATCAGCGCGGGCCTTTGACTTTGCCCTTTACAGGCAACCGGCAACTGGCAACTGACTAACGCGACCCCGGATTGCCTACAGATTAGTGCTTGGTATTGCCGACCAGCAAATCCAGCGCGTGCGGAAGCACGTCGAGGATGGACACCAGAGATTCCACCGCGCCCTTCGGACTGCCCGGAAGGTTCACCACCAGCGACGTCCCGCAGACGCCGCACACGGCGCGACTCAGCGATGCGTACTTCGTCTTGCTGAGTCCATCGGCGCGCATGCGCTCGGCCAGCCCTTCCACCATCCGCGAGCAGACGTTGCGCGTGGCTTCCGGAGTCACATCCCGGGGAGCCAGTCCGGTGCCCCCCGTGGTAACCACCAACCGCGCCTTGGAGGCCAGGCGCAAGATGGCCGCTTCGATATCGTGGCGTTCGTCGCTCACGATTTCCGCGGCGACAACAGCGAACTTACTTTCTGTGAGCGCCGCAGCAACCGCAGGCCCCGACAAGTCCGCGCGCACCCCAGCTGCGCTGGAGTCGCTGACCGTCAGCACGGCCGCCGTTAGCTCGGCCATCGTCTGCTCAGGCGTCTTCAGGTCAGCCATCGTCAACTCAGCCATCGTCAACTCAGACATCGTCTGCTCGGCCATCGAGGACATTGTCCTCTTCGGAATCGCGGTTCGCCTCGTCGAGCAGTCGCAGGCCTTCCATCAACAATCCCTGCGTCGAGCGCGACGTGGTTTGCAATGAACTGCTGGAAGCGAAATCAATCTCGAAGCTTCCCGTCAGCCAGGTAAGCACCTTGTAAACGGCAGCGTCACCCTTTAGTTCGCCGTAGAGCGCGTGATTGATCTGTCCCTCGGAACAGTAGATCTCGCAGCGTTCCGCTTCGTAATGCAGCGTCAGCTTGCAGGTCTTGTGCCCGAGTTCCAGCGATTGCAGCAGGTCGATCACGTTCATCTGCGAAAGGCTGCCGCGCACCACGCTTTCGCCCGGAACCTCGCGGGCCATCTTCTCCAGCGCAATGCGGTCGATGATGCGCTTGAAGCGCGTCGCCGTCTCCTTGATGAAGAACGGCTTCTCGATGAAATCCTCCACGCGGTCGGCCACCATCTTGAGCTTCTCGCTGATATCGGATTTGCTGGCCAGCATGACGACCGGAACGCGCGACGTGGCGGGACGCGACTTCAGCATCTCCACCAGTTGGCGTCCGTCCATGCCCTTCATCTGGTAGTCGCTGATGACCAGGTCGGGCGGCTGGTCGATGGCCAGCATCAGGGCCTCGGCACCGTCGTGCGCGATGATGAGTTCCGCCATCGGCGCAAGCGCCTGCTGGAGCATCCCCAGCACCATCGGGTTGTCATCCACGAGCAGGACCTTGACGTTGGCGGCCATTGCGATTACTTCTTCTTCACTCTCGGCGCGGAGGCTTGCGCCTTGCGGTGATAGTCCCCGCTCTTTCCTCCGGTCTTACTCCGGAGTACCACTTCGCGGATCTCTATGCCCTTGTCCAGCGCCTTGCACATATCGTAAACGGTGAGTGCGGCCACGGATGCGGCCACCAGGGCTTCCATTTCCACTCCGGTCACCGCCGTCGTGGATACTCGCGAGGTGATGGCGACGCCATTCTCGCATAGCTCCGCCCGCACATCAACGTGCGCCAGCGGCACCGGGTGGCACAGAGGGATAAGCTCAGCCGTGCGTTTGGCCGCCATGATTCCGGCCACTCGCGCAATCTCCAGCGGATCGCCCTTGGGATTGTTCGGCAACGCGGCCAGCACTTCCGCGCTCATGGCGACAAACGCCGACGCTTCCGCTGTGCGCTTGGAGACGGATTTCGACGAGACGTCCACCATCGCGGCGCGTCCCGTATCGTCATAATGCGAAAGCTTGCCTTTCATTCCATCTCCTGTCCCTGTTCCACTCAGGTACGTAGAAGTACCGGCACCAGGTCATTGTCGGCGAACGCGGTCACTTCCGGCCCGATAACAAGATAACAATTTGCGCGCGCCGATGCCGCGACATCGCCAGAACCCTTCCAGCCTGCCAACTCCACGCGAGGCTCGCCGAACTCTCCTCCCAGTATGGCCGGAATGAAGCGAGTCAGTCCGGTCTTGCTGCGCACCGTACCTTGCAGGCGCGCAAGTGGGAATACCAGTTTCCGGGGAAGCGTTCCGCAGAGAGCCTCCAGCATAGGTCGGACGAACAAATCGAACGTTACCATCGTCGAGATGGGATTTCCGGGAAGTCCGAAGAAGAATCTGCGCGCTCCGCTTGCGGAGCCCTTTGCCGAGCCAAAGACGAGCGGCTTGCCCGGCTGTATCTTCACGCCGGTAAAGTGAAACTCCGCGTCGAATTCCGAGAGCACGGATTCCACGAGGTCGTACTTGCCCATGGAAACGCCTCCGCTCAGCAGCAGCAAGTCGCCGGAAAGCCCTTGGCGAATGAGTTCGCGCAGGCGAACGGGTTCATCCGGTGCGACGGGCAAGATCACCGGGTCTCCACCAACCGAGGCCACTTGCGCGGCCAGTGAGTAGGAATTGGAGTTTCGCAGTTGGTGCGGGAGCGGTGTCGAACTGACGTCCACGATCTCATCGCCCGTAGCGAGTATGAAGACTTTGGGACGTCGATAAACAGCAAGCCTGGCGTGACCTGCCGAAGCGGCGACAGCAATTGCCGCATGATCCATCCGCGTTCCGGCCCGCAACAAGCGCTCTCCCGTTTTGCCCTCTGCGCCGGCGGGAACGATGTTCTCGCCGGAAAGTATCGAGCGCTGTATCTCAACCGTGTCGCCGCTACGAATCGTGTATTCCACCATCACCACGGCGTCTGCGCCTCGGGGTGCGGGAGCGCCCGTCATGATCTCGATGGCCTCGTGGGCACCCAGCAGGAATCCGTCTGCGGATTGCCCGGCGCGTATCTCGCCCGTTATGCGAAGCCTGGTTGGAACTTCGCGAAGGTCTTCGGCGCGCACGGCAAATCCGTCTCGCGCAACGCGATGGAAGGGAGGGAAGTCACGGTCCGCAAGGATGTCTTCTGCGAGCACGCGTCCGGCGACGGCGATGAGCGGAACTTGTTCCATGTCGGGGGCTGGCTGCGCATGCGCAAATCTTTCGACGAGATGGCGGGCGTCAGAAAACGAAAGAGGGGTCGATGGTGTTTGCGGATTGGTCATAGTCTCCGTGCTGCGGATTGTATCCCGAGCGCGAGAGGCGCGGCCATTCGCCGCGATGGCCAGCGATAACAAAGGACGGCCGAAGCCGTCCTTTGTTATGAATCGAGAAGCAGGTTTACTTCTTCTTGGTGGCCTTGCGCTCTCCGAAGCTGGTCTGCACTTTGGCTCCGATGCTGGCAAGCAGGTCTTTTGCCGGCTGTGCGTATGGGCCATCTGGCGCCAGTTCAAGGTACTTGTTGAGCATCTCAGCCGTGCCCGGAGGGGCAACCATGGCACCGTTCTTGTCGAGAGTTGCTTTGCCGAGCATATTGACGCCCTTCTGGTAGTAGGCGTCTGCCTTGTTGGGATCGGCCGCGATCGACTTGTCGAAGGCGACGATGGCTTCGTCCAACTTGCCCTTGTTGGTGAGTACCGCGCCCAGATTGAAGAAGTAGGTACCCGCTCCCGCCGGATCGATTTGCGCAGCCGTGTTGTATTCGGCGACGGCTTCGTCGATCTTGTTTTCCTTCAGAAGGGCTTGTCCAAGATTGTTGTGATATTCACCCTTCGTGGGTGCGATGGCGATTGCCTTCTTGTAGGATTCGACCGCTTCCGGGTAGTGCTTATCGCAGACCTGGTATTCGCCTAGACGCGCCCAAATGATGTGGCGGGTGGGATCGAGTTGCGCTGCTTCCTGCAGAATCTGCACGGATTGTGCACAGTTGCCAGCCTTGGAGGCCTCCTCCGCCTGAGCTAACTTGGCGTTCAAACCTTTGATC
Source organism: Terriglobales bacterium (assembly GCA_038236965.1). Lineage (GTDB taxonomy): Bacteria > Acidobacteriota > Terriglobia > Terriglobales > Acidobacteriaceae > JBBRZF01. The sequence continues at coordinate 9,521 of JBBRZF010000001.1, read as the reverse complement.
TTTTCACTGGCCTTCGCGGCAGCCTCCCTGCGCTTCTTCTCCTCGGGGCTTACCTGTGCCTGCATGGCGCCAGCTTCTTTTTTCAGGTCGATATCTTGCTTGTTTTCCGCCGCGATCTTCACGTGAACATTGTCAAAGTGCAAGACCATCTGGCCGTCTTTGAACAGTTGGATATTGTAGGTGCCAGGCTGAACGCCCATGCGGAAGTACTCGCCGGATTTGTCAGTTTTTGCCTCATACTTACGGCCGCTTTCGGTGCTCTGGTAGACGACGGTGGCACCGGCCATGGGAGCACCAGCCTGGTCAGTGACTTTGCCTTTAATGGTTGCCGTCATTTGAGCGAACGACGAAGTGGCGCAAAGTGCGACCATCAGCGTCAACGTGATAAGAAGAATTTGCTTTTTCAATTCTGCCTCCAGAGCGATTGCTCTTACAAGAGCATTAGAAATGTGCCGCTTCCGGTCTCGCGTCTGCGCGGACCGTCCTTATTGTCGTGCGGCCTTCGAACGATAAGGGATTGGATCTACCGCCCCGGCTTGTTCAAATGCGCGCAGCCGCAAAACACAGCTTTCGCACTCGCCGCAGGCTTCCTGTTCCCCGCTATAACACGACCAACTTAAATCCAACGGCGCTGCCAGTTCAAGGCCAAGCGTCACAATCTCGGATTTCCGCATCGCTATCAGCGGAGTCGAAATCCTGGTGTGGCCGTTTTTGGTGCCCACGCGGATCAATTCGTTGAACGCGCGGTAATACTCGGGCCTGCAGTCGGGATACCCTGAACTGTCCTGCTGCACCGCCCCGATGTAGATCTCTTCGGCTCCGATCACTTCCGCCCAGCTTACGGCTACGCTGAGAAAATGTGCATTCCGGAATGGCACGTAAGTGATGGGAACCTCGCTCCCTATCTCCGGCCCCGCCGTCGGCACTTCGATTGTCTCGTCGGTAAGCGCCGATCCGCCAATAGTGCTGAGCGAATCGTTGCGCACCATGAGTCGCCGCGCAATTCCAAGCCGGTCGCAGATGGCACGAAACGCCTGCTGCTCGCGGATTTCCGTGCGTTGCCCATAGCTGACATGCAGAGCAGCTACAGCGTCAGCACCGGCATCGCGAACGGCCAGAGCGGCGCAGACACACGAGTCCATGCCTCCGCTCAGCACCACGAGTACATCAGTATTGACACCGCCGCCGGGTAATTCAGCCATATTATTTTCGGCTCTCTGGTACTTCCGTGCAAATTCCAACCGTTTTCAACCTCGGCTATACGCCTTTTATCTGCGGCTGCCAGATGAACTTGTGTATCTGGAATCCCAGTCGCACTTCGAGTTCTTCGGCCAAGATCCAATCCGCCAGGTCCTTCGGATCGAGCGTGCAGTGTTCCGCCGAACGCGCTCCAACGGCGTCCTTGGGGAAGGCCGGAGAAAAAATCACATTGTCTACTCTGGATTCCAACCCCTGAGCGCGGGTGAAGTCGCGGGCGAACTCGAAGTCCGCGCGGTCAGAAATCACAAACTTCACTTCGTCCGCGGCGCCCATGAATTCCAAATTCTCCATAAGAAACGTGCCCCCTTCGCCCGAACCCGGGCACTTCACGTCCACAATTTTGTGGACCTCGGCAGGCACATTGTTCAGCGGACGCTCACCGCTGGTCTCCAGAAGCAAGGTGTAGTTGCGCGCAAGGAGACGCTGCATCAGCGCAACCGCTTCGCGCTCCTGCAACAAGGGTTCGCCGCCGGTGATCTCCACCAGTCCGCACTTCGGCGAGAGGCGAACTACTTCGGCCGCAACCTCGTCGAGCGACTTTACGATTCCGCCTTTGAACGTGTACTCGCTATCGCACCAGGTGCAGCGCAGGTTGCATCCCGCCAGGCGCACGAATACGCACGGCACGCCGCTGAACGATGATTCACCCTGCAGCGATTTATAGATTTCGATGATATGCATGAAAGACTACGGAGCCGCGCCCTTTTACTCGTAATACGTGGCGATCGAGGTGTCCGTCTCCCAGATGGTGACGCGCGAAACCTTCACGCGGCCGCCGGTGCGTTCGCCGAGCTTCTTGTTGCTTTCGTCGTAGAAATATTTCGACAGATTTTCGGCCGTGGGATTCAACGTCGTGAACGGCTCCAGGTCGTTGATCATCTGGTGGTCCAGGTAATCGATGACGTGTTTCATCACTGACTTCAGGTCCTTGAAATCCACCAGCAATCCGGCGTGGTCGAGCGCGTCGCCTGCCAGCGTTATGCGCACACGATAATTATGGCCGTGCGGATTCTCGCACTTGCCTTTGTAGTTCCTCAGGTAGTGTCCCGAGGAAAACGTTTCTTCTACGGTTACTTCGTACATAGGGGAGCCGTCAGCATTCAGCCATCAGCTATCAGCCAAACTGGCTATAGTGACGTGAACGGAGAGAGTTTTTGATTACCCTCTATTGTAACGCGAGCGGAGCGGCCCCGCGCAGTCGAGCGGCAAACTGCCTGCGTTGCCGAAACGGACGGAGTATTGACGAGGCCCTACTCGGCATCCGTGTCGATGCCGAAGAACTGTTCTACCTTCCGGATATCCGTGGTCTTCGTGTAGTCAGGCAGAGAATCGACGAAGACCCGCCCGTAAGGCTTCTTCAGGATGCGGTTGTCCAACAGCACAAGCAGACCGCGGTCGTGCAGCGAGCGGATTAGCCGTCCGAAGCCCTGCTTCAAGGTGATGACCGCCGAAGGCACCTGGTAGTCGAAAAACGCGTTTCCGCCATCGGAATCGATGGCCTTGATGCGGGCAGCGATGACCGGATCGTTCGGCACCGCAAAAGGTAACCGGTCGATGATGACGCAGCTTAGCTGGTCGCCCTGCACGTCGACGCCTTGCCAGAACGAGGAGGTTGCGAACAAGACCGCATGCGGCGTCAGGCGGAATTCTTCCAGCAGCGCCGTCTTCGGTGCCGAGCCCTGCAGCAGCATTGGATATTCGAGTTGTCCCAGTAGACGGTCGTAAACCTGGTTCATCTGCGCATGGCTGGTGAAGAGTACGAAGGCGCGCCCACGCGTTATCTCCAGCAAGCGACGAATACGCACGGTCGCCTTCTCGACGAATCCCGCTTCGCGCGGGTCGGGCAGGTCTGGCGGAACATACAACACCGCCTGGCTTTCGTAATCGAAATGCGAAGCCACTACCTGCTCGCGTGCGTTCTCCAGGCCCAACCGTCCGCGAACATAATCGAATCCGCCGCCGACGGCCAAGGTCGCCGAAGTCAGCACAGCCGTATCGAGTTTCGTAAACAGCACCTGCTTCAGAATGGCGGAAACGTCGATTGGCGTCGCGTGTAGGAAGACATTCTGGTTCGCGCTTCGGAACGAACCACGGTCGCTGCGTCGCTCTATCCAGAAGACACTGTTCGGGTCTGTAGATTCCAGGATGAATTCCAGTTGCACCCGAATCTCTTCCGCGCGACGCACCAGGCTGTGCACGTCGTCCGGCTTATTGGTAAGCATCTGCAATTCGGAGAGCACCCGAGTGAAACTGGCCTGCAATCCCAGGAACTCGTCCCCGTTTTCTTCCAGGAATTCGCGGCGATTCTCAAAGCTGAAACGCCCATCTCCGGGCGGCAGCAGCGCGAAGAAGAACTGCGAGCGCTCTCGCAAGCGCGCCAACGCGTTCAGCACTCCGGGCGCGTGAATAGCATTCTGCTTAAGCGTGCTTTCGGCATCGTGCGCCAAGTCCATCACGCGCAGATTGCTTACAGTCACCCCGAAATACTGCGACGCGACTTCTTCCAATTCATGAGCTTCGTCGAAGATCACGGCCGCAGCATCGGGGAGAATGCCGGCATCGCCGCCACCATCGATTGCCTGCTTGATCGCCAGATCCGCGAAGAACAGATGATGGTTCACGATGATGATGTCGCTCTCAAAGGCCTTGCGTCGCATCTCCGTGACAAAGCAGCGATCGAAGTGGGTACACTTTTTCCCAATGCAGGTATCCGCCCGCGCATCCAGCTTCGGCCACAGCAGGCTTGCTTCTGGCAGTCCCGTGATCTCCGAACGATCTCCCGTCGGAGTAAGGCTGTCCCATTCGCTGATGGCGCGATACTGTTCGATTTCTTCGAGACCGGTCAGTATTGGGCGGTCGCGCAATTCGTACAGCTTCTTGCGACAAAGGTAGTTATTGCGCCCCTTCATGTAGCAGACGCGCAACTTTCCCAGATGCTGCTCAAGGAAGGGAATGTCTTTATAGAAAAGCTGTTCCTGCAGATTCTTTGTGCCCGTGGAAATGATGACGCGCTTGACTGAGCGAATCACCGGCAGTAGGTAGGCAAGCGTCTTTCCCGTGCCTGTTCCGGCTTCGACGATGAGGTGGCGCTTTTCTTCGATCGCCTCTTCCACGGCCTGCGCCATGGTCAACTGTCCGCGCCGGAACTCGTAGGCGGGATGCGTTTTTGACAACACGCCGCCCGGTCCGAAGAAATGGCGTAGGGACGGCTTTTGGGCACCAGAGGTCGTCTTCGAGGCGCTCTTCTCGGCGGCAGGAGGGACGATAAACGGGCCGGAATGGGAAGTGGAGGACACGGAAACCCTATAATAGACGTATTAGGTCTGGATTGCGGTCCCCACCTGCACAAGTATCCGCAACTTTCTGATTCAGCGACACTGGGAAGGCAATTTTGGCAAGCAACAAAGCAAGCAAGGCGATCAAGGAAGCAGAGATTGAGCTTGGCGGGTTGGTAGCGATTGTTGGCCGCCCGAATGTTGGTAAATCCACGCTCTTCAACCGTATGGTAGGGGCGCGCCGCGCCATCGTTGGCGACGAGCCCGGCATTACCCGAGACCGCCTCTACGGTTCCGTCATCTGGAATGGCCGGCGCTTTCGAGTGGTCGATACCGGTGGAATCGTGCCCGACGACAAGGACCTCATCCCGGCAGAAATCTTCCGCCAGGCGCGCGTCGCCTTCGACGAAGCCAGCGCAATCGTGATGGTGGTGGACGGACGAACGGAAATCGCTTCGCCCGACCTCGAACTCGCGCGACTGCTCCAACGCACCGGAAAGCCGCTCTTCCTCGCCGTCAATAAAATCGATTCACCGAAGCAGGAAGCCCACGCGGAAAATTTCCGCACCATGGGAATCCGCAATCTCTACCCCATCTCCGCCGAGCACTCGACCGGTACCGCAGAATTACTGGAAGGGCTGATGGAAGTGATGCCCACCATTGAAGACAAAGGCTTCGACGAGGAACGCCCGGAGACTCCGAGCCGTTATCGCATCCCCGAAGTCATCAGCGATGACGACGAGTTTGAGGGTGAGGCCGAGCAGGAAGAGCAGCCCGACGAAGAGGCGTCCTCGGAGATCAAGGTCGCCATCATCGGACGCCCGAACGTTGGCAAATCCACGCTCATCAACCGCCTGACGGGAAGCTCGCGCGCTATTGTTTCGCCCATTCCGGGCACGACGCGCGATGCCGTCGATGAACTCGTCAAGCATGACGGTCAGGATTTCCGCTTCATCGATACCGCCGGTATCCGTCGCAAGGGCAAGACCAAGTTGATGGCGGAAAAACTTTCCGTCGTCATGGCGCGCAAACATCTCGAGGCCGCCGATGTCGCGCTCGTCGTCATTGATGCCAGCGAAGGCGTCACCTCGATCGATGCCAACATCGCCGGGTACGCCCACGAAAGCGGGCGCTCCGTCATCATCGTCATCAACAAATGGGACTTGGTCAGCACCGCGCGCACCGATGGCAAGCCTCCGGCCGACCGCCTCATTTTCGAAGAGCAGGCTCGACGTCATTTGAAGTTTTTGGAGTACGCGCCCATTCTCTTCATCTCCGCCACCACTGGAAAGAACGCGGAGAAAGTCTTCACCACACTGGTGAAGGTTGCGCACGAACGGCGCAAGCGCATCACCACCGGACAGATGAACAAGTTCTTGAAAAAGGTGGATTTCGAACGCGCCTCGGTTCCCGCTAAGAATCGCGTGAAGATTTATTACATGACGCAGGCAGCGGTCTCGCCGCCAACGTTCATCCTCTTCACCGACCGCGACGTGAAGCTGCACTTCTCCTACGTTCGCTTCCTGGAAAACCAGATTCGCGAAGAGTTCCAGTTTGTGGGAACACCTATCTGGCTCAAATTGCGCGCGCGTCAGCGCCGAGAGTTTGTGCCTAATGCGAAACCCGAGACCAAGGGCAGCGCTAAGTTGGCTCACAAGGCCGGTGACAAAAAAACAAACAAGAAGTTGAAAAAGAAATTCGTTCGAAAATCGTCTTGAAGAACAAAGCATTCCTTACTGAACCTTGCACGCCGTGGCCTTTTTTGCATTACTCGTATCGCAGTGCGTCTACGGGATCGAGCTTGGAAGCTTTTAACGCCGGAACCAATCCGGTGAGCACGCCAACGATCAGCAGCACGATTGTCGAGAGCAGCACGGTCATTCCGGAAATACGCAGGCGTATATCTCCCTTGCCGCTCGTGTCCTCAAACAGCGGGCCAAGCAAAGGTAGTGTTCCCACGGCGGCAGCGATGACATACGAAACTGCGATTCCGATAGCTCCGCCGAGCGCCATCAGCACCAGCGTCTCCGCCAGGAATTGCAGCGCGATCTGCCGCTTGCGCGCGCCCAGTGCTCGCCGCAATCCGATCTCTCGTATGCGTTCATCCACGGACACCAGCATGATGTTCATCACTCCCACGCCGCCAATTCCAAGCGTGAGCGCGCCAATGAACATAAGCAGCACTTGCAGTCCGATGGTGATACCGTCGATCACCGGACGAAACTCTTCGCGTCCGAACATTTGTATAGCTTTTTCATCGGTCGGAGAGAATCCTTGTCGCTCGGCAACGGCAGCCAACAACTGTGCCGAAGCTTGCTTCTCAAACTGCGGCGCGATGGGCTCAAAGACGATGACCGCGCCGTAACGTGTGTTCCACAGATCACCCGCCGTCGAATACTGTATCCAGATGGAGCGGTCGTCGGGAGAGAAGTAATTGCTCAACTGCATCTTCTTCTCCATGATGCCGACGACAGTGAAGTGCATTCCGCCGATCAGCACCGTTTCGCCCACCGCGTTGCGACCGCTGAATAATTGTTCCTTCACGCGATTGCCGAGGAAGACGACGCGACGCCGTTCCAGTTGACCCGCCGAGTCAAGCCAGCGGCCTTCACTGGGAACCTCGTTGCGCATGTCACCGTATTCTGGACAGACGCCGCGCACTGCCGGGTTCACCAGGCGCTCGCCGTAAGCGACCGGAAGATTCCTCATGGTCTCCAGGCAAGCGTGCTTCACCAGCGGCGACGTTGCCTTGATGTAATCCACATCCGCTTGTTCGAAACGAACCGATTTGCCCGCGCGTTGGCCGCCCGCCTGTGTGCTAGTCTGCTGCGGCCAGCAGATGACTGCCGTACGTCCGAAGGCGTCGAACGCATGGGTTAGCACCATGCGGAATCCATTGCCGTAAGCGATCAGCAGCGTGACCGAGACGATGCCCCACACGATGCCGAGCATAGTCAGCATGCTACGCGTACGACTGCGCCGAAGTGCCGTCCAAGCTTCTGTGAATACTTGTGTCAGCATCGCTTAGCCGCCCGCCTCGTGCCGCAAGGCTTCAATGGGATCGATTCCCGCTGCGCGTCGCGCCGGATACATCGCCGCCAGAATGGCCGTCGTGCCGAGCAACCCAATCGCCAGCGCACCCGATTGCCATGTCGGCAGCAGTCCGGCAAAGAAGGGCGGCATGGGCACCAGGTTCACCAGCGCACACAATCCGTAGGCGAACAGCAGTCCGCCGCCGCCACTGATGGCGACGATGACCACCGTCTCGATAAAGAATTGTCGCAGGATGAGATGTGCCGGCGCGCCGATCGCTTTACGCACACCGATCTCGCGCGTGCGTTCGCGCACCGCAACCAGCATGACGTTCATCACGCCGATGCCACCCAGCAGGAGCGTGGTGATGCCGACCGCGCCCAGGAAATACTTCATGCCGTCGGTCATGCGCTGGAACGACTTCGCTTCCTGTAGCGTGTCCCAGATGCTCGCGGCTTCCTTGTCCGTCGGGTCGAAGCCATGTATGCGTCCCAAGGCAACGCGTATCTCGTGCTTGCAAGCCTCGTGCGCATCCACGTTGAGCGGCGTCACCAGTAATCGGTCCACGCTCTTCGCAGTTTGCGGCGGAGAATTCGGTAGGTCCTGCTGCATGATGCTGAAGGGGATGAATATCTTCCTCACATCCCAACCGTCGTAGCTCGAGTTCTGCTTCTTGTCGAGCATCACTCCGATAACGGTGTAGGGGACATCCTGGATGTAGATGGTCTCACCCAGAGCGGGTCGACTGGCGAAGAGTTGCTTTTTCGTTTCGGAGCCAAGGAACGCGACGCGGCGTTTTTCGGCCACGTCCTGCCATGTGTACCAGCGGCCTTCCGCAACCGAGATGCTGCGTATCTCCTGGAATTCCGGATATGAACCCGTTACTTGCAGAGATGCGTTGTTGTAATTGCTGCGGATGGGAATATTGCCTTGCCCAAGTTCCGGCATCACGTAGCGGCAACTGGGCGACTCGGCTTGCAGGCGCGGAATCTCAGGCGTTTTGTAAAAGATGCGACGTCCGGCGCGGGTGCCGCCGGCTTGCAGGCTGGTGCGTCCGGCGTTGACGATCATCAAGTCCTTGGCGAAGGTCTCCTGCTGCTTCGCCTGGCCGACGCGCAGACCTTCTCCGGCAGCGACCATCAGCACGATGGAGATGACGCCCCAGGCAATACCGAACATGGTGAGCGCCGTGCGCATCTTGTTCGACCACAAGGTCGTGAACACGTCGGAGATGAGGTCGCGAAAGACCATAAGTTCGTCGACGGAGGTTGCGCAACACAGCTTATGTTAAGACGAGCAACTCTCCCTAAGGTTAGTTACGGAGTCCGAGCCCGTTTAGTTCCACCTCTCTGGCTGCGCCGATTCCGCGTACTATCGCGCGGGAACCGCTGCATTCAACTGCTCGTACCATGTCGCGAACTCGGCCAGCGCGCGCTCGCAGACCAGGCGATGGCGCTCTTTCTTGTCGCGTATCTTGCGCTTGGTTTTCTCGTCGAGTTGTTCCAGCAGGTCGAAGGTAATGTTCGCAGGCTGAAAGTTCTTTGCTTCGGCGTGGCAGATGTAATTCACCAGGGCTCCGAAGGCGGTCGCGCGGGGGGCGGGGAGCGGCTCGGTTCCTGTGGCTAGCGCTGCCAGGCTCAGTCCGGCAAGCTGTCCGGTGGCGATGGACTCCAAGTAGCCTTCCACACCGGAGATCTGTCCGGCGAAGAGCACGCGTGGGTGCCGCTTCATCTGCAAGGTCTCGGCGAGCAGCGTAGGGGCGTTGATGTAGGTGTTGCGATGGATCTGTCCGTAGCGCAGGAACTTGGCGTTCTCAAGGCCGGGAATCATGCGCATGATGCGCGCCTGTTCGCCGAACTTCAGGTGGTTCTGGAAGCCGACGAGGTTATAGGAATCGGCGCGCAGGTTTTCCTGACGCAGTTGCACCACGGCGTAGGGGTGGAATCCGGTCTT